>JAUNQH010000001.1:70382-73759 GCA_030536295.1 Clostridia bacterium | reverse complement strand
GGACCGGAGATATAAAACAGGTTTCTCACACCGTGCCGGTTGAAAAGATGCTCCACGATATTCTTCAGGCCTTCGCTGTTGCCCATCTTGACCGACATGAATCCGTCAATGCTGATATTGATCGATACGCATGGGACGCCTGCTTTTCTGATCCGTTCCGTGACCTTTTTTACGGTCTCAGGGCTGTGGATCGTATCCGGTACAAAAATGACCCCGTCAAAAGCGGAAAAGTCAGGCAGATTGTATATATTGTATTCGCCGGTCTCATATTTATCATGCGGCTGATATTCCTCCGCGTCGCCGATAAAAAGATAGACCTGACCGTTGCTTTCGCTGGCTTTTTCAAGAATTCCGGTTATGATACGCCTTTGACTGTCAAAAGCGATCTCACCGATCAGAACAGCTACGCGCACCTCAGTATCAACTCCGTTTTTTATGTATCTATATCTTATTCGATATTTTGTCGAAAATTCCTTTTCCTTTCATGGCAGTTTGATATATAATTGCCCCGCCGGTCTGTTTTGCTGAAAGCACAGCCCGGCAAATGATCCGGCTGAAGGAGATACTTTTATGAATACTGCCATCAGGAAGGCCGAAACCGCAGACCGTGAAGCGATCCTCGCCCTGTACCGTTCACAGATCGGCCGCGAATTCTGTCCGTGGAATGAAGATTATCCGGGGCCGGAGGAAGTTGACAGGGATCTTGCCGGCGGAGATCTTTTCGTCATGACGGAAGAAAGCGGCCGGATCATCGGCGCGATCTCCAGGGAGCATGATGAGACTGTTGATGCGCTTCCCTGCTGGGCAAAGGAATTGCAGCCCGGCGGCGAGTTTGCCCGGCTCGCGGTCGCGCCGGACCGGCAATGCCGCGGATATGCCCGCGTCATGGTGGAATATATGCTGGATCTTCTGCGGTCACAGGGCTGCCGAAGCGTTCATATTCTGGTGAATGAGCTGAATCTGAAAGCCATCCGTTCCTACGCGGTCTTCGGTTTTCGTGTCGCCGGCCGCTGTGAAATGTATGAACAGCCTTTCCTGTGTTATGAAAAGGAACTGTGACCGGAAGCCGTCAAAGCGCTCTCTCCGCACCGGAGAGAGCGCTTTGCGTTATCATTTGCGTACAGGATCGATCGGGAACACCGCTCCGGTCTCAGCGAACGGACCCGGCAGCACGGCGCCCGGCTTGCGCTCGTTTCCGTAATAGTCGGACTTTACCGGTTCCACGGGATCAACACGCTTCACGTTCTCCGGGTCCTTCACAAACGCCATCAGCTCCAGCATCTCGGGGAACGCCATCGGCTGATCCTTCGCGTCCGCGAAACGGATCGTGCCCGCGTCGCGGTCCAGCTCGATATCAAACCAGCCGTTTGCCCCGTTCATATCAAAGCCGTAGAATTCCTGCCACGCGTTCAGATGCAGGCATACTTCGGGTTCCGGATACATCACGCGCAGATATCCGCCCACCATCCGCACAAACAGGTTTCCGTCGCTTTGGTTATCAGCCGTCGGCATCACAATGGCAGCCTCACCGCAGTCATAGAAAATGTTGTTGAGGATCCGGGCTTTCCGGGATGTGCCGCCGCGGTCGATGCCGGTGCGGAAAGGCACGGGTTTCAGATAATAGCCGCTGTGGCGGCATTTCGCGATCAGGTTATGCACGATAAACAGCCTGTCGGTTCCTTCGCCGTAGATGCCGTAGCCGTTCACAAACTCATCCTCACGCAGCTTATACCAGCCCTTGGACCCCGGCTCATCCGGGATCTTCGCGGGATCGAACCTTCCTTCCACGTTCCATATGATGTTGTTGTCGATCAGATTCACCCCGTCACGGGTGCACTCAATGAATATCGCCTCACGCTGTTCAATACCGTCCAGGAACAGGTTGGCCGTAATGCGGTTATTCACGTTGCCGCAGTCCAGCCAGATATGATCGGCGCGGAAGGTATTCCGGAAAATGTTCCGACGGATCAGCGCGTCCACGCTGTTATGCAGCTTGATCGCGCCGGCTTCCCAGCTCAGCTCCATCTTCTGCCAGCCCGTTCCCTCGATCAGGTTGTCTTCGATCAGCATATGGGTCGCGAACAGGCCCGCGATGCCGCACACGCCGGCATCCCTGACGCGGCAGCGGCGGACAACGGAATAACCGATCATCTGATCCGGGATCCGTTCATGGTGCCAGCACTCGTTGCCGACATCAATTCCCAACGCGTTGCTCCAGTTGACTTCACAATCCTCGATGATCCAGTGATGCCCGCGATAGCAGCTGATCGCGCCGCGCTGGGGCACAGGGGCACCTGTCGCGGCATGCTCGCAGATCAGGCCGCTTACACGGATATAGTTCAGGAAGGGGATCTCCGGCGCGAAGCACTGTTCACGCACGGTGATCTCGATCAGATGGTTTCCGGGATCATCATCGCCTTTGAGACGGAAATGGATCTTCTGTCCGTTCGCTTCCACCCAGTACGTGTTTTCCGCTTTGCTCAGCTGATTGTACAGCGCGACCTGTGTCAGCGCCTCGCCGTCGCAGAAAACACAGCCCCGCCGGTTCAGATAGGTGGTCATATCGGTCTTCTCGTACTCGATGAACAGCCTGTCATGCAGGATGTTCACCGCGCAGAAAGGATTATATCCGCGGAACATATCGGGATCAAGATCATGCTCCCATACCTTCACGCCGGATACATCGGTTCTGGGACCGGGGCCGCGCTGCAGCATCCATCCGGTGCTCGGAATAAAATCCCTGACTTCCTCGGAGGCGCGCACGATCACTTTCCCATCGCCGAAAGCCTCATAGGAGATCATTTTCTCCGGACTTTCGCCGCCCATTGCCGGCCGCACGCATTCGCGGTAGATACCGGCATGGATCCGGATCCGCGTGCCGGGCGTTGCCGCCTTTGCCGCGGCATTGATCGTCCGGAAAGGCGCTTTCGCGCTGCCCGTATTATCATCCGAGGCCTTCGGATTCCCGCAATCCACATACAGCGTACGGTCATACTCACACTTTTTCTCCCAGAAATCAAAGGATCTCCCGTTTGGCAGGATCGCGCTCAGATCTTTTTTCATCAATTCACACTCTCCTTTATGTTTGATCTTGTTTTGCGTATGAAAACAGGTTTGCCTGTTACGCCATCTTCGCCTCAGCCGCGTCCCGCATCCGGCTCTGCCGGTACTGGTTCGGTGTTGTGCCCATCACATCACGGAAGGTCTGCGTAAAATGACTCGGACCGGTGAAGCCGACTTCATAGGCGATCTCCGTCACGCTCCGGTCCGTTTTTGTCAGCAGCTCCGCGCCCTTCGTGATCCTGTAATGGATCAGATACTGCCCCGGCGTTTCGGAAGTGAATTTTCTGAACAGCTTCGCGCACAGCGTCTTTCCG
>JAUNQH010000001.1:17777-70354 GCA_030536295.1 Clostridia bacterium | reverse complement strand
AGCCCAGCATCGCCTTGAAGGACGCGTCATATACGGATGATACATGCGAATCGCTCAGCGCGGGATGCAGATTCCGGTAGATCAGGCGGAAGGCACGGTACGCGCACTCGATGATCTCAAGCTCATAACCTTCCTCCTGTTCCTTTCCCATCAGATGAAGCACATCCTCTATGATCTCACTGGTCCAGTCATCCTTTTTCAGGAAAACATAGTCTATGCTTTCCGGCGAGATCAGCGGCGAGAGATATTTCTGCTCAATGTACGGCGATGCCGCGAGATAGGACGGGTGCATGATCACATATCGGAATTCGCAGGACTCGCCTGCCGGTGAAAAATTGGCGTGGATCCGTTTGCTGTTCACCATGATGCCTTCGCCGCCGTGCAGCTCGATCTGTTTTCCGTTCACGGAATAATGAAAAACGCCCTGCGTCACGATCAGATACTCGATCTCCTCATGCCAGTGCTCCTTCACGACATAATCCGTTTCCGGCGGGCAGCAGGTGTGACCGACATAGCACAGAAAGAGCGGATTGTTATAATGCAGTTTCTGAACCATATCATTCAGCATATTGTCTCGCGCTTCTGTCATAATATCACTCCGGATAAAGATATATTTATATAATCAAACGAATCATGCAATATTTTTCACGGTTTTCAAGCGATATTATTATATCGCAGATCATATATCATAATCAAGTGCCGCAGCATAAAATGGCAGAGCAAAATGACCGGTAAAACAAAAAAGAAGCGTTCCCGCCGGATCGTTCCGCAGGCATGCTTCCGCAAATACCGGTATTGTCCGGTATATCCCGCCATGTTATAATCAGGCTGTTCTGACAGGCAGGGCGCCTCAGCGTCCCGCCGCAAAAACGGGAGGTCTCTATGGATCACAGACAGAAGATCGCAAAACTGCAGCCGGGTCTGCAAGTCAATGGCAAACCGGAAAAACGCGGCGGTGAATACAGACATCTGGCGCGGAATTTCGGGCCTGTGTATGACGCGGATTCAACGATCCTGATCCTCGGAAGCTTTCCGTCCGCGAGATCCCGCGAAGCCGCGTTCTACTACGGTCATCCGCGGAACAGGTTCTGGCCGCTGCTGGGCCGTCTGCTGGCCTGTGAGATCCCGGCCGATACCGAAGGCCGGAAAAAGCTGCTGCTGGAAAAGCGGATCGCGCTGTGGGATACCATCGAGGAGTGCGATATCATCGGTTCGAGCGACAGCAGCATCCGGAATGTGATCCCCGTGGATATCGCCCGCATTCTGAACACGGCTGACATCCGTGAAATATACTGCAACGGAAACACATCCCACGCGTTGTTCATGAAATACCTGTATCCCGTCTGCGGCCGCGTGCCTGTCCGTCTCCCGTCCACCAGCCCCGCCAATGCCGCGTTCACCGCGGACCGGCTGTATGACGAATGGAAGGTCATATCGGAAGTGAGTGCAGAATGATCCCGCCATCTTTGCGGGATGCACCTTGTTACATCAAACAGGATGAAACATGCTTTAATTACAGGACTATACCGTCATCTTCGGAAGCTTTTTCCCGCTGCCGCGTCCAGCCGGAAGTTTCTGGATCCGGCCGATGATCTGCCCGGACAGGATGACCGTGATCAGCGACCACACGATCCGGCTCACCGGAATATAGGTCAGCGAAAGCGCAAGAACAGTCAGATCCGTGATCAGATACATCCACTGGATGCCTTTTTTTGTCATGACCGCGAGCGACATCGCCAGCGCGTCATCACCGCCCGTGGCTCCCCCGGCCCGGACGCTGATACCCACGCCCACGCCCACAAACAGCGCTCCCAACAGCGCCGCGGCGGCGGGCGCCTGATACAGTTGCGGCCAGAGCGGCGGAAACAGTTCGAAGATCCGGTACGCAAGCGAAAAAATGACGCTTGCGACAGCCGAATATCCCAGGAATGCCTTTCCGAGCACTTTCAGCCCGACCGCGTAACAGATCAGGTCCAGCACAAGTCCGCTGTACGCGGGAGAAATACCGAACCAGTGCTTCAGCAGCAGGATCAGGCCCAGCACACCGCCTTCGGAGACATTTGTCTGGGCATGGATCTGATACAGACCGAAGGCCAGGATCACATTGCCGGCGGCAATAATCAGACAATTTTTCAGTTTCAGTGACGGGATCACCTTTTTGACCTTACTTAAGCTCATCATTCTGCTCTGCCTGCTCGATCTTTCCGAATCCGTTCAGCCACGCGCGTTCCGAAAACGCTTTTTTCTTCGGTCCCGTGACAGGATCGGCGGCAATGCCGACCGGCAGGAAACAGACCAGCTCGTAACCGTCCGGAACCCCCAGCACCTTCGCGATCTTATCCCCGATCCGGTCCGTATCCGTGACATGCCCTTCATACCAGCAGCTGTCATAGCCCATGGCTGCCGCGGCAAGCAGCATATTCTCAATGGCCGCGGCGTAATCATGGGTCGCGAAGCACCGGTCCCTGTACGCGATGATCCTCTGTGTCAGCACGCAGATCGCCGCCGGCGCGGTCGGAGCCACATCCGGTTCGATGACTTCGTGCACCTTTTTCAGCACTTCCGGATCATCGATCCCGATCAGCGAAGTGGTTTGTTTGTTGCATCCGGACGGCGCTGCCAGCCCGACCTCCATGATCTTCAGCAGGTCTTCCCTCGGCACCGGCGTGTCCCTGTATCTGCCGCGATAGCTGTGTCTTGCGAAGATCGCATCCAATGTTTCCATCCTCATGCCTCCAATATATGCTTCAGTCTGCGCGGCCGCTTCCCGGCCGCGCGTGTTCGTGTTTCTCCGAAACCGGTCACAGACCACATTTCAGACAAAGGCCCGTCTGTGATACATGGTTTCTTTTCATACCCCGCGTATCAGTATAGCCTTCCGAAGGGAACACCGTCAATGCCCGGTCATAGTTTTCATGCTTAAGCGGTATCCGGGCGGGAGCCGCACCGGCATGTTGTCTTCGTTGACCCCGGCAGTCCCGGCATTGATGCCGAAACGGCAGAACATGCTGCGCTTTCGTTACGTTTTTTACTTGTGCGGCTTTTTTCACTCTTTGGTTTTTTCGGAAAGGCACGCGTCCGATATCAGACGCGTCAGGATCTTTTTTTCAGCAGCACATGATGAAAAAACGCGATGCTTCTGTATTCCGGTATCCGTGATACTCTCATTTCAAGCTGCATCATCCGGCTCTGCCACGCTTCATCCTCATGCTTCTGCTGGTTCTGCTGAAGGTCCCAGAATGTCCTTATGCCGTACACATCTTCGATCTGAAGCTCCGGTGACCATACAGGAATATCATTTTCATCATAATAACGGATGATGCCGAAACGGGAAGCATGGCTGTTTTCGCCGTCAAGAAGCGCATGCGCCTTTTCATGGTCATCCAGCAGCACAGCCATCTGCATGACCCGCCCGGCTCTGTTATGCTTTACGACCGACATCGTCCCGCCCCGCTTCAGGATCCTGGTCAATTCCCGCAGCACGGTCTTCTTATCCTCGATATACTCAAGCACATTGTGACAGATGATCATATCAAACGATCCATCCGGAAACGACGCCAGCACGTCCGCGTCTCCCGTGATCTGTGTATACGGATGATCTTTCCATGCATGAGAAAGCATTTCTTCCGACGGTTCCACGGCGATCACTTCATTTCTTCCGGCAAAATGATCCGCCGTAACGCCTTCTCCGCTTCCGAAATCAAGGATCCTCATTCCTTCGACAGTACCGGTCTGTTCCCATACGATCCTTTTGAACAGCCGTTCCCAGGCCGGAAGTTCCGTTATATGATGCATGATCCACACTCCTTTGTCAGCGCCGGGATCCGTTTGGCAAACGATATGAGCCGCTGCCGGCAGCATGCATGATCCCGTATACTGTCTGCATAAAAGTATAACATCAGTACCGGCCGTGCCGCAATACAGCGGCAGCTTCTCATCTGTTTCCGGCAGCGGTCTTCCGTCCGCGCCCGGGTTCGGGAGCTGCCGGCATATTGCCATTTACCGCTCATTCCTGTAAAATATGCCTGCGGAACAACAACAGTATGAAGGCCGGTGACCGGCAAGGAGGGAAACATCATGCACGATGTGCTGAACGGCAAAAAATCCATTTTCTTTGATGTCGGCTATACGCTGGACTATCCCGCTTCCGGGGACTGGATGTTTACAAACAGGTTTCTGAAATACGCCGGGGATCGGCTGAAGACGATCAGTCCCGAAAGGATCCGTTCGGCGCGGGAGAAAGGCCTTCAATATCTGACAGAGGCACATCTGCTTCATGACATCGACGAAGAACAGGATCGGTTCCGTCACTATTATGCCATCATTTCGGATGCGCTTGAGCTGGGTCTCAGTGAACAGCAATGCCGGAATGCCGCGTATGACCGCGCCTGCAATATGGAGAACTATGTGATCTATCCGGATGCGAAGAAAGTGCTGGAAACGCTGAGCACTTCCTTTTCTCTCGGGATCATATCGGATACATGGCCCAGCATCGGTATGCAGCTGGGCACGCTCGGCATCGGACATTATTTTTCATTTGCCACGTACAGCTATGAACTGGGTGTTTTCAAGCCGGACGAACGGATGTATCTGGACGCGCTGAGCAAATGCGGATGCGCACCGGAAGAAACGGTGTTCATCGATGACGTTCCGCGGAACCTGGAAGGCGCCGCCAGGCTCGGCATCACGCCGGTCCTGATCGCCGCGGAGCCGGCTTCCGATATTGAAGTGTTCTGTACAAAGATCCATTCCCTTTCCGAGCTGCTTCAGTGATCACCGAAAAGAATAAGACAGAAATGCGCATTGACAGAAGCGGTCAGACTGATAAGATACCGCAAAGTCATCCGTGCAGGGAGAACGCCTCCATGAAATACTATCACCTGGTGACCAGGATCCCCATGAAGGAAGGTCAGCTCATTGATTTTTCCGGGGATAACCATAACAGACTGTATGACTTCTGGATGAAAAGAGAAGCCCGGCGGGAAGACGGAGCGGATGTTTTCCGGGTCCTTTCGGAAAATGATTATTCGGATGCCGGAAAAAGCGTGATCTGTGATTATGTTTTCAATCAGTCCCGTGCTGTCAGGGAATCCATATGTGAATGGGTCAGAACCGCGTTTTTCCCCGACCGGCCTTCCCGGTTCAGGTGTCTGTTTGTCTGCCGGTCAACGGAAGAAGTGTACAAATGGAAAGAGAACTTTGAAAGCAACGGCAGAAAAGTACTTCAGATCGTCGAGCTGAGCTCCGACGGAGCCGTCTTTACCGGAGACGCGTCCCTTCTTCCGGACGTGAACGGAGACAGCTTTGACCGGAAGATCGAACAGGCAAAGCGTTACTGGAGCGGTGAGCTCAGCGGCGAAATGACTGAGACTCTGCTCGGCGGCAGGATCCGTGTCGAAAGGATCATTGAGTCCTTCGCGGATCAACTTCCTGTTTACACCGGCATGATCCGCCGGTAAGATTCAGGGATCAGCTCAGACAAATATATAATACCCAAGGTCTCCGGCACATTCTATTCTGTGGAAAGGAGCAAACGGAAATGGCGGCAGTCAGAAGAAGATCCATCGGCACCGGCTTCTCCGTGGCGATCCAGCCCGCCTTTATCATCGGCACGGTGAATGAGGACGGTTCGGATAATTTCGCGCCCATCACCTGGGTCAGCGCCACCTGTGAAAAGAGTGATGATTATCTGCTGGTCATCAGCATGTTCGGATCAAAAATGACGAAGCTGAACGTGCTGAGAAACGGTATGCTCAGCGTGAACCTGGTCAGCCGGGATATGCTTCCGCTCATGGATTATTTCGGAACCCGTCACGCGAAGGACGGCAAAAAGGATGCCATGGAATACAGCGTTTCCAGAGGTCTGAAAGCGGATGTGCCCGTACTGGACGCCAGCCGCTGGGTGTACGAGTGCAAAGCGGTGAAAGCGTTTGAAACGGGAGAATCGACTACTTTCTTTTGCAGGATCCTGAATGTCCAGTGCGATGAAAACGCCGTTCCGGAAGATACCTTCGATGTCGATCTGACCCGGCTTGATCCGGTCATCTATTCCGGGCGGTATCACAGCATCGGTGAATTTCTCGGCAGGATCGGGGATTTCTCGTAAGGTTCAGCGGTCTGTTTCCTGATCATTGTCCGGCACATGCAAGCGGTCCCGGTCGGAGGATCTCCGACCGATCCAAAGGACGAAGGAGCTGAATGGGATATGGAAAAAGAAATATCATTCAAGGATGAATTATCCCGTCAGGGACTGGAAATACCATACAGCACAGATACGGATCATCTTGCCGCACCGCTTTGTCTGTACGGCCGGAAGATCCCCAACCGGATCGGTATTCAGCCGCTGGAGGGATACGATTCCGGAACGGACGGCGGTCCGCCCGGCGGGAAGATCTCATGTCAAGCAGCACCGTTTATCCATGATCATGGTGAACAGCGATGCCGGAATATCGTTTTGCCTTCCGCTGTGATATAATACGCTGCGAACCTGATGATCTGAAATCCGGGAGGAGCTGTGCTATGGAATTCAGAAGTCTGACCGTCTCCGATCTGCCGTCGCTGCTTGCGTTGTACCGTCAGCTTGATGAAACTGACGGGCAGTGTACCCCTGAGCAAAGCGAGACCGTGTGGAAAGAGATCGAAAAAAATGACAGCATTCAATACTTCGGCGCCGTTGAGAACGGCAGAGTCGTATCGACCTGCTATGCTGTTTATATTCCCAATCTGACCCGCGGCAGCCGCGGCATCTGCTTTATCGAGAATGTGGTCACCGACAGGGCATTCAGAAAACAGGGGCTGGCTTCCAAAGTGATCGATATGGCAGTCGCGTTCGCAAAGGAACACCATTGCTATAAGGTGATCCTGCAGAGCGGAGCTGCCAGGACCGAAGCCCATCGTTTCTATGAGCATAAGGGATTCAGCGGCACATCCAAAAAAGCGTTTGACATGCGTCTGGAATAACGATTCCCGGTCAGCCCGGATCATGAGATCACAGGAACCGGTTTTCGGATGCGGCATTTATGAATAAACCTGTTCATAAACTTGTTCGCATGCTGATGACCGCGGCTGTGATGCTCTGTTCATCCGCCTTTGTTCCGGACAGAGCGGCTGATCCCGTAAAGATCAAAGCGCTGATGATCCCGAAGTTTGAAACAGGGGGAAATGAGCGGCGATGATATCGGTGAAGCGCAGCTGTTCTATGAGAGATACGGTCCCGGAACACGTGAAACCGTTTTGCCGCGCCTGCCCGAAACAGCGCACTTTTATCGGATGATAAAAACGGCGTCGCCATCCCGGTCACAGTTTCCGGAAAGACCGCCCGCTCGCTTGCCATGACAGCCGTCCGGTTCCTGCCTGAGCCGGCAATGCACATAAAGACCGGGTCCCGTGATCGGGATCCGGTCTTGTCTGCAGATCCATCCGTATTTACGTTTTCGCCGATTCCGGTCAGCTATGATCAAAACGTTTATTGACTGATCGTTGTCTTTCCCGCGGCGTTATCATTCAGCTTCATTTTCCTTTAAAATGATCGCATCTTCAGGATACCACGCGCGGAAAATATCCGTTCCGTCAGCGCATTCCGCAAAGAAATATCCGTTCTCTCTGAAGAATACAGTCATATAGGTGCCCTCAGAAATCGACTTTTCGGATATTCCCTGATACTCACGTCCGGGACCCCAGACAGGCTGCACCGTATATGCCGCGGCGCCTTCCCATTCTGTCAGTTCGGATATGACCGGCGTGTTGCTCTTGTCATCAAAACTGCTTTCCTTGATATATAAGTATCTTTCTTCCACGGTCTGATATCTCAGGTGGATCAGCATATAGCCGTTTTCAATAAACAACCCGCTGATCTGTTCCTGTTTATACGGCTTATAACTGCCCGCGCTCATGTAGGTATTATCCGGACCGGCAAATGATGTGACCCGCTGGCTCTCATCACTGAAAGTGCGCAGATGCACAGGCATCTCCCTGTAAAGCTCGCTGAGTGTCGGTATTTCTTCGATTACATCGGCAGATGCACTGCAGCAAAGCAGCACAGTCATCACGGTAGCAGCCAGGATCAGAAGCAATCTCTTCATATTCTTCATTTTCCCCTTTCATATAATGCTGTGTTTTAGCATTTCCTGTCATCATCGTATCACACATAACGCATCATTGCAAGAAAAAACAGAGAAGGTACGCCGCGGCTGCAACGATGTATTCGGATGCTGCGGATCTTTTTCGGCAGATACCGCGATCTCGCCCCATTCGGTGCCGGCACCGGTCTTTCATTTACACCCGGTCATTTTTTTGAAGCGGTCATAGATATCGCGCTGTGTTCTGTCCAGATAGGTCAGCCCTTTCATACGGATCATGAGCGGTATCCCGAAAAACGCCTCCGCCACACTGCCGGCGATCGCCGCAAGTGTGTCGCTGTCCCCGCCGATGGAGATCGCGTTCCGTACGGCATCCTCATAGTCCTCAGCTTCCAGAAACGCCTCAAGCGCGTACGGGACCGTGCCCTGACAGGACACATCGAACCGGTAGGTCTCCCGGATGTCATCCAGTTTGAAATCCAGCTTGTAATAATGTTCTTCGGTATATGCCCGGATCTCGTCCTTATTCTTTCCGGAGCGCGCCATCCAGATCGCCGCCGTGGTCGCTTCCGCGCCTTTGATACCTTCCGGATGGTTATGCGTCACCTCCGCGGAAACACGTGCCATATCCAGCGCCTCCGCAATCGTATCGGCCGCCCACGCGCAGGGACTGACCCGCATGGCTGAACCGTTCCCCCAGCTGTTGTACGGCAGGGGATCGTTTTCCGCTAGCCACGCGTAAAAACGTCCGCCGTATCCCGCGTCAGGATACCTTCTGCCCATTGTCTGCAGGGAATGGATCATGGCTGTTTTCAGATCATTCTCCGTGCCGTTTCTGTACTGCATGATCGCCTCCGCCACAGCCAGCGTCATGATCGAATCATCCGTCGGGCAGCACGCGGCCGTAAGCAGATCGAACCGCTTGTCCCTGTGGTTGTGCCATTCAAAGCGGCTCCCCGCGATATCACCAATAATAGCTCCGAGCATTTTCTTCTCTCCTTGTCCTTTATTCGGATCCGTTACGTGATAAAAGAAAAAGTTCTGCATACAGCCGTGTGATTCCTGCATGCGGTCTGCCTGAACATACAGGAACCGGATCCCATGTCCGGGATCCGGTTCCTGTATGTGTTGATCTCAGTGTTTTCTTTTTACGGGAACAAGCTCAATATATCCGCGTTCGCCTCTGGGTTCCAGCTGGATACGGGGATTCTCACTGTCCCACTCATAGCCGGTCAGTGACGGATCATACTTTTTGATCGCGTTCCATACACTTGTGATCGCGTCCTCATAATCTTCCTCCCTGAAGGGCTGACCCTGGAACATCAGGTATTCCGCTTCAGGCAGGATGATCGTATCAAAGCCATCCGGGATCTCACCGCTGTGATCCGCCGGCACTTCCACCCCCTGCACATATACGGATGTGCCCGGCGTGATGTATTTCTCCGGCAGCCACATGCAGACAGGCTCACCGCATATGGAATCCATGCTCGTCAGGATCCCCCACACATCACATCCCACTTCATTGCAGTAATCCCAGTACTCGCCCGCTTTGACCCCTCTCTTGATGACGCACATCCGTTCCGGTCTGGTCATCGGCTGAACAAAGATCGTTTCAGTCTCCTTCATGCTGCTTCCTTCCTTTCTCATTTCCCTGAACTTGACGCCGTACGGAATGAACAGCGGGATCGGGACCGGTTTCCGGCTGTATTCGCCCGGACTGCAGCCGAATTCGCGCCGAAAAGCTCTCCGGAAGCCATCCATGCTGTCAAATCCGTATTCAAATGCCGCCCGGGTCACATTGACCGTGCCTTTCTTCAGTTGTCTGGCTGACTCGGACAACCGCAGGCGGCGAATGTAGTCCGCCGGCGCCGATCCCGTGTATTCACGGAAAAGCCGGCAGGAATACCACGGGGAATACATGGATTCCTTTGCGAGATCCGCAGGCGTGATCTCTTCCGTCAGATGTCTGCTGATATACTCCTGCATACGCTGGACCGCCATCACATGCTCATCCATCCGCTCACCTCCGTTCATCAGTATCATATACGATCCGGTCATCCGGATACCCGACTTTTTTTGCCAAATACAGTTTCACAGAAAAAACATTCCTCCATATTATACATATTCACGCCGTTCATGATACCCGCGCGTTCCGTTTCATGAAAGCTTCTGCGTATCAGCGGACTCCGCAAATATTATTCTTTCTCCGCCGTATTTCTGTGCTATAATGTGCGTTGATTCCATTTATTGTAATCTGTCTGCCGGAGGGAAACCGTGAGATTCTTTGAACGTCATCCCCTGATCGTTGCCATCATCGCTACGCTGGGCTGCGGATCCGCCGCCGTCATCGTCCGTCAGTCAGACGCGCCGTCCGCCGTAACGGCGGCGCAGCGCCTGCTTTGCGCCGTTATCCTTCTCTCTCCTTACGTCTGGGGTAAAAAGGAAGTCCGTGCGGAGATCCTGAGCCTTCCCGTGAAGACGATCGCGTTTTCAGCCGTCAGCGGCGTCTTTCTCGCGGTCCACTTTCTCACATGGTTTGAATCGCTGAGATTTACATCCGTGGCAAGCGCCACCGTGCTGGTGGCGACGGAAGTCATTTTTGTTGCCATCGGTTTCCGCGTGATCCTGAAGGGGCAGCTGGGCATCAAAGCGGTCGCGGCGATCCTGATCACGCTGGCCGGCAGCGTTGTGATCGCGCTGTCAGACTCTCAGTCCGCCGGCAGCAGCCTTCGCGGCGACATGCTGGCGCTGATCGCCGCGGTCGCGATCGCGGGCAACACCCTGTTCGGCCGCGTCGTGCGCACCGGCACAAGCACCACGGTCTATACGTATATCGCGTATGCCTTCTGCGCGTTAACGCTCTGCCTGATCACACTGTGCACGGGTCAGCCGTTCTTTGCCGGCGGATGGAAAACGACCGCCGTCGCGCTCGCGCTTGCCGTGGTCTGCACGATCCTCGGTCATTCAGCCTACAGCTGGTGTCTGAAGTATTTCTCCCCGGCGTTCGTCTCCGCCACCAAGCTTTGCCAGCCGGTCATCGCGAGCATCGAGGCGATCTTCCTGCTCGGCGAGTTTCCCGTCGCGCTGCAGATCATCGGCGGCGTCATCGTGCTGGCCGGTGTGGTGTTCTATTCGGTCATTGAGATGCATAAAGAAAAGCAGAACGGCGCGTCCGTCCCGGAAGCGTAACATCTTGTCAAAACACGGCTGCCCCGCGTTTTCACGCGACGCAGCCGTGTTTTTCCTTGTTCTTTTTTCAATTCATGAAGCCTTACCCAGCGGAACCTCAACCGTGAATTCGGTCCCTTCGCCCGCCTTGGAGCGCACTTTGATCTTTCCTTCGTGGGCCACCACGATGATCCTCGCGATGCTCAGACCCAGGCCGTGACCGCCGGTCTCGGAATGTCTCGCTTTATCCCCGCGGTAAAAACGTTCAAAGATCCGGGCAATGTCCTCCGGCGGGATGCCGGGTCCCTGATCGGCAACTGAAAGCCTGCAGTATTTTTCATCTGCCGCCAGACGCAGCGTCACCGTGCTGCCCGCGGGAGAATATTTCACCGCGTTATCGCACAGGATACGCAGCACCTGCTTGATCATACCGCGGTCCGCGTACAGCTCCGGATCCGCCGATGTCTGTGAAAACATGAATTGCGTACCGGGCGTTACCAGTTCCGCTTCACGGCAGACCTCGGCAAGCAGCTCACCCGGTCTGAAAACGGTCTTTTCCATCATCAACGTCTTTTTGTCATGCCGCGCCAGGAACAGCAGGCTTTCCGCAAGATCCTTCATGCCTTCCGTTTCCTGTGAGATCGCGGTGATCGCCTCAGTCAGCACTTCCGGATCATCCTTGCCCCAGCGCTTCAGCATATCCGTATATCCGCGGATCACGGCGATCGGCGTGCGCAGTTCATGGCTCGCGTCCGAAACAAACTGCTTCTGACTGTTATAGCTCAGTTCGATCCGGTCAAGCATATCATTGATCACGCCGGCCAGATCCTTCAGCTCGTTCTTGGTGCCGGCCAGATTGATCCGGTTGGAGAGATTGTTTTCGCTCAGCGTCGCGGCAAGCTCCGTGATCTCCCGGATCGGCTTCAGCACGCGCCTGTTCAGCCGCGTGTTGTGCCGGAAAAAATACCCTTCCCGATACAGATCCGCCAGCAGAACGCCCGCCAGCAGCACAGCCCAGTACAGCAGCAGCGCCTTCTGTTCGGCGTGCACGGAATAAAGTGTGTCGCCTTCCGCGGCATACAGGAAAGTGACTTCTGTATCCCGCAAGAAAGATGAAACGATGCGTGCCCCCTGCGCGAAAAAGCCGGTATCCGCCGCTTCTCCGGAAAGTCCTTCCTCCCGTACGATCACAAAATGCACAGGCGTATACTCTTCCGTCACTGCCGGTTCGGACGCGGTCATCTCACCGAGCCGCGTGCTGAACACGATCCCCGTCACAGTGCAGAACAATACGGTCACCAGCAGGCATGCCGGCAGCAGCGAGCGGATCATCTGCAGGCAGTAATGTGCGGCGATACGGAAAGTCAGGCTCAGTCTGATCCTGCTGACCCCGCCGTGCAGATTGCCGCTGATCCGGTTCACCAGCCGAAGCTCTCCGGCCGTTCCGTTTTTCTTATTCTTCTTCATAGCTGAACAGATACCCCACCGAACGGATCGTATGGATCGTTTTCAGGTGATACGGCTCGTCGATCTTGTGGCGCAGATAACGCATATAGACATCCACGGTATTGGAATCGCCGTAATAGTCGTATCCCCACACCTCGTTCATCAGCTGATCCCGCGTCACGGCTTTGTTCATATTCTTCATCAGATAATGCAGGCAGTCGAATTCCTTGCGCGTCAGGCTCACACTTTCCCCGCGGACCGTTACCTGCCATGAAGTCGGGTCCAGGGTGATGCATCCCGCGGTCAGGATCTCCTCCGGCGCTTCCGGCATCTGCGCCGCGGCGCGGTGCTTCTTCAGCGCCACGCGGATACGCGCCAGCAGTTCCTCAATGGCGAACGGCTTCGTCATATAGTCATCGGCACCCATATCAAGGCCCATGACTTTATCGGACACATCATCCTTCGCTGTCAGCATGATGATCGGTACATCACTTTTCACGCGAAGCCGGCGGCATACTTCTATCCCGCTCAGTTGCGGAAGCATCAGATCCAGGATCAGCAGATCCGGTTCACGCGCCGTCGCGGCGTCAAGGCCGCTCCGTCCGTCAAAAGCCGTTTCCACTTCATACCCCTCATGCGTCAGTTCCAGCTCCAGAAAGCGGGCGATCTTCTTTTCATCTTCAACGATCAGAATTCTGGGCATTCCGTTATCCCCCTTTTCGGGACTATTTTACCACAACACGGGAAAAACGGGGAATTCTTTTCAAACTCCCCGTTCGGATATCTGTCAGCCGATCGTGGCGGAATGATAACCGTCACCCTCATCTTCAACCACGACATTGCCCTCGCTGGTCTCAGTCCGCACAGGCACCTGGATCGTCGGCACATCCGCCGCGTAAGCGGAATACGCGTTTTTCGGAGCGTTTGCGGGAGCGGGATCAAAGTAGGATCCTTCAGGCTGGGCCGCTTCTTCCTTTTCCGGTACCGCCGCGTTCTCCTTCTCCCCCGTGAAGCTCTGCATGACGCTGTTCACGGAAGACTTCGCGTTCTGCGCGGCATTCTTCACGGTCTTTTCCAGATTGACGCCGGCAAAAGCGGGATCCTTTTTGTCAAAGGCGAAACGATAACCCAGCAGCAGGCTGAGTCCGACGCCGGCGATGACCAGATAAGACGCGAACATCAGGCTCAGAATACAGAAGGCCAGGGAAAAATTCACAACAGGCGTATCTTCCCTGCTGATCTTGATCCGGAAGCGGTAAAGCTTCTGGATCGCATTCAGCACCTTGCGGCCGAAAGACTCTTCTTTGGCACTGTCTTTGGCATCGGTGCGGACTGTTCCGTCATCCTGACGGATCTTTCCGCTGCGCTCAAGGTCGATCAGCGCCCGCGTCACATTTCCGTTATGATAATCCAGCAGCGCGACCGATTCCTGATAGGTCAGCCCGCTTTTTTTGCGGATCATTTCCACATCTTCTATCGAATAATTAGCCATTTTCATTACCTCTCTTTATTGATTCCCGATCTCTCTCCGCGCAGCCGCGGCAGCCGGTCATATCTTCATGTGTCCTGATCGTTCCGGTCTTACTTTCTGACAGCGGCGGAGAACAGCGGGATCGCCAGGAAGATCAGCCAGCCCGGATGCCACAGGTGGCAATAGAACCCGAGCAGCAGGTAGATCAGCGTGACCATCACCGGGTTGCACAGGATCCGCGGGAATTTACGTTCTTCACCGGGCAGGTAATACAGCGGGATCGTCAGGAAGATCAGCCAGCCCGGATGCCACAGATGAAAAACGAATCCGAGCACCAGATAAAGCAGCGTTACCAGCACGGGATAAGGATAATTCTGACGTCTTTCTTCCTTCTGATGATCGAAGAAGCTGCCGTTCGGCAGCGGATCGTCCGGATCGATGGTATCATCGTCTTCGTCATCCGCTTCTTCATCGTCCTCCTCCGCATCATCCGGGTCTTCCGCTCCGGCCATATCTTCCGTCTCCTCAGTCTCTTCAGCTTCCGCGTCTATGCTTCCGGCGGCTTCATCAGCCGCCTGAGCGGTGCGTTCCGCAGCCTTTTCCAATTCACTGCTCAGTTTTTCCAGTTCCGGATCTTTCTCAAATTCACTCATCGTTTCTGTTTCCTTTCCGTCGGTTTTCCCTCCCGACAGCATGCAGTATACACGATATCGGATGCGGATTCTTTACACAAGGATGAGACAAACATGAGAAAAAGATTAAAAAACACGCCGGATATTCTGAATACTCATCAGACATATCGGCGTGTTTTTCTCATCGGGCATCCTTTTTTACAGCGTCTTCAGGTGTTCCGCCATGCATTTCGCATACAGGTCAGCCCCCGCGTACCGCGTGTGGGTATTGTCCTTCAGCCCGTCCGGATACCGCGGATCATCCCCGGGACGCAGGTTCATGTACAGGTCTTTGCTCTTTTCCCCGCCCATTCCGGCAACGATACGGAAAGTATCCTCATACAGATCGATCATCGCCGTCCGCGTTTCCTCCGCCGTATACCGCATCGCTTTCAGGTATTCCCCATGGGTCGGCCGCAGCGCGCCGTTTTCCCACAAGCGGATGCATATGGGCGTTACAAGCACCGGCAGCGCGCCGTGTTTCCGCGCCGTTTCAATGAATACCTTCAGGTTGTCCCGATAATCCGCCCACGGTTCGGTGTGCCGTTCCGGTTTATTTCCCTCATCATTGTGGGCAAACTGGATCAGCAGCGCGTCACCGGGCGCCAGTTCTTCTTCAAGCGCGCGCAGCCGTCCCTCCGCGAGAAAGGACTTCGTGCTGCGTCCCGCGATGGACCTGTTCACGATCACCGTTTCCGGCAGATATGCCGGAAGCAGCTGACCCCATCCGACGATCGGCGTTTCCGCGGCGTTATATGAAGCCGCGGTGGAATCGCCGCAGATAAAAATACGTCCTCTGATCATAGTTTCTGTCCGATCCGTTCCAGATACAGGCGCGCGTCTTCGGCATTCTCCGGCACGGTATCCTCCAGCGTCATGGGCAGGCTGTTTGCTTTGGCAAAGGCCAGCAGTTTTTCATAACGCATCTGTCCCCGACCGCATGCCAGTGAAGCAGCTTTTCCGTCCCGTACCGTATAGTCCTTCATATGCAGTATGCTGATCCGGTCTCCAAAGCGGCGGATCGCGTCATCGACCACCTCATCTTCCTTTCCGATCAGTTCCGGACGGATCAGATTCACCGTGTCCAGAATGATCCGCAGGTGATCGGACCGGACATCGTTCAGCATCCGTTCCGCCCTTTCCGGTGTCGAGATGATGTGATACCACACAGGTTCCACCGCCAGATACGTGCCGGTCTCCTCCGCGTACCGCACGACAGGGCGCAGGCTGTCGATAAAAAGCCTGTAGGCTTCCTCGCTCACGGGCGCCGGATCCGCGAATACGGATTCCGGGTTGGCATAGGTCTCCGTTCCCACAACGCCCGCGCCGGTCATCGCGGCAAAACGCAGATGCGCCTTATAGATCTCATGCGTTGCGGCGCGGCGCTCCGCGTCCGGATCTGCCAGATTCAGGTAGCATCCCAGCACAGCGCATGATATGCCCGTATCCGTCAGATCTTTCCGCATCCCGGCCGCCAGTTCGCTGTTCAGCAGCGCCGGCGCGTCCTGCATGGAAAAGCCGTCTATCGCTTTGCTCATTGCGATGTGCGCGCAGGAGAAGCCCTGCTCACGGGCAAAAAGCAGCCGTTCCTTCAGGTTTCCGGGCCTCGTGTCATGAAGGCGTATGCCGATATTCATTGTTTCCGCTCCTTTGGGTCAGTCTTTTCCGTTATCTTTCAGAAACGGCGCGCAGACCGGAATACCGCGCATGCCGTTCACCACAAGCTCACAGATCACCTTCGCGCCGTACGCGTTGAAATGGGTCTTGTCGGAATACCCGTCCGGATAGTCCGCGTTTTCACCGGGACTGAAGTGCACAAACAGTTCCTCAGCCTTCTGTTCGCCGAGGCTCATGTAAAGCTCCCTGCTCATCTGTTTCAGATCGATCAGCGGGATCCCTGTTTCTTCCGCAAGTTTCCGGATCGCGCGCGGGTATTCACCGTGCGTATACAGCAGGCTGCCGTCTCCCACAAAGAAGCGTCGGGAGACCGGCGTCATCAGCACCGGCTGCGCGCCTTTTTCCAGTGCCGCGTCACAGTAGCGGCGCAGCTGTTCCGGAAAAGTGGAGTCCGGGTCCGTATGCCGCTCATCGTCCTTCTCGTCATTGTGTCCGAACTGGATCAGCAGCAGGTCGCCGGCAGCCATTTCCCTCTCCACCGGTTCAAACAGTCCGTCCTCCCGGAAAGAGCGGCTGCTGCGTCCGCTCAGCGCCTCATTGCGCACGGTCACCCCTTCCCGCGTGAAGCCGGGCATTGCCCAGCCCCATCCCCGGAAAGGCGGTTTGTTGTCTTCCACGGTCGAATCACCGATGATCCAGATCACAGACATCCTGTATTACCAGTCCTTCCACACCTGTTTCAGATCAATGACGCATACCTGTCCGTTTCCGTTCGCGTCCGGGTTGGAGAACAGGATCATATCACCCTTCCGGTTGAAGGAGGGATGCTGATGATCGGCGCCGGTCTTGCAGCTGCCGGTGGAAGCAATGAACTTCGTCTTGCCGGTCGCACGTTCGATCAGCACGACACCTTCCTGGATCGTAGTGCCCAGATAGCTGATGCGATCGGCGCACAGCCATTTGTGATCGCGGCTGATGCACGGGTGCAGCAGCTGCGTGCTGGTCGCCGCGATGTCAAAGTGCCGTCCGTCCTTGTCGCCGATAATGATGTTGCCGGTATGCGTCTCGCCCTTCGCGCCGTCCACAAAGCCCGCCGGATCCAGCTTCATCATGGCCATTTCCGTTCCGTCGGAGGACCAGACCTCATGGGTCACCCACTCGCTGGGATGTTCCACATAATACGGGCGGACATAGCGTTCCTTCACATCAAACATCCAGGTGCGCTGGAAAGCGTCGCCCTCGGTCTCATGGATATAGAAGATCAGGTTCTCATCGCTCGGGCAGATCTGGGCATGGCCCAGGCGATAATCGCTCTGGTACACGATCTCGGCTTCCTTGCCGGGGTCCAGGATCACCAGGCCGTAATACTTGTTGGCCAGATGATAGCTGCACGCGATGCGTCCCGTATCCGCAGCGGTCAGGTGTCCGGTGATCTGTCCGCCTTTCGGCAGATCCCCGATCTTCTCCATCTGATTCGTGTTCAGGTCAACGGCATATACTTCGGTCTCATTTTTGCAGGTGTAGCCGATATTCTTCTCACGGTCGGTGGCAAAGCCGCGGAAGGAGTAATCCGTCACGCGTTCGATCTCGCCGGTCTCCACATCGGCACGGTAGCATCCGCCGTCCGTTTTGCCTTCCAGCTGCTGCTTCATGAAGAAGAAGTACCTGTCATCGGTGGAAAAGTTTTCGCAGGTAAAGTACAGTTTCGCGTTGCGTTCCGGGCCTTCGGTATAGCGTCTGACTTCATAGCCCGTGATCGGATCCTTGTAAACGGTCATTTCGGTATTCCTCCTTGTTATGTTACAGTCTTACAGTGTCTCCGGCGTGAATGCACACAGCCGGCTGACTGTTGACTGAGATCCAGCAGTCGCGCGCGTTGGGATTATATACAAAACTGTTGTCCGCCGCGAAACACAGCCGGCGGAAATCATCCATACAGTCCGTGAATTCGATGTTTGTGCAATACCAGATGTCTTCCTTTCCGCCCATCATCCGGCAGAAATCCTCAATGCGGTCCCAGTTGTTTTTATCATCAAACTCGTAGCTGTGACCCCATACATACATCAGATACAGATATTGTTTCTTGAACAGGCCCAGGAACTGTTCACCCAGCTCCATCAGCCGCGGGTTGTTGTGATGGCAGGTCGCCTGCCAGCGGTAAAGGTTCTCCGGCAGTCCGAAATGCTCGGAGGAGCCGACTACGCGGCCGTACCGGATGCCGCACATCGGCAGCAGATCTTCTATTTCCTTTGAGACGGATCCGTTCGGGTACGCCAGTCCGCGTACCGGATATCCGGTCAGTTCTTCCAGCGCCTTCCGGTCATCCAGCACTTCCTGCGCCACTTCGGGCAGGGGGCTTCTGGCAATGGTCGGATGGGTCACTGTGTGGCATGCCACCTCATGCCCGCGGTAAAGCTCCGGAACCTCTTCCGGCCTAATCCTGTCGGGATCCCTGTCAAACAGTCCGCTGTTCAGGTTGAATGTGCCGCGGACGCCGTAACGGTTGAAGATATCCACCAGTTTCCTGTCCTGGCCCCTGCCGTCATCATAGCTGAAGGTCAGCGCTTTGTGTTTTCCGCCGGGAAAGCAGCAATACACTTTGTTCATAAGATGCCTCCGTAAAGAGGGGCTGCCGTCCCCGCGCGGGTTCCGGCAGCCCCATAGTATGTTGCCTGTGGATCGATCAGTCCAGTGTTGCCTGATAGGCAGCGGTGTATTCAGCCTTGATCTGCTCGCCGCCTTCTTCAGCCCACTGCTCCCAGACAGCCTTCAGTTCGTCCTCGTCGATCTCGCCGGCGATGTACTGAACGTCAGCGTCGCTCAGCATGGTGTCCAGCGTGGAACCGAACGCGAGATAGGTCTCGGAGGTCAGGGTCAGGCAGGGATTGAACACAACGAAGTCACGATAGTAGTTATTGTTGGCGGTGTATTCGTCACGCAGGGGGGTATGGGTGCCGGCCAGGAGCTTGTCGCCGCTGGTGCCCATGTGCAGCTGATTCAGGCTGCCCTGGAGCGTAACGTTCCTGTCGGTATATTCCTTCTGCTTGGCCTGGGCTTCTTCGCTGTCACCCTTGAATTCTTCGGGATAGGCATGAGAGCAGCCGTCTTCCCAGATCCAGTAGGTGACGCCTTCCAGACCGGAGTTCAGAACGATCTGACCGTCGGCGCTGTTGCACCAGTCAAGGAACTTCAGGACCTTGGGCAGGTCTTCTTCGGAAACGGTCTTGGTCACGGCGACCAGTCCGGCGTAGCCGGCGTTCTGGGGCCATACGCAGATATTGCCTTCGTCATTGATCAGGCCGCCGATCTCTTCAAAGATCTGCTCGGTCACGCCTTCATTGGCCTCGAACCATTCCTGCTGACGATGAGCGTTGTCGTTGCAGTCGAACCGCATGAAGCAGTTGCCGGTGCGCTCGTAGTTGTCCCAGTCGCTGGAGGTGCGGGTCACGAAATCGGGGGCGATACCGCCAATGGCGTACAGATCGCGCAGCCAGGTCAGGCCCTTCAGATAGGCGGGATGCTCATGAGCGGAATAGATGTTGTTGTTCTCGTCAACGCCCCAGGTGTTGGGAGCGCCCATGGCAACGGTGATGATGCTGATGGTGCCGGCGGTGTAGTTGCCGATCATGTTCAGCGCGTAAGTGTCTTCGCTGTAGCCGGCCAGAGCGGTAGCCAGTTCGGTCAGCTCGGCAACGGTCTCGGGTTCCTTGGTGATGCCGACCTTGGCGGCGATATCACTGCGGTAGTAGATACCGGCGCGGGGGTTCGCGCGGCTGCGGAAGATGCCGTACACCTTGCCGTCAACGGCAGTGTTGGCATAGACCTTCTGAGCGGCTTCGCAAGCCAGCTCCGGATAGTTCTCGGCATCCTTGACATACTCAGTCAGATCCCAGAAAGCGGGAACGTTCTGGATGAAGGTATTGTCGCGGCCGGTGAAGCTGATCAGCATGGGCATGCTGTTGGCGTCAGCCAGCGTGGTAGCAAGGATGTCACCGTAGGAGGAGTTGGCCTGGAACTGGATGTCCAGTTTCACACCGGTCTGCTCCTGAATGTAATCCAGAATGGGGTTGCCTTCCTTCACGAATTCAACATCCGTGTAGAAGTCGGGCAGCATCACGGAGATAACGAAGGGTTCTTCGTCGGCAGCCGCGAAGCTCATCATGGACAGAGCCATGACCAAAGCCAGTACGAGGGAAACGAGCTTTTTCATTTGGGAAGCCTCCTTTGTTATTTGTTTCAGCGGCTTGCGCCGCGGATAACCTTAGTTGTGTTTTGCCGCGTCAGCCCTTCAGCGCGCCGACCATAACGCCCTTCACGAAGTATTTCTGCAGGAAGGGGTAGATACACATGATCGGCACGGTGGAGACCACGATGACAGCCATCTTCACGGACTGTTCCGGCGGCTTCACGAAGTCCGGATCCAGGTTCTCCATATCACCTGCCGTCGCGTTCGCCATGATGATGATCTCGCGCAGCAGCACCTGCAGAGGCCACTTTTCGCGGGCGCCGGTCAGATAGATCATCGCGCCGAAATACGCGTTCCAGTGACCGACCGCGTAAAACAGACCGAACGTTGCCAGCACGGGCAAGCTCAGCGGCAGCACGATCTTCAGCAGGATCCCGATGTCGGAACAGCCGTCCAGTGCCGCGGATTCCTCCAGCTCCTGCGGAATACCCTGAAAAAAGTTTTTCACGATGAGCATATTATAAGCGCTGATGGCACCCGGCAGCAAGATGGCCCAGTAGGAATTCTTCAGTCCGAGCCAGCTGGCCGTCACAATGAATCCGGGGATCATACCGCCGGAAAAGAACATCGACACCAGCACCATGTTCATCAGGAAATTTCTGCCGCGCAGCCTTGTCTTGGACAGCGCGTAAGCCATGGTAACGGTAAAGAACAGGTTGATCGCCGTACCGCAGAACGTGATGAACACCGAGTTGCCGAAGGCCTGCAGGATCCGGTTGGAGGAGAAGATGTACTTGTACGCGTCCAGCGTCACATCCTGCGGGATAATGAACATCGGGCGGGTCGCCAGTTCATACTCGCTGGCCAGGGACGCGCCGATGATGTAAATGAACGGCAGTATGGTGGTGATCGCGATCAGACCGAGCACGATATAGTTTACGGCGTCAAAGATACGGTTGCCGATGCTGTTGTAGACCGCGACCGGACCGGAGGAGATCTTCATTTGTTTCAGTTCGCGCTTTCCGTCCGGAGTCAGCTCATCGGGTCTGGCTGTGACCTGTGACATGTGAAGACCTCCTTTCTCAGTAGAGTCCCTGTTCACCGAGCAGATGGGATACCTTGTTCGCACTGACGACCAGCGTCACGGAGACAACGGACTTCATCAGTCCGATGGCTGAAGCGTAGCTGTACTGCGCCTGCTGCAGACCCTGCTGATACACGAAAACGTCCAGCGTCTGCGATGCTTTCCGGTTCAGCGAGTTGGCCATCAGGATCAGGTGATCATATCCCGTGTCCAGCACCGAGCCCATCCGCAGGATCAGCATCAGCACGATCGTGCTCTTGATCGCGGGCAGGGTGATGTGCCACAGGCGGCGAAGGCGTCCCGCGCCGTCCACCATGGCGGCCTCATACAGCTGCGTGTCCACATTGGTCAGCGCCGCCAGGAAGATGATGGTGCCCCAGCCGGTCTCTTTCCAGATCGTCTGTCCGATGATCATCGGGCGGAACAGATTCGGGTCGGTCATGAACTTCACCGGATGCCCGGTCAGCTGTTCCACCAGCTTGTATACGATACCGGTGGAGGAGAACATCACCAGCGTGATGGAGACCACGATCACGATGGAGATAAAGTGCGGTACGTACAGGAAGGTCTGCACCAGCTTCTTGTACTTCTGGTTGCGCATCTCGTTCAGCAGCAGCGCCAGGATGATCGGAGCCGGAAAGAAGAACACGATGTTCATCAGACTCAGGATCAGGGTATTGGTCAGATAACGGGTCCACGCCTTGTTGCTGAAGAAATAATTGAACCATTTCAGACCGACCCATTCGCTCTTGAAGGGACCGAGATACGGAACATAGTTCTCAAAGGAGATGATGATGCCCCACATGGGCAGATACTTGAATACGATAAAGTAGATCAGGCCCGGGATCAGCAGCAGGATCAGCCATCTGTCGCGGATCATATCCGCCCACAGACGGCGCCAGTATTCCTTTCCGGAACCGTACAGCGCCACCCGCTCAGCTTTCTTCATGCGTTGTTTTCCTCCTTCAGCATAAGCTCCGTCAGCATCAGGAAGGTCAGCCCCTGCCCGTAAGCCGTAGGAGTGACGATAATGTCTTTATAGTGCTGCAGGGTGTGACCCATGCCCGTGCCGCCGGATACACCCTGCACGGCGCCGTTCTCATCGATCTGCCCCAGCACGGCATTCGCGCTCAGCATACCCATGTCGGCGTATTTCCCGTCCGGGAGCCAGCCGATACGGACCGCTTTCAGGATACCGTAAGCGATCGCGGCGGTCGCGCTGGTCTCGCAGTAAGTCTCCTCAACGTCGATCAGCGTGGTGAACAGACCGTTGACCCGCTGATATTTCCACAGGGCCAGCGCCTGATCCGCGAAGGCGGAGCGGATCATCCGCATGGCTGCGTCATCGCGCTTGGTAATATCGTACAGCTCAACGGCGGATACCGTGAACCACGCGTTGCCGCGGGCCCAGAACGCGTCCGCGAAGTTGTTCCGGCCGTCAAACGTCCAGCCGTGATAGAAAAGGCCGACGCGCTTATCCTGCAGGTAGCGGATATGCATCAGAAACTGGTATTCAGCTTCATCCACCCATTCGGGCCTGTTCAGCACGATGCCGGCCTTGGCCAGGAAAAGGCCGACCATAAACAATGTATCGCACCACAGCTGCTGCCAGTGTTTGTTCCACACGGTGCAGTGCTGCAGCCCGTCATACTCGGTGCGGGGCATTTCATGCAGCACCCAGTCCGCCCAGCTCTCGATCACGGGCAGATAGGCGGGATTATGTGTTTCATCATACAGGCACACAAGTCCCAGCACGGGTGCCACGGTATTCACGTTGCGGTGCGGTTTTTCGGGCCGGGACAGCATATCGTCATACCAGCCGGTCATGTAATCAAGGATCGCCCGGTCGCCGCTCTGCTGATAGGTCTTATAAATGCCGTATAAAGCGACACCGGTGGGCCATTCCCAGTTATTCATGGTCAGATGGCCTCGGGAAGGATCATTCCCGTCCGCGCGCTGCAGCATACCGAGCACCCGGTCCGCGATCTCACGATAGTCCATTATACAGCTCACCGCTTTCTTGTTTTTGTAAGCGTTATCATTTTACATTTCAACCATCTTTTTGTCAACAGCACGCAAAAATTTAACATTTGCGCTCTTTTGCGAAAAGGCGGAGACAAGGCGGATTCATTTTCTGTAAACGCTTTCTTTTTTCTTGAATCCGGGTGCCGCTTATGCTATAATGAATCAGCTTTACGGATGAACAGGGGGATATATCATTGGCGGACCATTATACGATCTATGATATTGCCGCGGAAGCAGGGGTCTCGATCGCCACGGTCTCCCGCGTCATGCGCGGTGAGATGAGCGTTTCTCCCAAGACCCGCGCAAAGGTCGAGGCGGTGATCAGCCGGCTGAATTACCAGCCGAGCTCCATTGCACGCGGCATGACCAGCAAGACGACAAATAACCTCGGCATCGTGCTGCCGAAGCTGCTCAACCCCAACTACGCCATGATCTTCACCGGTGCCAATGACGAAGCCCGCCGTCAGGGGTACAGCATGACGCTTTTTCCCTGGCGCAGCATCACCGGGCAGGACGAGCATCAGACGCAGGCGCTGGCCGAACGCCGGCTGGACGGTGTGATCATCTGTGTGGAATACATGCCTGACAATGAGCGGGAGCAGTTCCTGACCGATCTGAAAAAGCTCCGCCAGTATATGCCCATCGTGCTTATCGGCTGTGTGCCCCGCACGTATGACTTTCCGGCCATCTCTTACAACATGGCCGGCATCGTCCGGGAGTCCGTATCCGCGCTGATCGGCCTCGGTCACCGCAGGATCGCGCTGATCGGCGGCATGGAATCCGACCAGGACGAGCTGCGCCGCGATGTAGGCTATCAGGAAGGGCTGAAGGACGCGCGTCTGCCTTATGTTTCCTCATACCGCGTATTCTGCGGCGGCAAGGCGGAAGACGGCGAAGCCGCGCTGAATGACCTGCTGGACGGGCTGCAGGAGGACTTCTGGCCCACCGCCGTCATCGCGCTGAACGATCTGGTCGCGATGGGCTGCACCTCCGCCGCGCAGAAGCGCGGACTGCGCGTGCCTGATGATATTTCGGTCCTGGGGTGCGACAATATCTTCTGCGCTCCGTATCTGACGCCGCCCCTCGCCAGTATCGACATGCACCAGCAGCAGCTGGGCGCCCGGGCGGTCGAGCTTCTGCTCAGCGGGGAAAACAAACGTGAGGAAGCGCAATGGGAAATGATCATGCGCGGCTCCGTCGCGCCATGCAAATAAGTGAAGGGAGACTTTGCCTTATGGAACGTTTTGCCTGGAAAGGACGCATCAAGCCGGGCATGCAGGCGGAATACAAGCGCCGGCATGATGAGATCTGGCCTGAGATGCTGGCGCTGCTGAAGGCTGCCGGCATCCGAAACTACACCATCTGGAGCGACGGCAGCGACGTATTCGGTTATTATGAATGTGAAAAGGGCGTCGCCTTTGCCGAAGCGGCGCAGGCGAACAGCCCCATCGTTGACAAGTGGAATGATTATATGGAAGACGTGCTTGACCTGGTCATGGATCCGGAGACCGGCGCCCAGCCGAAGCTGAAGCTGATGTTCACGATGGAATGAGCCGATCGCGTTTTACAGCGTGATAAACTTCATTTCCAGCGGCGCCAGCCTCACGCTGACCGTACCTTCCGGATAACGCACCGCGGTCACGGCCGGCTCACGGCTGTCATTCATCACCACAAGCGTTCTGTCCGCCGGGAACCAGGCTGCTTCGGTCACCGGGTTTTCGCACAGGGCGGCCGCTTCCGCGTCCGTCCGCGTCAGATACAGCAGCAGGTCCAGCAGCATCCGCGCTGCCGCGGTGCTGTAGATGAAGCCGCCGAGATAGGCCGCCCGTCCTTTGCCGAACTGCCGCGCCGTCATCACGGGTACGCCGTTCTTTTCGGCCAGTACTTTCGTATCCGGCGCGATCAGGCGGATGCCGGGCGTCGCGGGGATCGCGTCTCCGGTCACCGCAAACGGCAATTCCTTTTCGGTCTCAAATGTCCACGGCTGATGGCACGCGTATTCGCCGGCATCCCGGTCCACACCCAGGATGTGCGCCAGCGTGAAGCGGGTATCCCCGCCTTCTGCGGCCGAGGGTTCGCCCGCGCCGATCAGGCACCCGCCTTCATACACAAACCGGGTGATCTCCGTAACCAGTTCCGGGTCCTTCCACGCGTCCCCGCCGCTCCACGCGTCGCCCTGCCGGCCCGCGCTGATCAGAACATCGGTATCCTTCAGCACGCCGTTCTTCACATCGTCAAAGCTGATGAAGCGCACATCCACGGGCAGCCCCGAAAGCGCCTCATTGATGTGGATCAGGGTGTTTTGATCCGTCTCATGGAAATGGCCGGACAGCGACCACGACCGCAGGGATCCCCATGTATGCAGCACCGTGACCCGCAGTTTCAGTGATGACGGCGCGCCGTGGGCGTGCAGCTCCTTCAGGCGGCGGAAGTCGGCCGCCATGGCGCGGATCGCCTCATTGAAAGCGTCCTGCCCTATCGTCAGATGCAGATAACCGCCCAGACCGATGCGGTCCACACACTCACGCGCCAGAGCGCGGCGCACATGCAGCCAGTAATCATACGCGTCATTTTCCGGATGCCCGCCTTCGGCGAATGTCGGCAGACCGCCGAGGCCCACGGGGAACAGATACGGATGGAACCGGATCTCATGCACAGGCACGTCCGTACCCGCGCACAGCCGGCATTCGAACCCGGAGAAAACGCATTTGATCAGCCCGTCAAACCCGATGGAGGCAAAGTATTTTCCCCAAGGCTCCATGCCGACCCAGCTGTCATCATAGAACACATACGCCTGCTTACCGTACGCATGGATGATGTCAACCAGCGCACGGGCCTTCTCCGCCACAAAGCGCTGGATGAAATCCATATAGTCCCGCTTGCGCGCGGTCGGCACACGGTGGGTGGCCTGCAGTTTTCCCTTGTTGATGAAGTCCTCGGCCGTCAGCGCGTAGCCGTATTCCTTTTCAAACGCGTCCAGCGCGGCCGGGCTGACGGTGAAATCGTAGCTCGCCCAATCCACAAAGCGGGTGCGTCTGCGGAGATCGTCGCCGAAGATCCACACGAAGTTGTAAAACAGCGAAGTCAGCCTTACAACATCGGTCTGCGGATTCTCCGCGCACCAGTTTCTCAGCCAGTCCTGCAGATATTCCCATGCGAGCGGATGCCGCGGGTCCAGCTGGCGCAGGTGCTCACTGGTCCAGCTGTTGGTAGTGTGGTTGTACATGTTGATCTCTTCCCAGATCCGCATGCACAGCACGGAGGCAGTATACCGGTGATACGGCACGCAGTCCGTGACCGTGATCCGGCCGTCCGCGTAGTGCCATTTTCCGTCTTCCACGGGGATACCGGCAGTCCGGTCCCACACCTGCCAGTAGCGCATGGCATCATCGCTGTCATTCAGTTCAAACTGTTCCCTGAAGTAGCCGGCCAGCGGATCGATCATCATCGTGTCCGTTTCCGCCAGCACGGGATCGGAGGACAGGAAGCATTGCTGCTGGGCATCCGGATGCGCGTTCGCGAACGCGTTGTGCTCACGGATGATACAGATGGTGGAATAGATCTTGTATCCCGCTTCCGTGATCTCCGGGCTCAGTTTTGTTCCGTCGCTGTCGCGGATGACATCCGCGCCCCACAGCTCAGCCATTTTCAGTGTCAGTTCTTCATACCCTGCTTCTCCGGGCAAGGTGAAACCGCCTTTTGCATACCGATCCATGCTGTTATCTCACTTTCCGCAGGCACTGCCGGAAAGCCGGCCCGCATTTCTTCTGAAATGAGTGTATCACGTGTTGTCAAGATATGCAAAACGGAATCCGTGCTTTCCGCGGAACACGCGGAGCGCCGGATCGTCCCGGAAAAGCGCGTCTCCGGCAGGTTCCGGCGGCTGACCCGCCGCCGAATGAAAATACATTTTTTACCGGATGATATTCTTGGGATCAGGTCGGTCTTATGCCGGAATGATCACGATCATTCCGTGCTCAACATCATCGGAAACGGGGTGATATTCTGAAATACTGTCTTGCTGTCGACATCGGTGCTTCCAGCGGCCGGCACATCGTCGGCCGGAAGGAAAACGGCGGGATCATCACGGATGAGGTCTACCGTTTTCCCAACGGCGTCACGGAAGCGGGCGGGCACCTGACATGGGATATCGATCAGCTTGTCTTTCATGTAAAGAAGGGCATTGATGAGGCGCTGAGCAGATATCCAGACATCGAAAGCCTGTCCATCGACACATGGGGCGTCGACTATGTGCTGATGAATGGGGACGATGAGATCCTCCCCTGTTACGCCTATCGCGACGGGCGTACGGAAGCCGTTATTCCGCGTGTGCATGAAAAGATGCCCTTCGGGGAGCTGTACCGCCGCACGGGCATCCAGTTTCAGCCGTTCAACACGGTCTATCAGCTGTATGCGGACCTGGCAGCCGGCCGGCTGGAAAATGCCACGGATCTCCTGATGATGCCGGAATACCTGATGTACAGGCTGTGCGGGGTCAAAGCGCACGAGTATACCAACGCGACCACCGGCGGCATGGTCTCCGCCGTTACCGGTCAGTATGACCCGGAGATCATCCGTACCCTCGGCCTGCCGGAGCATCTGTTCCGGCCGCTGCGGCAGCCCGGCACGGTCATCGGGGAATATAAGGGCATCAAAGTGATGCTGTGCGCTACCCATGATACCGGCAGCGCTGTCGAGGGTATTCCCATGACCGGAAACGAGATCTATATCTCCTCCGGCACATGGAGCCTGCTCGGCGTCAAAACGCCCGCCCCGCTCACGGATGACGCGAGCCGCGGAGCCAATTACAGCAATGAGGGCGGTGTCGGCTACAACCGCTATCAGAAGAACATCATGGGCATGTGGCTGGTCAACCGGCTGCGGGAGGAACTTTGTCCGGGCAAACCGTGGAACGGGATCACGGCGGAAGCGGAACAGAGTATCTTCAGCGGACTGATCGATGTGAACGATCCCGTGTTCCTGGCACCCGTCAGCATGCGCGCCGCTTTTGACGAAAAACTTTCCGCGCCGCCCGCGGATGCCGCCGGCTACTTCCGCTGCGCGTACCGCAGTCTCGCGCGGGGCTACAGGCAGTCCATCGATGAAATGGAGAACAGCACCGGCATGAACTGCAAAGAGATATGGATCGTCGGCGGCGGCGCCAAAAATGCTTATCTGAACCGGCTCACGGAAGAGGAGACCGGCAAACGCGTCATCGCGCTGCCGATCGAGGCGACCGCGATCGGCAACCTGAAAATACAGTTGGAGGGATGATTTCATGAGTTACGAAGAAGCGAAAAAACGCTACGCGGCCGTCGGTATCGATACGGACGCGGCCATCGCCGCGCTGAAAAAAGTGCCTGTCTCGCTGCATTGCTGGCAGGGAGATGACGTGCACGGCTTTGACACGGATCCGGATATGCCCCTCACCGGCGGCATCCAGACGACCGGCAATTACCCCGGCCGCGCCCGCACGCCGGAGGAGCTGATGGCCGACCTGGACATGGTGTTCGCCATGGTGCCGGGGCAGCCGAAGATGAACCTGCATGCCTGCTACGCCGTCTTTGACAAGGGTGAATGGGCCGACCGCGACAAACTCGAGCCGAAGCATTTCAAAAAATGGGTGGATTTCTGCAAGGAGCGCGGTCTGGGCTGCGACTTCAACCCGACCTTCTTCTCCCATCCGAAATGTGACCCGCTGACACTGGCCAGCCCGAATGAGGAGACCCGTAAGTTCTGGATCGATCACGGCAAGGCGTGCATCCGCATCTCCAACTATCTGGCGGAAGAGCTGGGGCAGCCCTGCACCATGAACATCTGGACCGGCGACGGTTTCAAGGATATCCCCGCCGACAGGATGGGGCCCCGCGTGCGGTATCGCGAAAGCATTGACGAGATCCTTTCCGAGCCTTACGATTTCAGCAAGGTCAAGCCCTGCATCGAATCCAAGGTCTTCGGCATCGGTCTGGAGGCATACACCGTCGGCAGCGCGGAGTTTGCCCTATCCTACGCCGCCATGAATATGAACAAGTGCATCCCGCTGATGGACAACGGTCATTATCATCCCACGGAAGTCGTCAGCGACAAGATCCCCGCCCTGCTGGCCTTCTTCCCGGAGATCGCCCTGCACATCACCCGTCCCATCCGCTGGGACAGCGACCACGTTGTGCTCCTTGACGATGAGACGAAGGAGATCGCCAAAGAGATCGTGCGCTGCGGCGGGCTGAACGGCCGCGTCAATATCGCGCTGGACTACTTTGACGCTTCCATCAACCGTGTCGCCGCGTGGATCACCGGTTTCCGCAATGTGCAGAAGGCGCTGCTCAACGCCCTGCTGCAGCCCTGCGGGGAACTGAAAGCGCTGCAGGACGGCAGCAGCTTCACGAAGCTGATGGTCATGCAGGAAGAGCTGAAGACCATGCCCTTCGGCGATGTATGGAACGAATACTGCCGCGTTTGCGGCAAGCCCGCGGACGGCGAATGGTTCCCGCAGATCGAGGAATATGAAAAGAAAGTACTGGTGAACCGTGTATGAAAGATATCCTGACCGCGCCTTTTATGGTGGAAATGATCCGCACCGTGACCAATATGTATGACCATGGCTGGGATGAGCGCAACGGCGGCAATGTCAGCCTGATGCTGGATGAAAAGGATGTATCGGAATACATCGATCCCCAAAGCGTGCTTCGCGTCATCCCCACAGGATTTACCGCCCCGTCGCTGGAAGGCAGGTATTTTCTTGTGACCGGTACCGGCAAATATTTCAAGAACGTGCAGTACGCGCCGGATGTCAACCTGGGGCTGGTCCGGCTGACGGACGGCGGCGCGAACGCGCAGCTGCTGTGGGGCTATACGGACGGCGGACGTTTCACCAGCGAATTCCCGGCACATATGATGAGCCACGCCGCAAGGCTGACCGTCAACCCGGAAAACCGCGTGATCATGCATTGCCATCCCGCCAATCTGCTGGCCATGACCTATGTGCATGATCTGGACGAAAAAGCCTTCACCCGTACGCTGTGGCAGATGTGCACGGAGTGCATCGTGGTCTTCCCGGACGGCGTCAACGTATTGCCCTGGATGCTGTGCGGCACAAATGAGATCGGCGAGGCGACGGCGGATAAAATGCGCACGGCCCGCCTGGTCGTATGGAGCCAGCACGGCATCTACGGTGCCGGTGCCGATCTGGATGAGACCTTCGGTCTGATCGAGACCGCCGAAAAGGGCGCCGAGATCTATATGAAGATCGCTCATCTGCCGCTCGTCAACACCATCACGGACGAGCAGATGCATCAGCTGGAAAAGCGCTTCGGCGTCCGCGCGCGGGAAGGCTATCTGTCCCGACCCGCGTCCGGCCGGAAGGAGACGAGATCATGAGCATTTCAGAAAAGGACCGGAAGATCCTGCGCGATCTGGCAGCCCGTCAGGCTGAGCTGGCAGCCTCCCCCCGCAACCGCCGGCTGTACGCGGACTGGATGGCGAACGGCGCCTCAAGGGAACAGGTGACCCGTCCGCTGATCCGTATCGAGATCAACACCTTTGAAGATCAGCTGTTTCCCGCGATGATGAAATGCGAGGGTGAGGAAGCGCGCCGCATTGAACGGCAGATGCTGCGCCCGATCACGAATTTCACGCTTTTTGAGGATGATACGCTGGTACCGGATCATTTTGCCGTACAGGACAAGTTCCGCTTCATCCCGTTCGGGCTGCCGGTAAAACGGCAGACAACGGACGGCGTCGGGCATCATTTCATCCCGTATCTCCACGATCTGGAGGAGGATGAGCATCTGCTGGGTCCGTCCGAATATGAGCTGTACGAGGAATACGCGGATCAGCTCGTGCGTGAGGCGGAAGATGTCTTCGGCGATATCCTGCCGGTCCGGCGCATATCCGACGCGGCTTACTGCACCCCCATGCAGGATATCGTCCACATCATGAACATGGATGATCTGTATATGGCCATGATCGATGATGAGGACCGTTTTAAAGCCATTCTGGACCGGCTGACGGATGACTACATCGCTTTCTTCCGGCTGCAGGAATCCAGCGGCACGCTGCACTCCTGCGCGCGCATGCAGCATCTGTGTCAGGGCACTTACTGCTTTACGAACGAGCTGCCGGATATGAAGCCGCGTGCTGAGCTGACCGACATGTGGCTGTTTATGGATTCGCAGGAGACCGCCGGCGTCTCCCCCGCCATGTACAGGGATCTTGTGTTCCCCTGTTACAAAAAGGTCATGGACTGCTTCGGTCTGGTCAGCTACGGCTGCTGCGAGGCGTCCCATCCCATCTGGGATGACTGCCTGTCCACAGTGCCCAATCTCCGCAAGGTCTCCGTTTCCCCCTGGTGCGATGAGGAGTTTATGGGCGAACGGCTGCGCGGCACGGGCATCACTTTTCTGCGCAAGCCCCCGGCCACGCTGCTGGGCATGGACACGCCCTATCTGGATGAGGAAGCCGCGCTGGCCTGCTTCCGGAAAACGGCAAAGGCCGCCCGAGGCTGCAAGGCGGAGATCATCCAGCGGGATGTATACAAGATCGGCGGTTCAGCCGAAAAGGTGCATCGCTACGTTGAGCTGGCCAGAATGGCACTGGAAGAATAAGAAGAATAACAGAAGGATCCTGCACGAAAGCAGGACCCTTTTTCATTGCGGCACAAAAAAGGAGGCGGTCTCCCGCCTCCCTCTTTGCGTGATCGATCATTCCGCGGCCTTGCCGGCGGGCAGTTTCGTGGTCTTGCCCGCTTCATAGGCAGCCAGGCGCTCATCGATGATCTCCTGATAGCCGGCATCCAGGAATTCCTGGCTCAGCTCATCATACAGCGCGTCGAACTCGGCCGGATCGCACTTGATCAGCTTGGCGTAGTCCACCTGATACAGGCTCAGCAGCGTGGCGCTGTATTCGCTCTCGCTGTCGATGGAGCAGGCGAAGATAGGATCGGAGTACGCGTTGCCCGCGTCAGCGATCTCTTTCAGTTCATAGTAGTTCGCGATCATGGCATCGGTGAAGTCCACCGGCAGGCCCTGAGGCGCGATACCGGCGATGGTCTGCTCGATGGTACCGGTCTTCTTCACGGCATGCACGAGGCAGGTCATGTCGATGTTCATGTTGTGGTTGAGCATGCCTTCGCCCATGTAATCGCCGATCACGACCGGCAGGCCGGTGGCTTCGTCGATCGTATAGGTGACGCCCTCGATACCGTTTTCAAGCACATACAGGGTCTCGGGCTGGATCATCCACTCCATCAGCATCCAGGCAGCCTTCAGCTGGTCTTCGGTCGCCAGGGAGGAGAAGCCCACGATCATGCCAAAGGGGTTGTCGGAACGGAACTGAGGCGCATCCATAACGCCCTCTTCAACGCCCTGATAGCTGCTCACGATGGCGAGCTCGGCGTCGGGATTGTTTTCATAGAAGGCATTCATCCAGGCCACGTTGGATCCCATGTATCCGCCGTAGGAGAAGATCTTGCCATTCACGAAATCGGTCTGCTGCTGGTCGGTGGAAGCGCCGGAGCTGTTCATGCTCAGGTCGAATTCCTTGGAATACCAGCCCTGGTTGTACTCGGCGTTCAGACGCTTGAGCATCTTTTTGGTGGGTTCCCAGCTGAAGCAGGGGGTGCCCAGGGAGGAGTGAATGGCCCACTCGGCTTCGTTCACCTTCACATCGCGGTAACCGAAGTTGGCGATGTAAGCGGCGGTCGGGATGCCCAGGCCCAGAGGCGCGGTGTCGGTCAGACCGGCTTCGATGATCTTGTTGATGGCATCGGTGTATTCCGCGTAGCTGGTCGGAACATGATCATAGCCGACCTTGCGCAGCCAGTCCATACGGCAGTAGGTCACAAAGGTGTAGGTGGTGTTGTAGTAGGCGCGCTCGCTCAGCACGAAGTAGGTCTCACCGTTGATGTCGGTGTAGCCCAGCTGGTTGTTGTCCACCATCGCCTGATAGTAGGTGGGGGCAACGGCTTTGAAAGCGTCCAGATCGATGGTGGTCATGGCGCCGTCGGCGGCCCACTGGGCGACCTTCGGATAGTCATACTCCATCAGGATGGTGGGGGTTTCATCGGCAGCGATCAGCATGCTGTACTTGGTCATGACATCTCCGCGGGGGATCGGAACATACTGTACGGTGATGTTCCACTTGTCGCCGAACTCGCTCTGGATCCACTTGGTCCAGTAGTTGTCATCAACGGCCGGATAGCCCGCCTTGGAGCGGTCATATACAGGCACCGTGATGGTCACGTTCTCGGCAAAGGGAGCCCAGTCCGCCGGCAGTGTGCAGTCGGCATGGGGCGCGGCGATTTCCTCGGCGTTTGCGAAGCAAACCATGCCGAGCATCATAGCCAGCACCAGAAGCAGGGATACAATGCGTTTCATAAGAGTTCCTCCTTTAATATTTTCCAGAGAGCATCCGCCCTCCTGAAATCATCCCTTCACGGCGCCGATCATCGTACCCTGCACAAAGTATTTCTGCACGAACGGGTATACGATAATGATCGGGATCGTGGCAAACATGATCGCCGCGCTCTGCAGCACTTCCGGCGTGGACTGCGTCGCGGTCCCCTCAGCGATGCTGATGGCGTCATTTCCGGCGGCATCCAGCACCATGTTGTTCAGCAGCAGCTGCAGCGGCTGCAGGCTCTGTTTCGTAATGTAATACTTGGCGTCCGCGAAAGCGTTCCAGCGGCCGACCGCGTAGAACAGGCTCAGTGTGGCGATGATCGGCTTGCTCAGCGGCAGTACGATGCTCGTCAGCACGCGCAGGTCGCTGGCCCCGTCCAGATAAGCCGCCTCATACAGCGTATCCGGTATCGTGCTGCTCAGGAAGGACCGCATGATCAGCATATTGTATGCCGAAAAGCTCAGCGGCAGCACCAGCGCCCACATGGTATTGAGCAGCTTCAGGTCCTTCATCAGCAGATATTCCGGAATCAGACCCGCGCTGAAATACATGGTGAACATCAGGATAAAGGCAAAGAAGCCTTTGAATTTCAATCCCTTTACGGAAAGCGGATACGCCGCGCAGGTGGTGATGACCATGCCGATCACGGTGAAGAGCACCGTCACCTCGATCGTATACAGCAGGGAATGCGTCATCTTTCCGTCGCGGAAAATGGATACATACGCGTCAATATTGAAGCCCACCGGCCACAGGTACACCTTCTGGCTCAGCACAGCCGTGTTTGACGAAAGGGACTTGGCCATCACATAGATGAAAGGAAGGATGCATGTCAGACTCAGCAGCAGAATGATGAACGCGATCACGAAATCACTGACGCGCACACGGTTCACGCCGCCGAAAAAGCTCTGTTTTTTGTTTATCGCTCTGCCGGTCATTACGCAGCCTCCTTTCCGTTTTGTCTCCGTTTCTTTTTACAGCAGTCCGTCCTCACCGAGCCGCTTGGCGACCCAGTCCGCGGCGACCACCAGGATCAGCCCCACCAGACTCTGGAACAGGCCCACCGCGGTGGCTTTGCTGAAGTTGCTGCCCGCGAGACCTTTTTCGTATACATAGATCGCCAGCTGATACTGGAAATCACGCACATTCACGTTGGCGAAGGCGCTCAGCCGTTCGAAATTGGAACCCATCACGCGGCCGAGGTTCATGATCAGCATAGTGACCATGGTCGGCCGGATGCCCGGAAGCGTCACATGCCATATCCTGCCCATCCGTCCGGCGCCGTCGATCGTCGCCGCCTCATACAGGGAGGTATCGATCCCGGTAATGGCCGCGAGGTAGATGATAGTGCCCCACCCCATGTTCTGCCAGATGCCGATCAGCAGATAGGTCCAGAACCAGTGCCACTTCTCCGTCAGGAACGGGATGCCTTCCTCGACCAGACCGGCGTCCCGCAGCAGGATATTCACCAGACCGCTCTGCGGCTTGAACAGGTTCAGCGCCACGGAAGCGATAATGACCCAGCTCAAAAAGTGCGGCAGATACAGGATGGTCTGGTTGATCCGCTTGAACCTGCGGAAGCGCAGCTGATCCAGCATGATCGCCAGGATCACCGGCACCGGAAAGCCAAGCCCCAGATCCAGGAAATTGAATACCAGTGAATTCTTCAGCGCGGTAAAAAAGTCTTTATCCTTGAAAACCTTCTCGAACATCCCGAAGCCGAGCCATTTGCTGCCGGCATAGCCCTTCGCCGGCTTGTAGTCCATAAAGGCCATCCGCAGCCCGGGATACGCGGCATACTTGAAAATGATCACAAAAGCAACGGGGATCATCAGCAGCATATACAGCTGCCAGTGGTTCCTCAGATAGTTCAGCGTCCCGTTTCCGCGGCGGGGCTGATTGACCACCTGTCTGCTCTTCGTCATCGCGTTTTCTCTCCCGCAATACATTTTCGGTTCGGTTACAGGTTTGAAGCACCGGTTTGTTTGGTTATTCATTCATCCGTTTAATTGATAGCGCTTTCATTATACAAATTTGCCAAATCAATGTCAATAACATATGAAAATAAACATTTTCTCTTTGTCCGGAGCCTTATCGGCATTGCTCAGATGATAGCGCTGTCATTACCGTTAATGCTTGAAATATCACCATTTTTTGCTTTTTTCATCATTTTCTCCCGTATCGCTTTCATGAAAGACATGAGTGCAACCTTTCCCGTTGTAAATGTGACCGATCTTCCGAAAAGCGCATACGACGGCAAACAGAAAAGGAACTGTTTCACAAAGCAGTGTGAAACAGTTCCCCATAAGATCGTATGCAATTCACCTTCAGATCACAGGCAGATACCATTTGCCGGTCTTCAGCGCGTTCCGGATGAACCTGTCCGCTTCATCGGCGACCTCTTCGATCAGGTCGGTATCGATATTGTGCCCGCAGTTCGAATAGACCGCGAGCTTGCAGTGCGGCAGACAGCCCGCCGTTCTGATCATCAGTTCCGGCGTGCTGATGGGATCATCGGTCCCGCCGATGATCAGCACCGGCACGGTGATGGTCCGCAGCGCTTCGCACAGCTTTTCCTCGGTCTTCAGCCGCATCATCGGCCGGCCGTAATCGATCTTCCGTTCTTCCGCGAACGGATGCGGATTGCCGCTGATCCATTTTTCCCGGTAAGCGCGCCGGGTCTCCCGCGCCGGATCATTGTCCACCGGCAGGTCAAACGGCGGCGGGTTCCGGATGATCCCCTGCTCCACCATCTGCCGGTATGACATGGTGCCTTCCTTCAGGCTGTGCGGACCCGGCACCATCGCGATGAACGCGTCCACCCTTTCCTGCGCCAGCAGCATCAGATGCCAGCCGGTGCCGGCCCCGTGCGACGCGCCCATATAGCTGAAGTGCCCGATCCCCATCCGGTCCGCGAACGCGATCACATCGGCGGCAAACACATCATACCAGTGTTCACCGTAATCCTCATTCACCGGCGAGGAAGGATGGAATCCGCGCAGTGTGATGCAGTATACATGATAGCCCAGCTCGGCCATCTTCTGCATCACACTGCGGTGATAAAAGCCCATCTGCGCGCTCAGGATCACGCGGTCCCCGCTGCCGAATTCCTCGTAATACAGGCTGATCCCGTCAGCGACCTCCGTATGTCCCGTGCGCATGCATCCGCCGTGCGGCGTGTATTCCCTTCCGCGGCCGGCGCCGTCCCGGTTCACTTCATCGATCCATCCGGTCATGCCCCGCGGCAGACGTTCATCCATCGGGGTCCCGTCATCAAACATGAGGTTCGCCTGCACCGCGTTCATCAGGCAGTGCTGTCCCATCTCCACCCCGCCGCTGATGGAGCTGATCCGCCTGTCTCCGTTCCGGACCCATTCCGGCGTGAAAACGAAGCAGTGCTCCATCGTCCCCAGCTTCGGTATTCTCGGCGCGACTTCCGCCTCATAATCGTGGAACTCATCCTTCATGCCGATGGCAAAGAACAGGTGGACCCCTTCCCGCTCCCACCGGTCCAGCATGTCATCCTCCGGCAGTCTGGTCGAGCCCACCGGAACCAGCGCGTGAAAATACCCCGGGCGCGCTGTTCCCATATGCAGCGTCATGCTCGCGCCGGATGAATTGCCGAGCAGGAATTTCTTTCCCGTGCCGCGCGTGTGCTTCCGGATGAAATCCTCGATCAGCAGAAAGAGCGTTTCCGTATACTTCGCGCACCATTGGCCTTCCACGCCGTTTTCGCCGCGGCGTTCATTGGCCGCGGGGATCAGGATATACGCGCCCCGGATGTCCGCCTGATATGCCGGGGACGCGAAAAGCTCCGCGCCGGTATAGTTGATGCAGGTCGTTCCGGCCAGTGCATTGGATGTGCCGTGCAGGAAGATCAGCAGCGGATAGTCCTCCCTTTCGGGGTATCCATGTTCCGTCGGGTCATAGTACCAGTATTTCAGATCCGTGTACATGTCATTTCCGCACGAGAACCGATCTTCACGAAAGCAGTCAAAATACGCCCCGACTTTATAGGTGGGTCCGGTCGAGACCGAATCCCCTTCCGGGATCAGCTCCGCCCATTTTGCATCCGGTCTGTTGTCCATCCGTTTTTCCTCCCGTTCGTTTATTCCGCGGCGACCCGCGCGGGACATTCATACAAAAAGTTTACCTGTAATACTGCGCCTGAGCCTCAAACATCTTTGCATACAGACCGCCCGGCGCGTTCACCAGTTCCTCATGCGTGCCGTACTCGGCGACCTTGCCGTCCGAGAACACCGCGATATGATCGCAGAACCGGCTGGAGGAGAGCCTGTGCGAGATATACAGCGCGGTCCTGTTCTCCACCAGCTCATTGAACTGGCGGTAGATGTCATACTCCGCGACGGGGTCCAGCGCGGCCGTCGGCTCATCCAGGATCACCACCGGCGCGTCCTTGTACAGTGCTCTGGCAATGGCCAGCTTCTGCTGCTCGCCGCCGGAGGGCTCCACGCCGTCCTCCTCAAAGACCTTGAAGATCCGCGTATCCAGACCCTTCGGCAGCTTTTCCGTCATTTCGGCAAGGCCGGTCTTCCGGATCATCTCCTCCGCCCGCGCCCTGTCCGCGGGCGTGATGTCTTTGATGTCCTTCAGGCAGATGTTCTCCAGCACGGAAAAGCCGAAGAGCCTGAAATCCTGGAATACGGGCGCGAACTGCCGCATATACGCGGTATAGTCATATTCGCGGATATCCGTTCCGTCCATCAGGATCTGCCCTTCCGAAGGATCGTACAGCCGGCACAGCAGCTTGACCAGCGTCGTCTTGCCCGCGCCGTTCAGCCCGACCAGGGACAGCCGCTCGCCCGGTTCGATCGTCAGGTCGACCCCGTCCAGCACCTTTCTGTCCGTTCCCGGATAAGCAAATGTCACATTCCTGAATTCGATGCGGTGCGGCCCGTTCTGAACAGGTCTTGTGCCTTTGGGCAGCGCGGCGGGATAGCGTTCAAACAGAATATATTCATACGCGTAGTTGCAGCGTTTGAACAGCTCCGTCACGTTCCACACCAGTCCGCCCAGAGTGGCGTCAAGACCGCCGGCGCTCTCCACCATCTGCGTGAAGGTGCCCGGCGTCAGCACGCCCCGGATCGTCAGTAGTCCCGCGTATCCGTACGTGATCACGATACGCGCGACATCCAGCACCACGCTGACCAGGCTGTACTTCCGTGTCGATCCTGCCTGCCATTTCCATGCGCCGACCGATTCATTCTGATAGCTGTCCCACTTGTTCACCAGCATGGCGGAGCCGTCATACAGACGGATATCCTTGCCGTAGCGGAAATCCACGATATTCCAGCCGAAATATTCGAACAGACGGTTCACCTTGCTCAGCTTTTCATAGGCCTGCAGCTCGACCCGGTTCGCTTTCACCGTCATGATGCCGCTGATAAGGACATAGACGCAGACCGCGGCCAGCAGCAGCGGCATGCGTGACGCGATCACCGCGGTAAAGCCGCCGATCTTCAGGATATTCCCCGCGAGGAGGAAGAACTGATTCGCGATCCCGTAAACGCCGCCGGAATACCAGTCCATGCCGGTGTTCGCCTTTTCCAGCTGGTCCAGTGCCTTCTTGTCCTCCGTCAGCTGAAAGTCCAGGCTCATCACATGTTCACCGGTGCGCTCGCGGAAATAGTTGCCCAGCCGTTCCTGATACTTGTTCAGCGCGGTCGCCGCCAGCTGACGGATCACGGTAAACAGCGTTTCCCCGCCCAGCAGGATGCAGGCGTAAGTCATCAGCCGGCCGAAGGGCAGTCCATTCACCAGCCCGTCCACGATCATCGGGGTCAGGTATACACCGAGGAAGGGACGCAGCACATCGCACAGGGTCTCCAGCGCCATCAGCGGGAAGAATCGCGGAAAGCGCTTCGCGGCGATCGGAAACAGCGTCGTGATCACGTCACGGATCTTCCGGAAAGAGGTGATCTCCTGCTTTTTCATTCAGCATCCGCCCCCTCTCCGTTTTCACGGTAGTATTGCGCCTGAACACCGAACATGCGCGCGTAATCACCGTTTTTCGCCATCAGCTCGTCATGTGTGCCGTATTCCGTCATACACCCGTCGGCAAACATGGCGATCCTGTCGCAGAAGCGGGTGGATGCCAGCCTGTGGGAGATATATACGGCGGAATGCCCGCCGATCATGGTATTGAAGCGTTCATACAGCTGTTTTTCCGCCAGCGCGTCCAGGGCGGCAGTGGGCTCATCCAGCACGACCACCGGCGCGCCTTTGTACAGCGCGCGGGCCAGCGCCAGCTTCTGCTTTTCGCCGCCGCTCAGATCCACGCCGTCCTCATCCACGACCTTCAGCAGCTCGGTATCGAGCCCTTTTTTCATTTCCTTCAGCTTGCCGCCCAGACCGGCCTGTTCGATGCAGGACGCCGCCTTCTCACGGTCGGCATCCGTCGCGGGACGCATCGCGATATTCTCGATCAGCGGCGCGGCAAAGATCTCCACGTTCTGGAACACCGGCGAGAACAGCCGGTAATAATCCGCCTTCCTGAAGCGGCGGATATCCGTGCCGTTCAGCGTGATGCTGCCGGATGTCGGGTCATACAGCCGCAGCAGCAGCTTGATCATCGTCGTCTTGCCGGCGCCGTTCAGGCCGACCACCGCCAGCTTCTCGCCCGGTCTCAGCGTCAGGTTCAGCCCGGAGAGCGCGTCCTTTTCCGCCTTCAGATAGCGGTAGCTCACATCATGGAATTCAAAAGTCAGTTCTCCGTCCGCCGGTACGGGTAGCGGGTCCGCCGGGTCCGCTCCCTCCTGCGCCAGGAAGGACCGGAAATCGTCCACCTTCATGGATTCCCGCAGATAATCGCCGAAGCGCTGCAGCAGCGTTGTCAGCGCGCCGCTGAAGCTGACGGCGAAGCCGAGATACATCGTGAAGTTGCCCAGCGTCAGCTTGTCCCGGTCCCGCAGGGCGGCCCACAGCAGCACGCCGTAGATCAGCAGCTTTCCCAGCAGGCTCAGGCCCTCGGAAAGCAGCACGCTGCGGTTCCACAGATCGTGATGCAGGTCCAGCTTCTCTTCGCGGCTCTCATGGATCTGCCGCTGCTTGCGCAGCAGGAACCCGCTCAGCGAAAACAGGCGGATGTCCTTGGCGTAGTCAAAGTCCTGCGTCGCGCGGCTCATATAGCCGATGCGCCGCCATACCGGCATCAGCCGGTCCCATACCTCTTTCTTGTCCCGGTTCACGGTGTATCTGTAGATCAGGAACGCGCCCACGGTCAGCACCGTCAGCGCAAGGATCAGCCGCCAGTCCAGCACCAGCACCGCCGCGAAGCACACGGTCACGGTGATCAGATTCTTGCCCAGATCCTGCAGGATGTGCATCATGCCCTCAAGTCCGTCATTGTTCGATCCGGACGCGCGTGTCGCACGTTCGTGGATATCAAGCATCTCCGGCTTTTCAAGCAGCTCATAGTCCAGTGTGAGCGCCTTCTCCACACGCTCATGGATCAGACCCATCCGCGCCTGGATATACAGCGGCCATACCATGCTTCCGGCATAGAGCTGCGCGATCCGCAGCACCAGCGCGAGCACGGCGCCGGCGGCAAGCACGATCAGAAGGCTGCGCGTCCGCTCGACCTCACTCTGCCCGGAGGTCAGCAGGTCCATTACAAACTTGCTCAGCACCATCCACAGATAGGACATCACGGAGCCCGTCACCATATCGACCGAGCCGCAGACAAGCGCCGCCGGAGTATATTGTTTCAGCTTACGCAGGATATATCCGGTGTTGGATACGAAGCCGTATTTGTGAAAAAGTGGGTTATCCCTGCTTTCCTTGAACTCTGACATTGTTCTTCCTCCGATGATCCGTTTCTCCGGCGTTATCCGGAAACCGGAACCATTCTATCATACCGGCCGTTGCCTGTACAGAAGCGGTTTTTCCGCGCCCGTCAGCTCCGTACGGGTTGCACCGGATCATTTTCTGCTGTATATTTATTCCACACGATTCCGAATACCGGAGGAAACGATATGTCATTCTTTTTTGATGAGAAGCGGCGCGCCTTCTATCTGTCCGGCGGCGATGTGTCCTACGTGATGCACGCGGACGACGAAGGCGAGCTGGAAAACCTGTATTGGGGCAAGCGGATCCCGGACGGTTCCGTCATGCCGGAGATGGACCGCTACTATGCCGTGGCTTCCTTTGACCGGGGCGATTACCGCCGTCCTCACGAACTGCCCGTGCGCGGTACCGGATGGTACGGCACGCCCGCGGTGGACGCGATCTGCGCGCAGGGCAACGATGTCGTTACGCTGAAGTATGTATCGCATACCGCTTATCCCGGCAAAAAGCCGCTGCCGGGGCTGCCGATGGTGTATACCGAAGCGGATGACGAGGCGGACAGTCTGGAGATCCTGCTGCAGGATCCGCTGACCGGGCTGAAAGTGACGTCCGTGTACACCGTCTTCAATGAAAGCGGTGCCGTCACCCGGCATCTGGTGCTTGAAAACGGCAGTGCCGGACCCATGACGGTGCGCGGCGCGATGGCCGCCTCCGTGCCGCTTTACGGCAGCGGATATGACCTGATCCACCTGAAGGGCGCGTGGGCGCGCGAGCGCAGTGTGATCCGCGTTCCGCAGGGCGAAGGCGAATACCGCATCTTCTCCCAGCGCGGCGCTTCCGGGCACGAGGAAAATCCATTCATCGCCCTGTGCCGTAAAAACACGGATGAATCTTCCGGTGAAGTATGGGCCATGAATTTCGTTTACAGCGGCAGTTTTCTGGCGCTGTCCTGTGTGGACAACGCCGGCAATACCAGACTGTCCATGGGCATGGATCCCGCGACCTTCACCTGGCGTCTTGAACCGGGTGAGACTTTCTGCACGCCCGAAGCCGTGCTGGTCTGGTCCGACAGAGGTCTGAACGGCATGTCCCGAACCTTCCACCGGCTGTACCGCAAACGCCTGTGCCGCGGTTACTGGCGCGACAGGCCCCGTCCCGTGCTGATCAACAACTGGGAGGCGACCTATTTCGGCTTCACGGAAGAAAAGCTGCTGGCGATCGCGGAACGCGCGAAGCAGATCGGTACGGAGCTTTTCGTGCTGGATGACGGCTGGTTCGGTAAGCGCGACTGGGATGACAACTCCCTCGGCGACTGGGTCGAGAACCGGAACAAGCTGTCATGCGGCATCAAAGGTCTTGCGGAAAAGATCAACGCGATCGGTCTGAAGTTCGGCCTGTGGTTTGAACCGGAAATGGTCTCCCCTGACAGCGACCTCTACCGCGCGCATCCGGACTGGTGCCTGCATGTGGACGGGCGGCCCCGCACGGAATGCCGTCAGCAGCTCATTCTGGATATGAGCCGCACGGAAGTACAGGACTATATCATAGACGCGGTCGGCAAAGTGCTGGCCGGCGCGAATATCGAATATGTCAAGTGGGACATGAACCGCAACATGACGGAAGCCTTTTCCGGCAGCCGTATCCCTGAACGTCAGCTGGAAACGCAGCACCGCTATATGCTGGGTGTATACCGCGTGATGGATACGCTTACGTCCCGTTTCCCGCAGGTCCTGTTCGAAGGCTGCTCCGGCGGCGGCGGACGGTTCGACCCCGGCATTCTTTACTACATGCCGCAGTTCTGGACCAGTGATGATACAGACGCCGTGGAGCGGCTGAAGATCCAGTACGGCACCTCCTTCGTCTATCCGCCGTCCGCCATCAGCGCGCACGTCAGCGCCGTGCCGAACCACCAGACGGGGCGCAGTACCGGCATGCAGATGCGCGGCGATGTGGCCGTTGGCGGCAACTTCGGTTTCGAGCTGGATCTCTCCGCGCTCAGCGATGATGATATAGCGGTCGCAAAGCAGCTGGTCACGCGGGTCAAGCAAGTGCGTTCCCTGATCCAGCAGGGAGATTATTATCGCCTGCTGTCGCCGTTTGAGGGCAATTACACGGCCTGGCAGTTCGTTTCGGAAGACCGCGGCGAAGCTCTGCTGTGCACATATGTAACGCTGGTCACGCCAAACACGGCGCCCGTCCGCGTCCGGCTGCAGGGGCTTGACCCGGAGGCAGTCTACCGCGATGAAAACGGCCGTGAATACGCCGGAGCCGTCCTCATGAATATGGGCTTCTGGCTGCAGCTGAAGCAGGACTTCACCAGTTCCGTCATTCATCTTACAAAAGTGTAAACGGCATAAACAGCGGACCCGGCGGAGATCTTTCCACCGGGTCCGCTGTTTATGCGTCATTCCGCCATATGATGGATCACGGGCATCTCCGGCTGCGGGCCGAAGCGGTAGAATGTCCGTGCGTTTTTCAGGAAAAACAGTTCCTTCTCCTCATCCGTCAGCAGTTCCGATCGCGCCGCGAAGCTGCTGCTCATTCCGTAGGTGATGGCCGTCATCGTTCTCGGATAATCCGAGCCCCACATCAGCTTGTCCATACCGCAGATGTCCCGCGCCTCCAGGATCGCCCGCACCGCGGACGGGTAAGGCCAGAACTCGCTGTTGTACAGCCACGTGATACCGCCGCTCTCGATCGATACATTCTTTTCCCGCGCGAGCCGGATCTGCTCCTGCCATCCCGGCCGCGTCACCATACCGAAGTGACCGATCGCGATCCGCAGATCCGGAAACGCGCGGACCATCTCCCGCAGGGATCCCGTCTGCGTATCCCCGTCCGCCATATCGATCGCGATGAACATATCTTTTTCCGCCGCGAGGCGAAAGACATCCGCGTGTTTTGTCAGATCCTGTTCCGCCAGCCTGCCTCCGCAGATCTTGATGCCGTCCGCGCCGTCAGTATCCGGCTGACGGTCTTCCTCATACAGGCAGGTCACCCTGAAGCGGTCCGGCCATTCCTTCCGCACTGTCTTCAGGTATTCATCCTGGTTTCCGTCGATATACTCCTGCGTCAGTACGGCTGCGGATACACGGGCAAGATCCATGTTTGCCAGGAAGCGTTCCGCGGAGTTCACACCGTCCGTCATATACGGCGGTATCATCTGCATCACCCGGTCGCCGAACATGCTTTTCCCGCCGCCGATATCATACACCGGCATTCCGTTGACCATGCCCCGCTGCTTCAGCCACAGATGCGCGTGCGCGTCGATCATGTCATTTCCTCCGGTCACTCATCTTCGTATCCGTACCCGATCAGGCGTTCAATGTTTTCATCCGAATACTCGATCTCCGCCGACCACTGCCGCACGATACCGGCAAGGGTCTGCAGCGTCTGCTCTTCCGCCCGCAGGAACAGGTCCCGTATCAGGCTCAGCGACATCAGGCAGAAGCCGATCCTGCCCTGCGCGTCGCCGTCATTCACGGCACCGGGCAAATGGCGGTACAGCATGTTCATCAGCACCTGTTCCAGCGGGATCTCAAAGGCCTTCAGATCCGTATCCGCGGGTTTTCCCGCCAGCATGTCCAGGCGTTCGGGCCAGGCGCTGTCCAGGACATCCAGTTTCTTCATAAAGTCCGCGTCCGGTGTACGGCACTGCCGTTCCGTCAGGGCGCACGATACAGCGATGCGTTCTTCACGTTCGCGCAGGCTCACGGTCCTGTCGGAAGCGATATCCATCAACTGCTGCCGCAGCGCGAGCAGTGCTTCCTCTTCGTCCGTCAGCTGCTCGTCATCATCATCATCATCCGTGAGCATGATGCGCATCCGTTCCGTTCTCGTCAGGATCAGCTCCGCCGCCGCCTCGCAGCACATACCGAGCCCCATTTCCTCGCGGTCGGAAAAGAAATTGCGGAACCGCGGATGATCCGTACAGATCTGGCACAGCGCCTCCGGACCCTTTTCAAGAATGATCCTGCACAGACCGTCATTCCGCAGAAAGGGACAGCGTTCCTCTTTTCCCTGCAGGATAAATGCTGAACCTTCACCCGTATCCTGAATGTACGCTGCCAGTTCCGCGCCCAGGGGACCGGTCATGGCACGGTACCTTTCGCGTGTTTCCGGATCGATATCGATCTCCCAGCCGGCACAGCAGGTGTGCCGGCATTTGTCCGCTTTACACCGGAACAGCGGATAATAATCCGGTACGAGCCACTTCATTCCCCGTCCGCCTCCGAAGCTTCCGCGGTCTGAACAGTCCCGTTTCCTGTCTCCTCCAGATCCAGCCGCTGACGTTCGACCATCGAAGCGAACCTGCCGTTCTTCGCGATCAGCTCCTCATAGGTGCCTTCCTCGGTGATCCTGCCGTTTTCAATATAGATGATCCTGTCGCAGTGGCGGATCGTGCTCAGCCGGTGCGCGACCACGATGCGGGTGCAGTCAAGCGTATCCAGCGCGTCGCTCACCTGCTTCTGGGTCACGTTGTCCAGCGCGCTCGTCGCCTCGTCAAAGATCAGGACCTTCGGCCGCGGCGCGACCGCCCGCGCGATCATCAGGCGCTGGCGCTGCCCGCCGGATACGCCGCCGTTGCCTTCGCTCAGCAGTGTCTGCATGCCCATCGGCATCTTCCGGATATCATCCGCGATCCCCGCCATTTCGGCGGCTTTCCACGCTTCATCCAGTGTCATCCATGGCGCATTCAGCGATATGTTCTCAAAGATGCTGCCCTGAAACAGCTTTCCGTCCTGCAGCACGACGCCGATCATGCGCCGCAGACTCTGCAGGTCCATCGCGGACAGATCCCTGCCGTCGTAGTACACGGCGCCCTTCTGCGGTTTTTCAAAGCCCAGCAGCAGCCGTATCAGCGTGCTCTTGCCGCATCCCGTTTTACCGACGATCGCCACATACTCCCCGGGTTCGATCGTCAGATTCAGATTGCTGATCACATCCGGCATGGAATCACTGTAGCGGAAGGAGAGCGCCGTCATCTCAACGGCACCGGTCAGTTCCCGCACCACGGGCTTATTCTCGGAGACCTCCGGTATGGCTTCCAGGATCGGGCGCGCCATATCCAGCAGCGGCCGCATTTCCGCGACCTTCCGGATCACGCCGGTCAGGCTCATGAAGGCGCTGCTGACCATACCGTAGGCCGCGTTGAACGCGCCGTAATCCTCAACGCTCACATGGTTTGCCGCGGCCATGTAATACATCACGATCATGCCCGCGCAGCTGATCATCAGCGAATAGACGGTGTTCCGCCGCAGGATGCCGGGCGTGTCATATGTCAGCCGGAGCACCTGTTTTCTGATCCTGCCCCACTTCGCGAAGGCGCGGTTCTCGGCGCCCGTCACACGGATCTTCTGTACGCCTTCGATCATTCCGTAAGCAAGACCCGCGGCCTGCGCGTCCGCTTCCATCTTGTGTTTGGATACGATCTGCTGGATGCGCCCCGTATTTATATTGAACAGCGCCGTGATCAGCGTGATCACAAGCGCCGGCACGACCAGCGCGGGCGCGTACAGGAAAACGGAGTTGATGTACACCAGACTGAAAATGCTCGTCAGGCCTGTATCAAGAATGCTGTTGATGATCTGTTCGCACAGGGTGTTCACATATCCGGTGCGCTGGCTCAGGTCGCCGCTCGAGTATTTCCTGAAAAAATCCACAGGCAGGCTCAGCACGCGCATCATCGTCGCGCTTTCCACCTGCATATGCATTCTGTTGATGAGCCGCTCGTTCAGCAGATCCTTCGCGGTGGAGATCAGCATGGAGCCGATATTCAGGCAAAGCCAGAATATCATGGTGCTGATCAGAAGCAGGATGTCTTCCTTCACTGTCAGCGCGCCGTACATGAATCTTGTCAGCCGCGGCACCAGCAGACCGATCGCGGTCGCTGCGGCCATCATCACCGGGATCATGGCCAGTTCACGTTTGTCGCAGTTTCTGAACGCGAAGATGACAAGCCCGGCCGGCGTCAGCTTCTGCAGCGGAAAAGGCTTGTAAAAGCAGATCGCGTCAGCATCAAGAAGCGCTTCGGTCTTCGGGCTCATGCGCACGCGTTTTCCCGTATCCGGATCGGTATAGTGATACCCGGTCATGCCGGGCAGCAGCGCCACCGCTTTCCCGTCCGCGCGCCGCGTCGCGAGGATCGCGCCCGCCGCGTCCCGGTACCATCCGTGCTCAAGCCTGATCACACGGCGCGTGATGCCCTGCGGCCGGCACACGGCTTCCAGGTATTCTTCGGCCGTTACGGCATCCACGGCCCGGTCAGGCTTTCTGGCATCGTAGAATGCCAGGATCTCCCCTACGGCACGTTCGATCTGCTCCGTACCGTTCGCGGCCGTTCCGCCCCCGCCGTTGATCACATTGACGATCCCGCCGAAGGCATCCTCCAGCGCGTGCAGATCATTCTGCCGCCGTTCGGCGATCTGTTCTTTAAAACGGTTTGTCATTCGCTTATCCTCAATCACTGGTCACAAGCTTCGCGTACGCGCCGTGTCTGCCGATCAGTTCGGCATGTGTTCCGCGTTCCGCGACCTTGCCGTCTTCCAGCACGATGATCTCATCGCAATCCCTGATGGTGCTGAGCCGGTGAGCCACGATCACGCACGTGATCCCGCGCTTCCGGATCGCGGCAATGACATTGGCCTCCGTTTCCGCGTCCAGCGCGCTGGTTGCTTCATCCAGAATGCAGATGCCCGGGTCCCTGGCCAGCACACGGGCGATCTCAAGCCGCTGCCGCTGTCCGCCGGACAGATCGCGTCCGCCCTCGGCAAGCACGCTGCCGTAACCGTCCTCACGCTGCAGGATATCATCATGTATCTGCGCGTCCTTCGCGGCGCGGACCAGTGTTTCATCACTGATGGTCTCATCCCACATGCGGATATTGTCCCGTATCGTATCGTTGAAGATCGTGATCTCCTGGTCCACCATGTTCAGGCTGGCGTTGAACACCATCCGGTCGATCTCCGTCACGCGCTTTCCGTCAAACAGGATCTCACCGCTCCACGGCATATACAGCCCGCAGATCAGTTTGCCCAGCGTGCTCTTCCCGCTGCCGCTGCCGCCCACGAGCGCCACGGTTCCGCCGGGCTTCACCGTCAGGTTGAAATCTTCGATCAGCGGCTTATCCAGGCGGCTGTACCCGAAGGTCACGTTCTTCATCTCGATCAGACCGGACAGTCTGTCATCCGTTTCCGATCCGACAGCTGAAAACACCGGATCTTCCGGATAATCCATCACGTCCTCCACGCGGTCCATCTCGGTCCGCATCATCTGCAGGCTGCGGATCGCGTCCAGCGCGCCCGTCACAGGCGCGGTGAAGCCGCTCAGATAACCGGCAAAGGCGTTCATCATACCGATGGTGTATTCACCGCGCATGATCAGCCACAGGCTGATCCCCGTGATCACGGCATCGCACAGCACGTTCACCATCGCGTTGAGCAGCGCCGCGTTGCGGCCGTAATGCCCGTATTCGATCTCCGCGGCATTCGCGCCGGCCTGATAGCCGGCCCATTTTTCAAAGTAGCCGCTTTCACTGCCGGATGCCTTGATCGTCTCGATCATACTGATGCCGTTCACGGTATAGCCGGCAAGCAGACCGCGGTTTTTCATGGACGCGCGCACGATATTCGTCTGTTTTTTCGCGATGAAATTGTTCACCGCGGCCTGAAGCGCCATCGCGATGAGGCCGATCATCGTCAGCGTCACATTATAGCGCAGCATCGCCAGCAGCCATACGATGCTGACGGCGATATCCAGTACGATCGGCGCCAGTGTATGAATGATCGTATTCGCGATACTGCTGCTGGAGTTCTCGCGCGACAGAATATCGCCGCCCATCCGCTGGCTGAAGAATTCCATCGGCAGACGGAGCACCTTCCACATGAAAGAGGTGGAACCAACGGCATCCAGCTTTGCCTCGCCGCGTCTCTCACCTTCCGTGCGGATCCATTCCGCCAGTATCTTCAGCACGCACAGTACGCCGAAAAAGACCGTAAACGGCACAAGCCAGTCCGGATCCTTACCGGTCAGCAGCCGGTCATAAAAAACATTGCTGAAGCCGGGTTCAAACACGCTGAGGAGCTTCTCCGCCAGCGCCGCCAGGATCACCAGAAGCACAATGCCGCCGAAGCCGGAGCATCTGCGCCGCGTATAGCTTCGCACTGTCTTTTTTTCTCCGCTTTTTTCAAAGCCGGCTGTCGGCTCCATGAAAATGGCGACACCGGTAAACCCCTGATCGAATTCTTCGGCCGTCAGCCGTATCTCACCTCGCGCCGGATCATTCAGATACACATAGTTGCCGCGGAAGCCGCGCACCACAACAAAATGATTGAACTCCCAGTGAATGATACACGGCATCGTGCCGAATTCGCGCAACTGATCCGGTTCAAGTTTATATGCCTTGGTTTCCATCCCATATGTGCGCGCGGCCTTCACCATATTGCTGGCGCGGCTGCCGTCACGGCTCACGCCGCAGTCCCGGCGCGCCTGTTCCAGCGGGATCCACTTTCCGTAGTACGCAAGGACCATGCTCACGCACGCGGCACCGCATTCCAGCGCTTCCATCTGCATGATGACCGGCACCCTGCACACCTGATTCATCGTCTTGCTCATAGTTTTCTCCGTCAGTTGAATATCAGCCGGATGGGGCTGATATACTCAAGCACCAGCGTGCAGCGGTAATTTCCGTCAGGAAGGTCCGTTTCGGAATACGCGTCGAAGCACCATTCATTCTCGTTCAGATCCAGCGCGTCGCGCATGACCTTGTCGGCCTCGCTCTCTTCAGCCGGGCGCACCGGAGACGTGCCCGTAACGGGGACCTCCCGTCCTTCAACGCGGATCACCGCGCTGGCCGTCAGGCGTTTGGCGGTATCCTCCGGCACACAGCAGATCACCTTGCCGGCGCGTATGGTGCATCCGGTCTCGATCGATGTCTCAATGCTGCCGACCAGCGCCCACACAAGCATGCCGCCCAGCACCGCGACGATCGCAAGCAGCGCGATCAGATACCCCCGGCGGCCGCCCTTGATATATTTATCCAGCTGTTCCGGCGACGCGATGCGCGCCACGCTCTTTTCCCTGAAAAGTTTTTTATCCATGCCTCGTTCCCCGTTTCATGTTTATTGAAGTATTGTACCCGATAACATACACGGATGCAAGTGGTACAAGATCGGCGGACCGTCCCCCCGGGTCCGGCCGTCAGCCTTTCGGGGCGACTCTTCCGTATTTCCCTCATTCGTTTCCGTAAGCCGTCTGTCCGTCCACATCATTCCGGGTGATATTCACCGCCCACCTGTTGCTGTAATAATGCCTGAAGACCCAGGGCCACTTCACAAATTCATCGGTACACAGCAGGATATAAACAGTCATGACCGGCAGCTTCAGCACAAAGGCGGCAATAAAGCCCAGCGGCAATGCCCAGCCCCACATATCGATCGCGTCGCACCGGAATCCGAACCGGGTATCCCCGCCGGCCCGGAATACACCCGCGATCAGCGTGCTGTTGACAGCAGTGCCCATAATATAGAACACATTGATCCACAGCATGACGCGCAGATATTCCCTTGCCTGATCCGTCAGGTTTGCCAGCGGAACGATGACCGGGATCGCCGCCATGATGATCAGCCCGCCGATCGCGCCGGCGATCACACTGAGCCGCAGCAGGATCCTTGACATCCGTATTGCTTCTTCGCGTTCACCCGCGCCCAGGATCTGTCCGAGGATAATGCCGGCGGCACTTCCCAGTCCATAGCAGAACACGCATCCGAAATTCCGTATCACATTCACGATCGCGTTTGCCGCCACCGCGTCACTGGAAAGGTGACCCAGGATCGCGCTGTACAAAGAGAACGCGATGCCCCACGCCAGATCGTTGCCGATCGCCGGCACGCACATTCTCGCGAAATCCTTTTCCAGCAGCCTGTGATGCTCCGTGACCGGTCTCAGGCGAAGCTTCACCGTTTTGCTGCGGGCGGAGATCGACGCGCACACGATCAGTTCGATCGCCCGCGCGATCACGGTCGCCAGGGCAGCCCCGACCACACCCATTTTGAGTACGAACAGGAACAGCGCGTTCAGCACCACATTCAGCAGCAGCGCCATAGTCTCCACCCAGGTGCATACGGTCACCCGTCCGGTTGCCCGCAGGGAGGACAGGTAGATGGTCGCAACGGACCACGGAATGATCAGCAATGACCAGACCCGCAGGTACTCCGCGCCTGCCGAGATCAGCTCCGGATCCGAGGTATAGATCTTCATCAGCCATTCCGGGATCAGCAGGCAGGCCGCCATCGCCGTGCCGCCGATGATCAGCGCGTAGCGGATTGCGATGCCCTGCGCCTTTTCGATGGCCGGCACATCGCCTTTGCCCCAGTACTGCGAGCCCATCATGGTCATGCCCGTTCCGATGCCGTACAGGAACATAAAGATGACGCTTCCCGCCTGAGAAGCAAGGGACACGGCGGACATGGAAGCCTGACTGACCGCGTCCAGCATGACCACATCAGCCATGTTCACCGCGGAATCCAGCAGGTTCTGGATCACAATGGGCATTGTGATCACGAATATTTTTTTAAACATGGTCCGGTTCGCGCCCGGAAAAACCTTATCCATATCGATACTGCCTTTTCTT
>JAUNQH010000001.1:0-17677 GCA_030536295.1 Clostridia bacterium | reverse complement strand
CTCCCGCGCAGGCACCGGACACGCCTTTCCCCGGGATCCATGGAGAAGAAATTGTCGCTCAGCAACAGATCCGGATCGTCGCTTTCAATGCACACATGTCCCGCATAAGCTTCCGAACGGATCACAGCTTCCCCGTTCTCTTCCCGCACGGTCAGGCGCGGATCCTTCCACTCAAAGTGCTTCGGCGCGCAGAACAGCACGCTCCCGCGGCTGACCTCGCATCCGTCCGCGATCAGTTCATAGCTGAAGTAGTGCCCGGTCCGGCTCACGGTATCCGTGAAGTCCAGTTCATCCAGCCAGAAGGAAGACAGCGCGTCGACCGTCACATCCCGCTCACCGGTGCGTACCACGGTTCCGTCCGCCGCACGCAGCGTCCAGCGCACCGTTCCGCGGAACGTGTTCATCGTTTCGTTGGCAACGTTCAGCCGCGCGGAATAGCGGATCGGCTCCTTCAGCAGCTCATTGATGGAAGGATTCTGTGTATGCTCACCCTGTTCCTCGCAGGAGATCATCACCGGGGCAAAGAAGCGCCTCGCATAGTAGTGCAGCGCCTTCCAGCGGCCGAAATAGTCGACGGACGCCCATGAGGCCACCGGCCAGCAATCGTTCAGCTGCCAGTAGATGGCGCCCATGCATCTGCCGCGGTTGCGGCGCCAGTGTTCCACGCCGTAGCGGATGGCTTCCGCCTGAAGCAGCTGGCTCGTATACAGCAGATGATCAAAAGTCACGGGATACCGGAAGGTCTGGGAAAGATACGCGAGGATCTTGCCGTTGGCGCTCCTGTTCCGCTGATGGCGCTCCATGATCCGTGAAAAGATATTGCGGTCTTCCGGTTCCGTAAAGCTTTCCACCGTCTTCAGACACGGGAAGGACTGGAAGCCGAATTCACTGGCATAGCGGAAAAAGTGCTTCCGGTAATCCGAAAAGGGCTTTTCCCCGTGCCATACATCCCAGTAATGCGTATCACCGCGGTTCTCGCTCTGAGCCTCGTCAAATCCGCCGCCGGAGGACGGGGAGGACGGCCAGTAGAATGTCTGCGGAGCCTCTTCGGCGCAGATACCCGGAATGATGTATTCAAACATCTTGATATAATCCGCGTGATGGCTCGGCCGGCTCTGCTCCGGATCCTTCATGCCGCTGCGGATCTCGGCTGTAATGGCTCCCTCGTGGAACTCTTCCATCTCGTTGTTGCCGCACAGGATCGCCAGGCTGGCATGATGCCTGATCCGCTTTACATTCTGGCGGATCTCCGTGCGGATCGACGCCTCAAAAGCGGGCGTCAGATCATAGAAAGCGCACGCGAACATACAGTCCTGCCATACCAGCAGGCCGAGTTCGTCACACGCGTCATAGAAATCATCCTTGGGATAGTAACCGCCGCCCCATACGCGCACCGTATTGAAGTTGGCCAGTCTGGCATCCTCCAGCAGTCTGCGGGTCCTTTCCGGTGTGATACGTGAGAAGATGTTGTCCTCCGGGATATAGTCGCCGCCCATGGCAAAGATCTTAACGCCGTTCACCATATGGCAGAATTCTTCGCCCCACTGATCCTTCTGACGGTGGATCGTCAGCGTCCGCAGACCGATCCGGAGCGTCTTCTCATCCTGTACCGTTCCATCCGCCAGCGCTTCCACCTTCAGGGTATACAGAGGCTGATCGCCATAGCCCGCGGGCCACCACAACCGGGGATCATTCACGGTGATCTCCGTCTTTCCGCGGAATTCGCGCACCGTTTCCTTCCCGTCCGGGTCGGTGAGCACTGCCCGATAATCGCAATCCGAACCCAGATACAATTCCGGTTCGATCTCCAGGGTCACAAGACCTTTTTCATGATGCTGCAGCACCTTTACGCCGTCCAGCAGCACATCATCCGCGGTCACCAGGCCGATATCCTTCCAGATGCCGGCATCGGGGAGTCTGGGACCCCAGTCCCATCCGTACATGCAGTGCGTCTTGCGGATGTGCGGATATCCGGGGATCGCGTCCGTGGAGCACCATCCGGGGCTCTTCTTCCCCGCTTCCAGCGCCGCGAGGATCGGGCTGGCGAAGCGGATCAGGATCTCATTTTCTCCTTCTTTCAGCGCGTCGCGCACAGGCCACATCCAGGTGATGTGCATGTTGTCCGCACGGGCGATCTCCTGTCCGTTGATCAGTACCGCGGCGAGTGTATCCAGCCCTTCGCACTTCAGGAATACATGCGCGCGGTTCAGGATATCCGCGGTCACATCGAACGTACGGCTGAATTCATAGTCCTTTTTCAGCAGTTCATAAGCCTGCAGTTCATTTTCCCGCCAGAACGGATCCTCCATGGTGCCGTCCTGCAGGTACGCGCTGTATACCGATCCGGGCACCGTGACCGGATGATATCTTTCTTCATCCACGGCCCGCATTTTCCATTCGCCGTTCAGTGTCAGATATTGCATGGCAATCATGCCTCCCGTTATCCGTAATGCCGCCGCGCGGCAGCTTTGGTTTTTACTGTTCGTTGATCCGGTCCACCATGGCCTGCAGCGCTTCATAGGTCAGCTGTCCGCCGCTGAAGCTGGCAATGGCGCGCAGTGGCATATACATCAGCATGGCTTTGGACATCTCATCGCTGATGGCCTCCTTCGCGGTGTCGCTTTCCTTCTTATCCTCGCCGCCGCCGAAGATGCCGTTTTTCAGGATCGGACCCAGGACTTCCATGGCCTTCCGGTTACCCATCAGATCCGCAAAAATGGAATTCACCGTATACTTCACGGGCACATTCACGGTGCTTTCCACCCGTACCGTTTCGCTCAGCAGCACCGTGCGGCTGTCGGAGCAGATCTCGATCCGGAAGTCGCCGGTCTCCACATGCCAGTCATGCAGGGTCGTGTTCCAATAGGCGAACGCACGCTTGTCCAGTTCAAATGTCACTGTCTTCGTTTCGCCGGGCATCAGTTCGATCTTTTCAAAGCCTTTCAGTTCGCGTACAGGGCGGAACACCGTGCTCTGCACATCGCCCACATACAGCTGCACCACTTCCTTGCCCTTCACACTGCCGGTATTGGTCACGTCAACGGAAACCGTCAGTCTGTCGGTATCCATGATCGCCGGTGCGCTCAGCTTCAGTCCGCCATACGCGAACTTCGTGTAGCTCAGTCCGTAACCGAAGGGGAACAGCACGTTCATCTTCTTCTTGTCATAATAACGGTATCCCACAAAGACGCCTTCGTTGTACACGCCGGTATCGCCTTCGCCTTCATAGCTCAGGAAGCAGGGTGTATCCTCCAGCTTCACGGCGAAGGTCTCCGGCAGCTTGCCGCAGGGATTCACCCTGCCGTACAGCACATTCGCCGTCGCGGTACCGATCGCCTGTCCGCCCAGATAGCCTTCGATCAGGCCTTTGACCTTATCCAGCCACGGCATTTCCACAGGGGAACCGTTGTACAGCACCACCACAGTATTGGGGTTGGCTTCCGCAACGCGGCAGATCAGCTCCGTCTGGCACGCCGGAATGCGCAGATGCGTCCGGTCATAGCCTTCGGATTCGAAGCTGTCCGGCAGACCGGCCACGATCACGGCCTTGTCCGCTGCCGCGGCTGCCTTCACCGCTTCGGCGATCAGCGCTTCATCCGGCTTTTCATCGGCGATATCATATCCCTGCGCGTAGGACACGCCGGGCTGATCCTTCAGTTCGTCCATCAGCGAGGTGATCCGGAAGCAGTTGATATGGCTGCTGCCGCCGCCCTGGAACCGCGGCACGGCCGCGAACCTGCCGATCACGGCGACCTTCTCCTCCTGCTTCAGGGGCAGTATGCCGTCCTCATTCTTCAGCAGCACCATGCATTCCGACGCCAGTCTTCCGGCCAGTTCATGCTGCGATTCCTTATCCCATACGGTTTCCGGCTTCGCGTTCTCCACATAGCGCATATGGATCCGCAGGATATTCTCAACGCAGGCATCCACGTCCTTTTCGTCCAGCAGGCCGGCCCTCACGGCCTCCATCACGCGGCGGTCATTGCTTCCGCCGGAGGAAGGCATCTCCAGATCCAGCCCGGCGGCAACAGCCTTCACCCGGTCATTCACGGCGCCCCAATCGCTCACCACATAGCCGTCAAAGCCCCACTCGTCCCGCAGCACCTTCTTCAGCAGCCAGGGATTCTCGGAAGAATATACGCCGTTGATCCTGTTGTAGGAGCACATCACGGTCCAGGCTTTACCTTCCCTGACCACCTTTTCGAACGCGGGAAAATAGATCTCTCGCAAAGTGCGCTCATCCACCTCGGCGGAGGTGCTCATGCGGCGGTTCTCCTGACTGTTGGCGGCGAAATGCTTCACGCTCACGCCCACGTTGCGGCTCTGCAGACCTTTGGTGTGGGCTGTTGCCAGTTCGCCGGCCAGATAAGGATCCTCGCTGTAATATTCAAAGTTGCGTCCGCACAGCGGGCTGCGTTTGATATTGATGGCCGGTCCCAGGTTGACGGCCAGCTTTTCATGCTGACACGCGTCACCGATCGCTTCGCCGATCTGCCGGCAGAGATCGCGGTCAAAGGAGGCTGCCGCGGCACTGGCTGTGGGCAGGCAGACTGCCTCAATGCTGTCATTGATGCCCAGATGGTCTCCGCCTTCCGCCTGTTTCCGCAGGCCGTGAGGGCCGTCGGACACCATCACCGCGGGGATGTTCAGCCGTTCCACGGGTCTCGTGCGCCAGAAATCCGCCCCGCTCAGCAGCGAGCATTTTTCTTCCAGCGTCATTTGGGCAACCGTCTTCTTGATATCCATGTTTTCCCTCCGTTGTTTCCATATTGACAATGGGGAAGCCGTGCCTCCTGTACTGAAAAAACGGCGTCCCGCCAAACCGGACTTTTATATGTCCACAGCTTTCTGCAGCAGGCATCGGATGTAAAAAAAATAGATGCACATGGCATTTTTTTACATTTCTTACTTATGATTGTATCATCTGATAATGACAAAGTCAATCTTTTTGCTTCTCAGTTTTGCCCTTGACTTTTTGCGGCAGGTCCGGAATAATACAAATAAAGGAAAAAGGAGGCATCCGTATGGAAAAGATTCGTGCTGCCGTCATCGGCTGCGGAGCGATATCACGCGCGTATATGAACAACCTGAAAAATCGTTTTTCGATCATTGAACTTGCCGCCTGCTGCGATCTGCGGGAGGAGCGCGCGGCAGCGGCTGCGGCGGAATACGGCATATCCGCGATGTCCCTTGAGGCCGTTCTGTCCGATCCGTCCATTGACATGGTCATCGATCTGACCAATCCGTCCGCTCATTACGCGATCAACAAAGCCGCGCTTGAAGCAGGCAAACACGTGTATTCCGAAAAAATGCTCGCCAACACGGCCAAAGAAGGGCGTGAACTGTACAGCATCGCTGAATCAAAAGGTCTGCTGCTCGGCACCGCGCCCGATACTTTCCTCGGCGCGGCCCTGCAGACCGCCCGTTACGTGATCGACCGCGGTCTGATCGGCAAACCGCTTTCATTTACGGTCAGTCTCTCACGGGATTATGAGATCTTCGGAGAGATCCTGCCCCATCTTACCAAGCCCGGCGGAAGCATCACCTGGGATGTTTCCTGCTACTATCTCACGGCGCTCGCGTCACTGCTCGGTCCGGCGGAGAAGATCACCGGTTTCACGGCGACGAATGAACCCGCGCGCGTCAACAGCAGGGTCGGCAGCACGGATTTCGGCAAAGAATACACCATTGAAGTTGAAAACATCGCGGCCATGTCCGTTGTTTACAAGAGCGGCGTCATCGGCACCGTCCATCTGAACAGCGACTGCATTTTCGATGAGGACCGCGTGCTGAAGATCTTCGGCACGGAAGGCATTCTGTCGCTCGATGACCCGAATCAGTTCGGCAGCACGCTGCGCCTGAAAAAGCCTTTTCATGATGATGTCATTTTCCCGTTCACCCACGGGTTCGAGAACGAATCCCGCGGGCTCGGCGCCGCGGAGATGGCCTGGTCGCTCCGCGCCGGACGGAAGCCCCGCACGGATGCCCGCATGAATATCCATCTGCTGGATATGATGGAGGGGCTTCTGGAAAGCTCGGCAACGGAAAAGGTCGTGCATATCGAGAGCACATTTGATCAGCCCGCGCCGCTGCCTGCCGGCTATGTTACGCGTGAGGAATACGGTTTCTTCTCCCCCACGGAGGAATCCGCGCTCGTCTGATTTCAGGAGATCACAGTCTCCGGTCATTCATGCAGGAATCCATCGCGGCCGTGTAAAATATGAATATATAAGTATCCGCAAAAGCGGTTCCGAAAGGGTGTAATCATTATGAAGATCATCGCGATCTGCCGCGAATACGGCGCCTGCGGACATACAGTCGGCAGAATGGTGGCTGAAAAGCTCGGTATTGAAGTGTACGATAAGGATATCGTCCGTTCCGCCGCCCATGAGACCGGCATCACGGAAAATGACATCCTTGCGCGTGAAGAGGTCATCCGGAAATCCGATTCCTTCATCCGCGCGATCAGTCCCAGCGTGACCTATAACCAGATCGATATGATCCATGACCGCGAAAAGGAAGCGATCCTCCGCTTCGCCCAAACTGGGCCCTGCGTCGTGGTCGGCCGCTGCGCGGATGTGATCCTGCGCGACGCCGGTTATGATGTGCTGACGGTTTTCCTGCACGCTTCCGAAGTGAACCGCCGTGCCCGCGTCAGCGAACTGATCGGTACAGACAATCCGTCCGCCGTCCACAAAGCGATCAAAAGCACGGACAGCGCCCGCGAGGCATACTATAAATATTTCACCGAAAAAGCATGGGGTGATTATGCCAACTATGACCTCATGCTGGATGTAGGCACTCTCGGCCCCGAAAAGTGCACAGAGCTGATCTGCGCCGCCGCGCGGTAAAGCACAAAGAATAAAACAGCGCCGGTCTCCGTCACGGAGACCGGCGCTGTTCGCTGTTCCGGCTTACTGCCAGGGCGTATAGTACCGTTCGATGATCATCGGTTCGCTCTTGTCATTGAAAGTCACCTGCACATTTCCGCCGGCAAAGTCAAGTGCACCGCCGCCGGCGATGGACGCCTGCAGCATCTGAATGAACTCCGCTGCCGTATGCACTGTGGGCGTGTCCAGCGGATCCCCGTACTCAGGTTCCACACCGTCCAGGAAGAGCGCCGCCTCCGGCAGCTTCACGGTGATCTCCGCCATCTCGCGTGTAATGGGATAATCCATCACATAGCTGTTGAAACTGCCGTCATTGTTCTGCAGCAGGATAACGCCGTTATCCTCGGCCGTGTCCTCGCCGATATTGATCTCCACGCACGGAAGATCGAAGGTGATCTTATCAACGGTGATCGTTTCCCCGTCCGAAAAGATCGTATCCCCCGGCCGCAGGTTCATAATATCATTTTCGGCAAAAGTCTCGTTATCCAGCAGCACCAGAGTCACTGTACCCGCGGCTTCGTCATAGCCGGTGATGCGGGCCCGTATGATCTTCAGAGCGATGTTTTCCGGGTTGACTTCGCTTGCCAGCGCGGTCACTTCGGCAGCGTTCGCGGCGGTGCAGCACAGCACCATGAGCAGTGCGGCCATCAGACACAGAACTTTCTTCATTTTGTTTACCTCCCGCAAAATTTCTTATTTGTTTCCGGCTCCGGGCGTATCATATCACGTGATCCGTCACAAAACCGTTGCACAGATAATAACACATCAACACCCTGTTTCCTTCCGTTATTTTCACATTTTCCGGAATCATTCCGCGCAGAATATCTCCAGGGATTCCAGCGCGTATTCCCTGCGCTGACGGAAGAATTCCTGTATCTTCATTGCTTCGCCATAATACTCGTTCCAGGTGATACCGAAGCGCGTCATCGTATCCAGGCACGCCTCCTGCTGCTGTTCAATGATCCGCTCGATGATCGGCAGCACATTTTCATAGCTGTACACGGTATCGGCAAGCTCGATGTATCTTTCGCGGAATTTTTCGCAGAATTCCTCATTGTCCATCACAAGGTTGAACAGCAGCACCGGCAGGGCAAGATCCGTACTGTCGATATCCATGTTGTTCAGATAATCGAAATCCACAGCTGTGGCAAGCTGATCGTACAGGCCCAGGGAATACTCCGTGTCATAGACGAGGAACCGCCATTTCCCATCCCCGTAAGGCGTTCCGTCCGGTTCGTTCACACGCCACACGGTCCAGTTGTTGATGATGATCGCGAAGTCATAGTTGCCCACATAGCTCTCACCGACGAACAGATCGATCAGACCGTCCAGGTCCATCTCTTCGCTCAGACGCGCGTATTCTTCCGGATCGGAAAGATCAGTGTTCACGGCCCAGTCATAGAATTCCCTGTACTCTTCCAGCATCTCCTCGCTGCCGTCTTCCAGCTTGCCGCACTTGATCACGGTCACGTTGTTTTTATCCACGCCGTAATGCGCGGCGAGATAATGCTTGTCCTCTTTTTCCTGCATGGAATACAATCCCCAGAATTCACCGTTGATATACAGCAGATAGGGCTGTTTCGTCTGCACGCCGAGGTTCGTCTGACCCATCAGTTCCTGATTCAGGTCATCCCGGAAGCGCACGCCGGCATAGTCATTGCCGCCGCTGCGGATGCACACACGGTCAAACTCCGTGATGGGCTCACCGTTCATATCCACGCACTTACCGTCAAAGAAATCATACTTCATCTTGCCCTTGCCGTATTCCTTGCGCGCGTAGAAGGTCAGGCTCTTCTGCGCGTTGGCGCGGGTGAAGTTTCCTTTTACCCGGATGCCGATGGCCTGACTGAAAGCCTGTTTTCCGTCGGCGAAGACCTGGATCACCGCGGGCCGTTCCCATTCCCTGCCGCGCTGGTTGTAATTCGTCGGATAGCGTGGATCGGACAGATAGTCGTATTCTTCATACGCGTCACTGTTTTTCCAGTCGCTGAATCTGTATCCCACGGCAAAGATGCCGTTGGCGCTGCCGAACAGGTTGCTGGCGTCCGTCACAAGGCTGATGGTATCGATCTTGTCATAATAGTTTTCGGTCCGCCCGATGAAATAGGTCTCCATCGTTTCCGCGCCGGCGGTCCCGTCCGGGGCGATACACACCGCGCGCACCACCGTGCATTTGGGCACATTTTCCTGCTGCGGCATGAACCACTCCAGCGTGATATCGCGGATCGCGCTGATCGTACCGGGCTGCACATCTGTGTTTTCAATGCGTACAGGCGCCTTGTAGACCAATGCGCTGGACATGGTCGCCGGATCGGTGGAATCCGTGGTGTAGCGGATCTCATATCCGTCCGGGGATGTCATTTCCAGAAAAAACTGATCGTCATAGAATCCGCCGGGCTGTGAAAAGACCGGCGCCGCCGGATCACCGCACGCCAGTACAGGCAGCAGCATCAGCAGTGCGAGCAGCAGTATCGCCGAAAAGTTTCTTGTCTTCATAGCATTCTCTCCGTTCCCGTATCTTGCCGGTTCTTGCCGGGATCCATAAGATGATTATAACAAAAACCTGCCTTCGCCACAATAAAAAAGCATCCCTTTGCCGCGCAAAGGGATGCCTCCGGTCACTTCACCGTTATTCTGATATCGCCGGTACTCGTCGTTACCCTGCAGGTACCCGTTCCGTCATTCGGCGGACACTGTATGTCACCGGTCGCGGAGCGCGCGTCAAACTGTTTGCCGGAAAGCAGCGTTCCGCTGATATCACCTGTTGTGGCCGTCAGTTCCAGCAGCTCCGCGTCGCAGTCCGTAAGCGTTATATCACCCGTGGAGGTCTCCAGCGCGATCCCGCCCGCAAGGCAGTTTGTCAGTTTTACGCTGCCAGTCGTTGCTTTACAGCTTATGCGGCCGCCCGTACTCAGATCCATAAGGCGGATATCGCCCGTTGTCGTGCTCAGCACGGCATTCTCCGGTTTCATGCCTTTCAGCGTGATATCTCCTGTCGTGGCCGAAGCGCTGATCCGGCCGATGTCCGCGCACAGGCTGATATCCCCCGTTGTTGTCTTCACGGCCGCGTTTTCAAAGCACAGCGGCGCGTCCATCCTGCAGTCGCCGGTCGACAGGCTGACATCAAGGCTTCGCCAGACCTGTTCCGGCAGATACACGTCTACGCATGTTTCCTTCAATTCCATTACGCCCAGCAGGGAGGTCGGATCCTCATCCTGTTCGATATACAGCGTGCCGTTTTCCGTGCGCACGCGGAACTGATGCTCCTTATCCTCGGTCAGCTTCACACGTGATGTGCCGTCCTCCGAAAGATAAAGATCCACATTCGCGGTACTGCCCTTCACATATACGGTATCGAATCCGGTTTCCGGGCGGACCTCGCGCGTTGCGATCTCACGCGTATCCAGCTCCGACAGATCACCTTTCATACCGTACCTTCCGATGCCGGCGGCAGCAATACCGGCAAGCAGCATAATGACCGCGATCAACCTGATCTTCCTTTTGCTCATTTTCCTTTTCTCCTCTTCCTGAACACACGTCCGATGAGACCCAATGCCCGCTTTCCCGCAAGGAACAAAAAGCGCGTCACCGATCTGATCACGCTGAACAGCAGCACCGCCAATGCAAAGCATATCAGCGTCCCGCCGAAGCAGAACAACATCTGGGGAAAATGCCCCCTGATCAGCTGTGCGGCTCCCAGCGCGACAGTACCGATCCCGCCGGCGATCAGCCCGGCCTCAGCCGCCCATACGGCAACGATCATCACCATCAGGAGAATGAATAATGTCAGGATCAACGCGCCGGACGCGGCCGCGAGCGGCAGCGTTACGGGAAGGCTGAGTATCAGCAGCACGATCGCAGCGGCACTGACACGCCTGCACGGTCTGCCCGTCTCCTCTGCCCGTTTTCCTGCCGGCATCTCACGCAGAATACTGTCCCGTATCTCTTCAACCGTGCCGACGGAAGCAACGGCTTCCGCCTCATCCGCGCCTTCCTCGATCCTGTCCGAAAGGATCTCGGAATAGTACGCGAGCGCTTCATCCGCCGTTTCACGCGGGATCCCTTCCAGCGCCTTTTCCAGCGCGATCATAAACTCAAGTCTGGTCATGATTCTGTGCTCCTTTGGTGATAAACTGCCAGATCGCCGTTATTTCCTGCCAGTCGGAAGTGAAATCATCCAGCCGTTTCCGGCCGGCCGGCGTGATACTGTAATATTTCCGAAGACGCCCGTTGTGCTCCGCCGACCGCACGGTCAGCTGCCCGGCTTCCTCCAGACGTCTCAGGATCGGATAAAGCGTCGATTCCGAAATATCCACATAAGGGCGCATATCCCGGATGATCTGATAGCCGTATGAATCCGCGCTCCGGATCGCGGCCAGCACGCACACATCCAGCAGCCCACGCTTGATCTGCTGATCCATGTAATGCCCCCTTTCGCACAATACTATACCGCGCATAGTATTATGCTGTCAATAGTATCATTCTGAAAAGACGCGCAAAAAAAGCGCACCCCGAAGGGTGCGCGGATCATCAGCGGGATCAGTAGCCGAGAGCGCTCAGGCTGACCCGGCAGCAGGGACGTACAACGCCCCAGGTCTGGCTGATATAGCATGTGTCGATATTGCCGTCGGAATCAATAACGCAGGCGTTGTTGGAGTACGCGGGAGAACGGAGCCAGTACCAGCAGTTGCCGCCCTTCACGTAGCAACCGCCGTCCTTCGTGCTCTGGGAGGGCTTGCACTTGCGGTCCGCCTTCGTGGGCAGGTATTCATCAGCCTCGGCGGCGCTCAGCAGGAAGATCTTGTCCTTGGTGTCGGACCCGATACGCTTGGCCGGGAAAGCGGAGCTGGTCTGGTCCTTGCCTTCGGGCACATTCGTTGTCTGGATCGCGTCTTTTTCCTTGGATGTAAACGCGATCGAAAGGAAAGTGCCGTTCAGATATTCACGCAGGGTGCTGTCACACCAGGTCTGGCCGGCGCTGTTCGCGTTGAACGCCTGCATGAACAGACCATAGCGGCTGATCACAAGCGCGTTGTCGCCGTCAATATCCAGAACGAGCCACTCAATGGGCGTGGCATAGGAATTTCTGCCTGCCTGAACATACTCACCGAACTTGATATAATCACCCACGGAAGTCTCGGCAGAAGCGGCGGACACGCCGAGTAAGAGGATCGACAGAACCAACAGAGTCGCTGCAATACGTTTCATGACCATTCCTCCTGTTTTTTTGTCAATAGTGTTAGTTACATCATACCACCGAACGAACATTTGTCAATCATGAAATTGCTTCCCGGTGCCACAGCGTTTCTGCTTTACGGATCTTACCTTTTCAGGCGGATCTTACGCTTTTTCCCGGGTGATACCGACCAGAATAAAGTTCACGACATTCCATAAGCCCCTGTCCAGAAATTCGCGGTCCCGCAGGGCATACTCGTGACCGGTGTCGAACCAGTCCTGCCAGAAGGATCCCGGATCGTCCGCTTCGCTGACATTTACGGTGATCTTGTCTCCCCCTTCTTTTTCAAACAGGTTTTTCCACCATTCCGTGGTGCGGAACATACAGGATTCGTCTCCGGCCCATTCTTCCAGCAGCGCCTGTCCGGCAGCGTCCGGTTCCCTGTACAGGCCCGGGAATGCCAGCAGAATATGTCCGCCTTTCCGGACCAGCGGAAGCACCTGTTTCCCGAAGACGTCCGCGGCTGTGCCGAAATAGTGATACGCGTCAATGCAGACAACGGTATCGAAGAAATCATCCGCGTATGTCCGGTCCAGGGCGTTGGCATGAATGGGCACGGCTTTCCCGTCTATGCCGGCTTCCCGGAAACGTCTGAGGTTATCCGTCGCGGGGATCCAGAGATCGGTGGCATAGATCCTGTCAGCCTTTGTTTCCCGGGCCAGATACAGAGTGGTGAGTCCCTCGCCGCATCCCAGATCCAGCACAGTTCCCCGGATCGTATCCGGATGTTTTGCGGCCAGCTGATCCAAAAGGCGCAGGGAGTTCGGTCCCATCAGGTATTCTCTCGTAAAGTATTTTTTATACCGGTCCGCGACAGTCTGAGGCACGACCTTGCAGAAAAGAAGACCGTCCTCCGTCAGTTCCGCCGTGAAACCGTAACCCTCCCTTCGGAGGAGCCCCAGCCACTGTTCCTTCGCGGGATCGGACGGAATGACGCGGAAACCGGTGGCACAAGTCTGCTGCCGCAGGAAGCGCAGAAAAATATCCTTCGCGATCCCCTGCCCCCGGTTTTCCGGGCGGATCCAGATCTGCTCCAGACAGCAGCCGCAGCCGTCCCCCTTGTCCTCCGCCTCCGGCACGGAAGTCACCAGCAGTCCGATCGCTTCCTGCTCTTTCATGATCAGATAGGTGGCTTTGCAGGGACTGTCCCGCAGTTCGCGGATCATTGCCGCGGGATCCCGTTTCTTCAGCGATGCATCATACCGGGACAGTTCCTCAAGGCAGGTTCCGAACATCCGGTCAAAGGACCCGGGATCCTGTACCGCATACATCAGGGAGTATCCGTCTTTCTCCTCGTTTGCGTTGTCATACGTCCACTGGCAGGGACGCGTCGCCGGAGGGATCTTTTCAAATTGCCGCAGATCTTCCAAAGCGTTCAGTTCCTCCTCCGGCAGGTCATCCACAGAGGATTCCCTGAACTTTCCGCCGGGGATCCGCAGGGACCCGGGTTCGCTTTCCCAGGCCAGAAAGGCATCCCACGCGTTCCCGTCCATATCCGTGAGTCCGAGACTGCCGGCCCGGACAAATCCGTGTTTCGGGTAGTATTCCGGTTCACCGAAGATGATCACTCCGGGATATCCCGCGGCTTTGATCAGCGGCAGGGTCTCTTCCAGCAGTTTCGAACCGATCCCGTGATTCTTCCATTTGTGATCGGTACACAGCGGTCCGAAGGACGGCACGGTGATCTCCCGGTCTCCGGCAATGATCTTCGCTTTGAAATACATGATCGTTCCGGCGATCTGACCGTCGATCTCGGCTACCCGGCTGAATTCAGGCAGATAATCCGGATGGGAGCGCATCTTATGCACCAGCAGGTGTTCATCGCATCCCGGGCGGTATTTGTTCCAGAAAGCTCTGCGGGTCATGGCTTCTGTTTCGATATAGTCTTTTTCCGTTTCTTTTCTGATGATGATGTCCATGTCTGTCTTCTCCTTTTTGCGTCAGTTTTCATGCATGAGTGATGAAAAACGGACAGCAGGCCGGGACTTGCGGGCATCAAAAAAACTGCCCGGAGATCGGTCCGCGCCAAAGATCCGTACAGCAAACAAACGGTCATGCAGCCGTCGGCTTCTGACTGATCCTGTTCTTTACGCTACCGATTCCAAACAGCACCTCCCGATTTCCCTCAATGGGGATCCGCGGGTATTATACCACAAGGCGGATCATCTGTGAAGCAGACCGCAATAAAATAACGCTGACCGTTTCCGCGCGTGATGCGAAACGTATAGTCAGGTCAGAGCCGCTGTGATATAATGGATCTCCGCAAAGCAGGACCTTCCGGAAAGGAGCGCCGCGATGAACATCACATATGACCGAAGCATGACAGCTGAGGAATACATGGATCTGAGGAACCGCGTGGGCTGGATGCAGTTTCCGCAGGATGAAGCAAAAAACTGTATCGATAACGCTTTTTTCATCTGTTGCGTCAGGGATGACCGCAAGCCGACCGGCTGCGTCCGTCTGGTATGGGATGGCGGTTATACCGCGTACCTTTCCGATGTGCTCGTCCTGCCGGAATATCAGGGACAGGGCATCGGCAGGGAGCTCGTCACCCGCGCGCTGAACGCGCTTCAGGCGGAAATGAAGCCCGGCTGGAAGGTCAAGGTGGCACTGTCCTCCGCCCGCGGCAAGGAAGGATTTTACGAAAAATTCGGTTTCCGGGTCCGGCCCAATGAAGATGCCGGACCGGGCATGGACCGGTGGTTTGAGGGATACTGATATGCATTTTGTAGAAGCGAAAGGTATCCTGTCCGCCCAGAACGGAATGAACATGTACCGCGGATGTTCCCACGGCTGCATTTATTGCGACGCGCGCAGCGCGTGCTACAACTTCACACATCCGTTTGAGGATATCGAGGTCAAGCGCAATGCGGCGGAGCTGCTTGAAAAAGCGCTGCGGTCCAAACGTGAAAAATGCATGATCGGCACCGGCGCCATGTGTGACCCGTACCTGCATCTGGAGGAAAAGCTGCACCTGACGCGCGACTGTCTGGAAGTGATCGACCGCTACGGTTTCGGGCTGGCGATCCAGACCAAATCCGCCCGCATCCTGCGGGATATCGATCTGCTGGATTCCATCAACCGGAAGGCGAAATGCATGGTCCAGTTCACGCTGACAACGGCGGATGACGAGCTGTGCCGCGTTGTCGAACCGAATGTGTCCGTTACGAGTGAGCGTGTGAACGCGCTGAAACGGTTCCGTGACCGGGGAATACCGACCGTCGTCTGGCTCACGCCGATCCTGCCGTTCATCAACGATACGGAAGAAAACCTTCGTTCCCTTCTGGATATGTGCGCGGACGCCGGCGTAAAAGGACTGATCACATACGGCTTCGGCGTCACCCTGCGGGACGGGGACCGGGAATACTTCTACCGCGCATTGGACAAATATTTTCCGGGCATGAAGCAGCGGTACTGTTCCGCCTTCGGCGGCGCCTACGAATGTCCGTCGCCGAACACGGAAAGGCTGACCGCGCTGCTGACCGGGTTCTGCGATCAGCGCGGGATCATGTATCATGCCGATGAAGTCTTTTCGTATATGCGGACATTTCCGCCCCGGCAGCGCCAGCTGTCATTGTTTGACGAATAAGTTTTCCCAAAAAACAGCAGGCAAACAAAAAAAGCGCTTGACATGAAAACGCGGGATGCATATGATTAACGCAACCGAATATAAACCGTTGAGGAAGAAGAGTATTCCCGGAGGATACGTCACAGGGAGCCGCGGAGAGTGGGACCGCGGCACGGAGCACCGGGCTGAATGGCCTTCCGAGGGTCCCGCGGAACATGCAGTATGCGGGAACGGCATCGCACCGTTATCATTGCGGCACATATCACGCTGTATGTGGCTAAGCGCGCCCGCAGGGGCGAATCTGAGTGGCACCACGGTATTCACCGCCTCAGTCTTTGATGACTGAGGCGTTTTCATTTCACTTTGATCGTTTAAGGAGGTAAACCCCATGGAAAAAATGACTTACCGCGATTTTGACAGGTATCTGAAGGACTATCCGAGTGAAGACGGCTATTTCGGTCCCTACGGCGGCTCATTCATTCCGGATGAGCTCGTTCCCGCCTTCCGTGAGATCGATGACGCCTATGAGACCATCGCCCATTCCACCCGGTTCATCAACGAGCTGCGTGAGATCCGGCGTGATTTCCAGGGCCGCCCCACGCCCGTATACCACTGCGAACGGCTGAGCAACTTCTTCGGCCGCTGCCAGATCTACCTCAAGCGCGAGGATCTGAACCATTCCGGCGCGCATAAGATCAATCACTGCATGGGTGAAGGTCTGCTGGCCAAATACATGGGCAAGAAAAAGCTGATCGCCGAGACCGGCGCGGGCCAGCACGGCGTCGCCATCGCGACCGCCGCCGCCTATTTCGGCATGGAGTGCGACGTATACATGGGCGAGGTGGATATCGCCAAGCAGGCGCCGAACGTCACCCGCATGAAGCTGCTGGGCGCCCGCGTCATTCCCGTCACCAAAGGCAATAAAACGCTGAAGGAAGCCGTTGACGCCGCTTTCGACGCCTATATGAACGAGTATAAGGACGCCATCTACTGCATCGGCACTGTGGTCGGCCCGCATCCCTTCCCCAAGATGGTGCGCGACTTCCAGTCCATCGTCGGTATTGAAGCCCGCGAACAGTTCAAAGCCATGACCGGCAATATGCCCGATGCCGTGACCGCCTGCGTGGGCGGCGGCTCCAACGCGGCCGGCATGTTCATCCCGTTCCTGGGCGACCCGGTGGATATCTACGGCGTCGAGCCTCTCGGCCGCGGCAGCGGATACGGCGATCACGCCTGCTCCATCGGCAAGGGCGAGGAAGGCATCATGCACGGCTTCAAGAGCCTGATGCTGAAGGATGACAACGGTGAAGCCGCCGCGGTCTACTCCATCGCCAGCGGTCTGGACTATCCCTCCGTCGGTCCGGAACACGCGTTCCTGCACGATGTCGGACGCATTCAGTATGTGTCCGTGGATGACGAGGAAGCCATGGAAGCCTTCTACAAGCTGAGCCGTCTGGAAGGCATCATCCCGGCCGTGGAAAGCAGCCATGCCGTGGCTTACGCCATCCGCTACGCGAAGGAACACCGCAGCGGAAGCATCCTTGTCAACCTGTCCGGCCGCGGCGACAAGGATATGGACTTCGTGATCGAGAAATACGGTCTGGGCGAACGTTTCCTCACCGATCTGAAAAAGTAAGAATATTTTCCGCCGGCGGGGCTTGACAGCACCGCCGGTCCTGTAGTAAAGTATCGCCATTATTTTCCGAAAGGAGCGCGCCCTATGCTTACCCGTCAGCTGAACGTACGGTATGCCGAACCGTCCATGCCCGTTAACGCGTGGATGGCTGTTTGCGTTACCGTTTCAGCGGCGCCGGGTCAGGCATAAGGAGCGTATCCGTATACAGAAAAGGATCCTCCGCCGGCCGGCGGAGGGTCCTTTTCATTTTCAACAAAAGGGGGTACCGATATGCAGCACAGGGGAACCGAAACCATTGAAACCGACCGTCTTATTCTTCGCCCGTTCCGGACGGATGACGCCGGAGC
>JAUNQH010000052.1 GCA_030536295.1 Clostridia bacterium | reverse complement strand
ACTGCCTGCCCTATTTCCCCTCTGTTGCCACCTACAACTGCCTGTATCCGCTTTCTGTCGACCTGGTCGACGAAGTCGGTGTTGAAGGCTACCGTGACATCACCTGGGAAGATATGTGGTACAACGGACCGTACGTTGTGAGCTACTATGAGTACCAGAACCAGAAGGTCCTCACCAAGAGCCCCAACTACTGGAACGACGCCAACTGCAAGCGCTTCGACAAGGTCACCGTGAAGATGGTCGAATCCGCCGCTACCGCCTATCAGCTGTTCAAGGCAGGCCAGCTGGATCACGTTTCCCTGGATCAGGCCACCCTGCAGGACATCTATGATGAGGCCCAGGACGCCGAGTTCAAGGCCAACCTGGTCGAGAGCCGTCCCACCAAGTACTCCTATCAGTTCCACCTCGTATATGCCAAGAACCTGGAAGACGGCGCCACCCCCGATGTGAACTGGAACACCGCCGTCGCCAACGAGAACTTCCGCAAGAGCCTGTACTACGGCCTGGATCTGACCAACTACTTCGCCCGCACCAATGCCATCAATCCGCTGAGCTGCCAGAACTTCTGCTACACCGGCAACGGCGTTGCCTTCACCTCTGACGGCACGGACTACACCAAGCTGGTGCTGAACGAACTGGGCATGGAATACACCACCGATACCTACAGCCGCTATGACGCTGCCAAGGCTGCCGAATACAAGGCCGCTGCCATGGAAGAACTGGCTGCCAAGGGTGTCACCTTCCCCGTGGAGATCGACTACTACATCTCCGGCTCTTCCACCGTTGCCGCCGAGACCGCCAAGGTGCTCGAGAACATCTTCCGTGACTGCCTGGGCGATGATTATGTCACGCTGGTCACCAAGACCTATACCAACCTTACCAACGAAGTACGCAAGCCCCGCAAGGCTTCCTTCTACATCAACGGCTGGGGCGCTGACTTCGCCGATCCCATCAACTTCCTGGGCCAGGAGACCTACAATGACACCCAGGCTTTCTACGCCAACAACTACAGCATCTGCAACGAGAATGATGACGCCGATCTGATCGCCGCCTATCAGGAATTCACCGATCTGGTCGTAGCCGCCAAGGCTATCACCGGTGACATGGATGCCCGCTATGCTGCCTTTGCCAAGGCCGAAGCCAGCTTCATCAACCACGCTCTGGCGATTCCCTGCAACTACGAAGTGACCTGGGAACTGACCAAGATCAACAACTACACCAAGGTGTACAGCATGTACGGCATGCAGGCCTACCGCTATGTGGATTGGGAGACCAGCACGGTTGCCTATACCACTGAAGAGATGGCTGAAAAGGCCGCCGCTTACGCCGCCGAGTAAGACTTAAACAACGGTTTACTACGGAACTGTTCCGGGGCAGCCTCTTCGGAGGTTGCCCCTTTTCAGTCCCGTAACGCTTGCGTTGAGGGAGAGCGCCCCGTCAGCACCCGAACGGCCGGATGCTGACAGGCCGCCCTCACATCCCTGCCTGAAGGGAAAATCAATAGAAGGGGTGATCGAATGGTCCGTTATATCCTCAAGAGACTGTTCCAATCGCTGCTGACGATCCTTCTGGTCGTGTGCATCGTGTTTTTTCTGATGCGCCTGATGCCGACGGATTATTTCTTCACGGAAGATGAGCTGATCAAATTCACCGATCAGCAGAAGTACGCGAAGCTGGAACGCATGGGCGTGATGAGCATCTGCAAGGACTGCGGCGGCACGGGTCTTGCCGAAGACGGAACCGCGTGCCCGCGCTGCAGGGAGTACTCCACCAACCCGGCGTGCGGTTCCGGTTATGTGGACCGCTCAATGTTCGCGCAGCTCGGTGATTTCTTCGTCAATATGTTCGAGGTGCGTGTATACAATGAAAAGGGCAATGTGATCAAAACGATCGACCCTGTCACTGTATGGACATATCTGCAGGATCCGCACGTGTTTGAAAACAACAGTAAAATGAAGGACAGCTATCACACCGCGCTCGCCTTCAACCTGGGCAAGAGCATCCGCCTTGAAAAAGGCCAGTATGTGACGGATGTGATCATGAACAAGATGAGCGTATCCATGTCCATCGGCCTGATCGCGCTGGCTGTGTCGCTGGTGCTCGGCGTGGTGCTGGGCGTGCTGCAGGCGCGGTATAAGGACGGCCTGTTTGACCATATCGGCACGGGCTATACCGTGCTGGTCAACGCCGTACCGCACCTGGTGATCTATACGATCATCATGATCGGCGGCGCGGCGCTGTTCAAGCTGCCGATGCGGTACGACGCCACAGCCAATGAACCGTGGAAGACCATGGTGCTGCCGATCGTGTGCCTTTCCATCGGCTCGACGGCCGGCTATATGCTGTGGACCCGCCGCTACATGGTGGATGAACTGAACAAGGACTATATCCGTCTGGCAAAACTGAAGGGCCTGAGCGACAGGAAAGTGATGTTCCGCCATGTGCTGAAGAATGCCTTCGTGCCGCTGGCGCAGTATCTGCCTTATTCGATCCTGCTGACGGTGGGCGGCTCCCTGCTGGTGGAAAGATTCTTCTCCGTACCCGGCATGGGACCGGAGCTGACCAACGCGATCAGCCGCTATGACCTGAACCTGGTGCAGGGCATCGTGCTGCTGTACGCGACCATGGGTATCCTGGGCGTGTTCCTCGGAGACCTGCTGATGACACTGATCGATCCGCGCATCAAACTGGTCGGAAAGGAAGGTGTTCGCTGATGCCGAATAACGGAAAGCTGAAGAAGGAACATCAGAAGACCGTACAGGAGCTGGAAACGCCTGAAGTCAATATGCACGTGGATCCCGAAAAGCTGGAAACGGATCCGCACAAGGAGCGGCCCTTCGGCCGGGAATATCTGCAGGCGCGCAACAAGATGCCTGAAAAGCAGCTGTTCTCCTTTGCCGAATACCGCGCGCAGGACGCCGAACGCACCGGCTACAGCAATTACAGCTATTGGAAGAGCGTATGGGCGAACTTCCTGAAAAAGAAGTCGGCCGTAGTCCTGTCCGTCGTGTTCATCCTGCTGTTCATTTTCACCTTTATTGCCCCCGCCATCGGCAAGTATGACATCAACATGGCGACCGACCCGCAGAACCGCGCGTATATCGAGCCCAACAGCGAGTTCTGGTTCGGCACCAACGCCATCGGCCAGGACTACTGGGCACAGGTATGGTATGCGACGCGCACCTCCATCCTGCTGGCGGTGCTCGTATCCATAGGTCAGATCGCGCTGGGCGTGATCATCGGCCTGATCTGGGGCTATGTACGCAAGCTGGACCGGTTCTTTACCGAACTGTATAACCTGATCGACAATATTCCGACGATCATCTATATGACGCTGATCGCGCTGATGGTCGGCAAATCGGTCGTAACGATGGGTATAGCCATGATCGGTTTCGGGTGGCTGGCGACCGCGCGCAATGTGCGCAATCTGGTGTTTATGTACCGCGACCGCGAGTACAATCTGGCCTCCCGCTGCCTGGGCACCAAACTCGGGCGGATCCTTTTCCGCAATATCTTCCCGTATCTCGTTTCCGTGATCATCCTGCGCCTGGCGCTGGCGATCCCCGGAACGATCGCCTATGAGACCACGCTGACCTATCTGGGCCTGATGGATATCATGCAGCCCTCGCTGGGCATGCTGCTGGCATCGGCCCGCGCGGTCTTCCCGCGGGCGGCGTATACGCTGTGGTTCCCGGCGGCCATCGTTTCCATCATCACCGTTACATTCTACCTCGTGGGCAACGCGTTTTCCGACGCCTGTGACCCGCGCAACCATGTGTAAGGGAGGGCAGGAATGATGAGTGAAAAAGTCCGTCCCTCTGTGGATTTTGACGCGCGCGCCGCAAAGGTGCTCTCACAGGAGCCGCTGCTTTCCGCCAAGGAGGTGGAGGTCACCTTCTCCCTGCGCGGCAACAAGCTGACCGCCATACGCCGCGCCTCCCTGGACCTGTATGAAGGGGAGACCCTCGCGATCGTGGGCGAATCCGGAAGCGGCAAGAGCGTTTTTACAAAGTGCTTTGTGGGCATGCTGGACAAGAACGGGTCCATCACCCACGGCTCGATCATGTATGACGGCCAGGATCTGACGCAGCTTTCGGAAAAGGAATGGCTGAAGATCCGCGGCAGCCGCATCGCCATGGTGACCCAGGATCCCATGACCAGCCTGAACCCGCTGAAGACCGTAGGCAAGCAGATACAGGAATCCGTTGAACTGCATCAGGGCCTGAGCGGAAAGGCCGCGAAGGCGGAAACGATCCGCATCCTTGAGGCAGTGGGCATTCCGGAACCGGAACGCCGCTACCGCCAGTATCCCCATGAGTTTTCCGGCGGCATGCGCCAGCGCGTGGTCATCGCCATCGCGGTCGCCTGCCGGCCGCAGATCCTGATCTGTGACGAACCCACCACCGCGCTGGACGTTACCATACAGGCGCAGATCCTGGACCTGATCCGCAAGCTTCAGAAAGAGCAGAACATGACGATCATCTACATCACCCATGACCTGGGTGTTGTAGCCAACGTCGCCGACCGTGTGGCGGTGATGTACGCCGGTCAGGTGATCGAGATCGGTATGGCCAATGAGGTCTTCTTTGATCCGTGGCATCCCTATACATGGGCGCTGCTTTCGGCGCTGCCGCAGCTGGGCGTGAAGGGTGAAAAGCTGCCCGCTATCGACGGCACGCCGCCCAACCTTTTCAACAAGATCGTGGGCGATGCCTTCGCGCCGCGCAACAAGCACGCGCTGAATATCGACTATCTTGAAGAGCCGCCCATGTACGAGGTGACCGCGACCCATCAGGTGAAGGCATGGCTGCGGGACCCCCGCGCGCCGCATGTGGACCAGCCGCAGGCGATCCGCCTGCTGGAAACGCAGGACGGCCAGTCGAAGGGAACCGACCCGAACGCGTATCATCCGCATCTGGATCCCGCGCGCGAACCGCTGATCGAAGTGAAGAATATGCAGGTGACGTTCGGCACCGGACGCAAGAAATTTGTGGCCGTTGATGATGTGAACTTCACCATCTACAAAGGGGAGACATTCGCCCTTGTCGGTGAGAGCGGATCGGGCAAGACCACCATCGGCCGCGCGCTGGTGCGCATCAATCCCATCACGGGCGGCGAGGTATACCTGCACGGCGAGAAGATCAACGGCAAGATCCCGCGCGAGCTTGATACGCGCGTGATCCGCAGCTGCCAGATGATCTTCCAGGATCCGATGGCATCGCTGAATGAGCGCGCCAAGGTGGACTATATCGTGTCCGAAGGTCTGATCAACTATCACCTTTACGAGAATGAGGAAGACAGGCGCGAAAAGGTGCGCAAGGCGCTGGAGGAAGTCGGTCTTCTGCCGGAGTTTTCCAGCCGCTTCCCGCATGAGTTCTCGGGCGGACAGCGCCAGCGCATCGGCATCGCGCGCGCCCTGATCATGCAGCCGGAATTCGTGGTGGCGGATGAGCCCATCAGCGCGCTGGATGTTTCGATCCGCGCGCAGGTGCTGAATCTGCTGAACGACCTGAAGAAGAAGCGCGGCCTGACCTATATGTTCATCGCCCATGACCTGAGCGTGGTGCGCTTTATCTCCGACCGTATCGCCGTGATCCACAAGGGGCGCATCGTGGAGCTCGCCGAGGCGGAGGAACTGTTCCTCCATCCGCTGCATCCCTATACACGGGCGCTGCTTTCCGCCGTGCCCAATCCCAACCCGTATATCGAGCGGACCAAGCAGCTGCTGGTATATGATCCTTCCGTTCATGATTATTCCGCTGACAAGCCCGTATGGTGCGAGATCCTGCCTGATCATTTTGTTTACGGCAATCAGCGGGAACTGGACGGTTACCGGAATGAACTGAAACTGTAAGGAACCGGAAAAAACGTAAATATTCACGCACGCAAAAACACCGCGGCATCAAAGCCGCGGTGTTTTGCATGGCGGTCAGCGGAAAAGCAGCACCGCGCCCGCGATCAGCAGCGCGATCTGCAGCACCAGAAAGAGCGGGAAAAACACTTTGAAGTACCAGTGCTGTGTTTTGTGCCTCAGCAGCTTCATGCCGAGCACGCCGCCGAGACCGCCGAAGCATGCCGCGGCAATGAACAGCGTGCTTTCACGGATGCGCCACGCGCCCTTCTTCGCGCGCTCCTTGTCGATCTTCATCAGGATGAACGAGATGCAGTTGGCAATGACCAGCACACCCGCGGCAATGGCGATGATCAGACCCTTATCCATGCGTACAGACCTCCCGGAAACCGGCTTTGCCGGAGTTTTCCTGATTATAACAGAACGATGCCCGCGGCGCAACCGCCGGAAAGACGCGCGTTGAAAGATCACGGCACGCGTGATATACTGCATACATCGGAAAAGACGGAGATGATACGATGATCGTTACCGTGGACATGAACGGAAACGGGGATCACGTGACCCTGCAGGCGGCTGTGGATATGATCGCGCCCGGCGAGCATGAGCCGAACGTGATCCGGGTGATGCCCGGCATATACCGTGAGAAGGTCGTGGTCGACAAGGACAACATCATCATTGCGGGAGCCGGATGCGACGATACCGTTCTGGTATGGAACGGGTGCGCCATGGATCCGGATGAGAACGGCAGACCGAAGGGAACGTTCCTGAGCTACACGCTGCTGATCACCGGACGCAATGTGACGGTGGAGAATATCACTGTAAGCAATGACGCCGGAGACGGCAGGGAAGTCGGGCAGGCGATCGCCGTATACGCTTCCGGCGACAGGGGCGTCTTCCGGAATGTGCGGATGACGGCGCATCAGGATACGCTGTACTGCGGGCCGGTGAACGAACCCGTGTGCAGGGATGCCCTGCCGAGGCGGATCTTCCCGCAGACGGACCGGTTGAACCTGGGCGACAGCCCGGAAACATACGGCCGGCTGTATTTTGAAAATTGCCTGATCGCGGGCGATGTTGATTTTATTTTCGGCTCCTACCGCTGCTGGTTTGAAGCGTGCACGCTGTTCATGAACCGGCGCGGCGGATGGTATACGGCGGCCAATACACCGGAAAGGCAGAAGTACGGCTTCGTATTCAGCCATTGCGTGCTGACGGGAGAATGTGAAGCCGGCACCGGAAGCCTCGGCCGGCCGTGGCGCGCGTTTGCCCGCACGGTGTTCCTGAACTGCCGGATGGATGAGCATGTTTCACCGCGGGGCTTCAGCGACTGGCAGGGCGGGGCGGCGGTGACAGAGCGGTACGGCGAATACGGCACAACGGGTCCGGGAGCCTGCACAGCCGGGAGACACCCGGCGCAAAAGCGCCTGACGGCCGAAGAAGCGGAACAGATCACCGTGCATGAAGTGCTTTCCGGTTATGACGAATGGGATCCTGATATGAAAAAAACGCCGTAAAAGGCGTTTTTTTCATATTCCTACCGCGCGCGGCCGAACGGGTCCCTGGCGTGGCAGCGCTCACACAGACCATAGGGATGCGTGGGCGGAAGAACGCGGCCGCACTGCCGGCAGCGGCGAAGGTACTCGTCCTTCCGCTCCCGGAGGAACCGGTTGATCAGCTCACACAGCTCCAGCTTTTCATCCATGCGGTCCTCCTCGATGCCGATCTGGCGCAGCAGCTGATGACGGATGTCCAGCTCCTTATAGCGGGATTCGCACTCCTCCAGCGTGGCGATACCGGAAACGGGCTCGGGCAGCGGCTGGTTCGCCGTCATCCGCAGGCAGCATTTCAGCCAGTAGAGGATCATGGATTCGTCCTTCACATCCACCGGGCAGGTGATCAGCCGGAACAGCAGCTTCCTGTCGATCTTTTTCGCGTAGGGTTTGATGTATGAATAAAGCAGAACGGGGTCCGACATATCCACGCGGGTAAAGCCTTCCGTTTTCGGCAGCCGGTTCCATTCGATCATCAGCCGGTCCAGCGGATATTCGGAATCAAGCGCTTCCTCCGGGAAGGGCAGGGTCAGCCGGTTCCTGGGCGGCTCATCGCGCAGCATCGCGTCACGCACGCGCTCCGGGTCCGTCATGGTGAGCACTTCGCCTTTATCATAGATGCCGAAGCGGCCCGCGCGGCCCGCGATCTGGCGGATCTCACCGATGCGGAGGGGCCGGCGGCTCTTGCCGTCGAATTTGCTTGTCTCGCAGAAGATGATCCGCCGGATCGGCAGGTTCAGACCCATGCCGATGGCGTCGGTGGAGACCACGTAGCGCGATGCCCATGCCGATGGCATCCGTCGCGACGACGACATCGGTCTCGTGCTCCGAAAAACGCCTGACCTCCTCACGCCTGGATACCGGCGGCAGCGCGCCGTAGATCACGCTGGCATGCTTGCCGGCACGCTCCAGCTCCGCGGAGACCGCGAGCACGGCTTTGCGGGAAAAGACGATCAGCGCGTCGCCGGGCTGCACATTCTTCAGGTCTTCAAAAACGCCCGTATAGGAAAGCGGCGCCAGACGCTTATGCTTCATGACCGTATAGGGCGCGCCGAAGCTCTCCAGCATACGGATGATCAGCTCCTGCGCCTCGGGCGCGAGGCAGACATGGATCTCATCGGCCCGCAGGCAGTAAAGCGCGCGGAACCACTTGTCGCCGCGGAAGGGATCGGCGATCATCTGCGCCTCGTCGATCACGGCAACATCGTAGCGTGCGCCGAAATCGGCCAGCTCGATGGTCGAGGCGGTATGGAGCGCTCCCGGGCAAAGGACGGATTCCTCACCCGTAAGCAGGCTGCACGGCACGCCGTCCCGGTTCATGGTCTCATACATCTCCAGCGCCAGCAGACGCAGCGGACCGAGATATACACCGGCGCGGGCCTGCTTCAGCGCCTGCATCGCCTGATAGGTCTTGCCGCTGTTGGTCGGCCCGATATGGAGCACAAAACGGCGGGAAAGCGTTTCGGCCTCCCGGCGCAGCTTTTCGACATCGAAGCCGAGCAGGAAATCACGGATCTTTTCTTCCTCTTCCGCCGCACGGAGCTGCTTCTGCCTCGCGCGGTCCATAGCCAGGCGCACTTTCGGGTGCTCCAGCGCCCGTGTGACCTGGGATGATGTCCACGCGGGGCTGTCTCCGCCCTTTCCGTATCTGCGGGTGAAAGGCTCCGGAAAATACCGCTGAATGACGGACGGGGCCAGACCGTACAGGGAGCGGAGATCCTCCGGGGTGTACAGGCGGGAAGCGCTTTTTTTATTCTTCTGTTTTGCGACCCGGCGGCGCGGCCCGGCCGTGCTTTTATTGCTCATTCTGCTCATGTCCGGCCGGCGGCCGGAATCCTTTCAATATCGATCGCTATTTTGGGGCGGAAACGCGCGGGAACAAACCGGCAAAGGGAAGCAGGATACGCCTGAAAGGATCATGCGTCTGTATCCGGATGCGGAAAGCGCGCGCCGGGCGCATCCGGCCCGGAACGCGGAATACCCGCATCGCACATTATATCATACGACGCGGGTATCAGGGCTGCTTTTTGTTTCGCGTTTATTTCAACAGCATGGAAAAATGATTGAGACCGTCCTCGCTGAGGCTGATATTGCAGGAGATCCCGCTTTCGATCCATTCATGTGAAGAAGCAATGACAGCAAGCATCAGTGTGGGGAACCCGGGATCGTTGACGGCGCTGTCCTTGCGGACGCGGAAACAGAAGAAGGTCTGCTTTCCGCTGCCGGGATCGGGAAGATCCCTGATCCACTCGCTCACATGCTGCCATCCGCTTTGTTCAAAAAAGGGATACGCGTCGTCCGGGACGGCGCTTTCGCCTTCGGGACCGGATACCGCGATATTCAGTTCCTTTACATCCTCGCTGCTGCCGGAATAATGATCCAGCACGGCTTTCAGATCTTCGCTGCTGACATTGGCCGCTGTCTGCGCGTCAATGTCTCTGCATTCCGTCAGCCAGCCGGCGAGCAGTTCACGCGCTTTCGCGGCGATCGCCGCCCCCTGTTCATCATCCAGACCCAGTTCACTGAGCAGCCGCGGGTCGTCCGCCCGGGCCACTACCAGACCGGTGAGCATACTGATCATTTCCTGCATTTCCATTCTGTCACTGAGGTATGAGCGTTGTATTTCCCGGATCCGTTCAAGTTTCCGCGTCTGCTGCGCGATCTTGCGGTCAAACGCCGCCATCAGATGATCTTCATCCTCATTGAGCAGACTTCTGATCTCTTCAATGGAAAAATCGGCCTGCTGAAGATTTTTGATCTTCACAAAAAGCAGCGCCTGATCTTCCTCATAATAGCGGTAGCCGGACCATTCATCCACCCTGGCGGGCGTCAGCAGGCCGATGCGGTCATAATAGCGCAGCGTCTGTGTATTGCAGCCGCAAAGCTTCGCGAATCCCTGAATCGTGATCATACCTCATCCTCCTCGCCATCAGCCTATCATTGCAGTAAGGTGTAAGGTCAAGCCTTTTTTTAAATGTTTTTTGCCGGCCTTTTGCTGTGCGGGTCGATGGCCGGTCCCGGTCCATTGTACCATGAGGCACGAGGAACTTCAAGAAATTCAAAGGCTCCGGGACAACTGCGCAATGACGGATAAACAGAAATAAACAGATCTTTGAGCCGGGGGAAGAAAACAGGTGTGATCCTCGTCTGTATAGTGAGACTGTTCCGTTTCACTTTGCTTTTGTGAATGATGAAACAGGATCGTGATCGGACCCGGCAGACTTTACAGATATGGAGGATCACCAGAATGAAAAAAAGGAGCTTATCGCTGTTCCTGATCGGCATCGTTCTTTCTTTAATGCTCACCGGCACCGCGGCATTGGCACAGGAAAGCCCGGAAGCGCAGATATCTGCTGTCCTGACCCAAAACGGATTGCAGTCGCCTGTTCAGATCCAAACATGGGGAAACAGCGCTGCCTGTTTTGCTGAAAAAGACGGGCAAACAGCTTTGTGCCTGCTTGAAAAAAGGAATGACAGCTGGGAGCTTGTCATTTGCAATCAAAACGCGCTGCGCCGGGAAGAACAGATGCCGACATTGGTTCTGGATTCAGACAATGCTGTTTTCTGGACCTATCTTTTTCCGGACAAGGTCGTCCGTTTCCATGCCGAACGCGACAATGAGGGAAGATGGGGCCGCGTGGATGAGACCGCTTCATTTGCGAGAGGAGAAGTCTGGTATACTTACAATGTTTCATGGAGCGGCGAAAACGGCGGCGAAATATGCCGCGGCGCGATCGTCGAAGACGAAAACGGCAATCACCTGACGCATGAGAGCATTGAATATATACCGGCCTCATGGCTGGGCGGATCGATCGGTCTCGGCGACTTTGATCTGTCCCGTTTCCCTTCCATGGGGTTCAGCGGCGATCACAGTGATCCGTGGCCGGGACAGCAGTATCTGTCTGACGCGGCAGCGGCTATGATGCCCCAATACACCTGTATCGGCGGTATATGGCAGAACGGGCATCTTCAATTCCTGATGGAAAAGCCTGACGGGAACCGGGTCTGCGTCGTTTGCAGTTACAGCGATCATACGCCGCGGACGGTGAACCTTTCCGAAAGCAGCGTATTGCCGAAGGGGACATATCCCGGCGTGGAAAACTTCAGCGATCATCTTGGCATAGAAAGGCAGGAGGGCATTCAGGCCGTTTCGATCCAGAGATTTTCAGGTCATCCGTGGAACGGGATCAGACAGATCTGGAATCACAATGATGAATCACCGCTGATGTTCGGAAAAAACTGCTATATCCCCGTCTGGAATGATAAAAACGTGATCTGGTATGGAACCCACCCGCTGGCCCCGATACGCATTGTCGATTGGGAGAACATTCCTGCCTCGGATGCTGAAGCAAAAGCGATCCTCAACAGCGAGGAATACGCCGTTGTGAACAATCCTGATCCGCGGGATCGCCTTCATCTGCGTGAAAAACCCGATAAAGACGGCCGGTCTCTCGGAAAATACTACAACGGCACGCCTGTGCATGTGTATGAGATCCGCGGAGACTGGGCGTGCGTATCCGTCGGTGATCAGGATGGCTGGATGATGAAGAAATACCTGACCTTCGGGCAGAAGGATCAGCCGCTCCTGTGCGATACCTCTGCCATGCCGCAGCTGATGTCCGTAAACGCGTATGAGATGAAGGTGTATCCCCGGCCGGAAGAAACGCGGTACACGACCGACATCCTCTATATCAATACTTTCTCCGATCCGGCTTATCAGACCATGAAGATCATCGGCATCATCGGAGACGACTGGTACCATGTCTGGTTCCCGGAAAATGAAGAATACGGCTTTATCAGGCAGAGCGACCTTTGGCAGGGGAACGGCTGAACAGCAGTAAGCGATCAGGTTTACAGCCATATCTGCATCCCCTTGACAATAGGTGTAGACATGTGTATACTGCTTGCTGTAGACAGCTGTTTACTACCTGCGAAGGAGGAATCAATATGGCAATTCAATGTACCGACGCGGAATGGAAGATCATGGAGGTCCTTTGGGACCGCGCTCCCAGAACGATCGCTGAGATCACCAAAGCGCTGGAACCGACAACCGGCTGGAGCCGCCATGTGGTGATCACCTTACTCAAGCGTATGGAGGAAAAGGGCACCGTGACGGTGGATGAGAGCGGTCCGGCAAAACGCTATACACCGAAGGTGTCTCAGAATGAAGCCAATACCGAGGAGACCGGCAAGTTTCTTTCCCACGTGTTCAAGGGAGATGTATCCCTGCTGATCAATCATCTGGTGGATTCTGACCGCATCACCGCCGATGATCTGCAGGAGATCGTGGATGCCATGCGTAAGGCAGGCAAAAGGTAAAACTGAGAACAGGAGGTAGATCAATGCGTACTGCTGTTTTACACAATTTTTTGATCGAAGCGACGATCATGTCAAGCATTGCCATACTGCTCATGATGATCATTCGCAAAACATTGCGGCGTCAACTGGGCAATACTGCTGTCTGTTTCGGCTGGCTGCTGGTCGCGGTTCGCCTGCTGCTGCCTGTAAGTTTCGCAAATCCATTGATACACAGTATCCGCTCACCATATGCGGCCGATTCGGCAATTCGTCCTATTGCCGGACAGGTATTGGTCCGCACCAAAGATATGATCAAGCAAGCAGGCGATATCCTGTGGCGTGCCGGGAATGAAGCCGGCTCCAGGATGACTGACCGGCTGATCGATGATATCGACTTCGGCAATGCCGGCCTGAACCTGATGCAGATCTATCTGATCGGCGCGTCGCTGGTATTGTGCTGGTTTATTTTCAGCAATCTTCGTTTTCGCCGGAAGCTGCGGACCGGACACATTGAACCTGTATCGGGAAAACTGCTGCAGCAATATGAAACCGTATGCAGGGAACGCGGTGTAAAGCCGGTTCCGGTCATTTTTACGGATCCACTGCCCAGCGCGTGCCTTGTTGGTGTTATCCGTCCATATATCGCCTTGCCGCTGACAGCTTCACCTGCGGAAGCCATTCACGTATTGACGCATGAGATCTGTCATCTGAAAAATCGGGATCATCTGTGGAGCCTGCTTCGCCTGCTGTGCTGCGCGGTGCACTGGTTTAATCCGCTGGTATGGATCGCCGCCGCGATGAGCCGCACTGATACTGAACTGAGGTGCGACGACCGCGTGGTCAGACCGATGGATCCTGAACAAAGGAAAGCATATGCCAATGTGCTGGTATTAGCGGCATCCCGCAGAAATGCTCCGGGCGTTTCCGTGCTCGCCACCGGCATGACCATGACCGGGAAAAAGCTGAAGACGCGCGTGCTGACAGTATTGCAGGAAAAGAAACCTGTACGCTGGCTGACGTTCATGTTCTGTGTACTGGCAGCTGTATGCCTGATATGTGCTTTTGCAACGTCTAAACTGCCTGAACAGATCGAAGGATACGATCCGTGGGTTCCTGTATACCATCATGTTACAGATGATATGAAGGGAAGTACCGCGCTGACTGATGAGGCCGCGGCTCAGCAATATGCCTGCAGGCTGTGGCAGGATGTTTTTAACGGCGGTGCTTCCACGACAGAGGTCAGCAAGGTGAATAACAGGTACAATGTGGCAGGTGATGACACGGCAAGCGGAACCGCATGGTATATGATCATATCGGACAGCGGTATTGTGGTTGATTGTGCAGCGCTCGAAAACACTGTACAGGACGCTGTAATGATCGATCCGTCTGAATTTGACGCCTATGAGGAGGAAGTGGATCGCGCTGCTGATTATCTGAGGTGGGCGGTCGAACAGCTTGCACCGGGTATCAGCGGTAAAACCACCGCGCTGACGCTTGAATCCGTTATCAGGAACAGCGATTCGCTGCGCATTAACTTTACGTTGATGCCCCGGGATGAGATCAGCGATACCGTCTGGATCACTGTCAAGGTGTTACCGGACGGGACGATGAGCCTGGTCCATTTCACTGCCGAGGGAAACGGATGAACGTGTAAAGAATGAATGGAGGTATGGACATGAAACGATTCCTGTTGACAGCTGCCTGCCTGTTGTGCATCTGTACGGCGGCTATTGCAGGATCCTTTGATCCCGTTTCTTACGCACAGAATTCATTGACCGAAGTTTATGGGTATACGAATGATGAAGCCGATCATTTCATATTCGATGATCATTCCGCCGGCGTGATTCGGTTCTATGACGCGGATCATCCCAACTGGATCTATACGCTGACCTACAATGCCGACAACTGGCTGGATATGCAGACCCCGTTCCGGTCGTTGTATGAAGCATACCCGGGCGAAGGCGCTGTGCGGGACATGCTGCGGGCCGCAAAAGAGGAACACTGGTTCACGGAATGGACACCGGAAAACCGTATAGCACTACGGAACAGTATGGCAGATCTGTATGATATTCATATCCGTCGTGCCTTCGAAAACCTGCTGGGCAGTGACCAGGCTGATCCTGCGCAAGTCATCAATGAATTTTTTATCTGTTGTTATGGAGAAGAGTCCGGATGGCCTGCGGCGCTGACTGAATGGCGGAATGAAGTGCTGATCGATTATGGTTTGTCCATTGATCTGATCGGAGACGCGCCGGAAGCCGGAAGTAACAGGTATTCGATTGATAAGGGGATGTATCTTCAGCAGACGGATGTATGTGAATTCAAAGGAGAGGTATCGGACGAACTGATTGTTGTATTTTCTTCAGAACCCGATCTTTCAGGCTGGAATTGTACTTGCGGAGCCGTCAAATCAACAAACGGAGGGCATTCAGGCGGTGTTGAACTCATAGGAATGGCCGTTTTTGAAAAGAATGGAACGCGGATCCTTGTACTGATGGACCGTCAGAAGGAACAATGGAATCTGTGGACACTCGGAACAAAAGCATTGTATCAGGATCCGGAAATGGAACTGTCTGTTTTGAGCGATCCGTCCTATGCTTCGGGTTTTATTATCCGTTATGACTGCCTGGACGGCATTCGTATGTTCCATGCGGGCATCAACGATCCCACGGATGACTTACGGGGTCACTTTGCCCTTAGCGATATTTCCGGATATCAATATGTCTCCGCCGATCGTCAGATATCCCATTGGATCAATATCGACAGCAACAGCGGACTTTGGACATACACACAGCAGGGAACAGATATTCAGAAGGAATCTTTGGAAGTGGCATTTTCCCGCTGGCTCGGCGCCTGTGATATTGCTGAATTTCCTGATACGGCAGAAAAAGCCCATGCTGTTCCGGAGATACTTCCGGATGGCTATGCTATGACGGGCAACGTTCACTTCCGCAAGGATCATTCCAGCAGATCCAAAGACCTGGGTACATTACAAAGCGGAACGATCATACGCATAAAGGATACAGTTCCCGGAGATCCGTTTGACTGGATCCAGACAAGCGCGGGAGGTAAGGAAGGATATGTCGCGTCCAACTACACCAGTGCGGGCTCTGATTCTCTCCATATCAACACAGAGTATCCGCTGCCTGTCGCAATGTGCAGGAATACGGTCCGATTGAGAACCGGTACCGGATTGTTTGATGCTGTTGCGGACGAATTGCCTGCCGGCACAAAGATGCATATAATCATGAATCAGGGAGACTGGCTTTATGTGGTCGTTCCCCGTGGGACGATCAGCTGGTTCATGGATGTGGATGGAATATACGGGTATATCAAGAAAAGTGATGTGCGGATCGCCGCAATGGAATCCTGTCTGGATTGGCAATGAAAGATCATGAAGAATGTGATCTGAATAATACTGTTAAGAAGTAAGATTGCCGTGCGGAGGTAATTATATGAAAAGATCGATCGTTGTCTTGTTTTTGCTTGCAATATTATTCCTGCTCGGGAATGCTTGTGCCGATGATTATTCGGAGTATGTGTTAAAAACAGATTATTATTACCTGTCGTTTCCGTCATCCGATTCCGCACAGAACGGTCAGCTGTTCCTGAATGCGCATAGTGCTGCTGAACAGTCTGAAAGGACTTCGGGTCATCTTCTCTGGATCAGGGACGGTGAGATCTACAGGGATTTCCGGTATGATGAACACCGTGTGCATCCATGGAAGCTTGCAAAATTCATGCAGGGCGGGGATGAGTGCTATATACTGCTTCCGACAGGCGCCCGTGATCAGGATGACCGGGAACCGGCCGCGGAAGTATACCGCTGGAATGATGCCGGCATGGAACTCGCGGCCAGAATTCCGGGACAATGGGAGAATATATATCTGCGGGTATTCAAGGACGGATTCTGCACATGGGATCACACGACCGGCAGTCTGACAACATACAGAAGCAACGGGACATTGCTGGCATCCTATCAACTGGAACCCAATGAAAACAGAAGATGGGGTTTCATCTATGGTGAGGCTGATGGAATGCAGCTGTTTTCGGTCAATGAATCCTCCATGGGTGATGCTCATCCGATATATTGTATATATGCCCTGAAAAACGGTCAGATCCTTTGGACAAAGGAATGCCGTTTCAATCCTTCCATATCAGTGCCCGGAGACGGATACTGCTATATTGCCTGCAAACTGGAGGAAGACAACAGTTACAGTCCCTTCAGCATAGAAAAGGTCGACAGCCTGGGCAACACAGTCGCGAAGCGGAAATTGTCCGCCGATAAGCTTGTCATCAGCTTCTCAATGGATATCGATCCGCAAACCGGAAATACAGTGCTGTATGGAAAGGCTGTAGCCAATTCGCGCAAAGTATATAAAGCCTTTGTCATGGAACTGGATGAGAATATGAATGAGATCTCCGTGGATGTTCGGACTTTTGATCATTACAATGACTACGATTTCACCATTTATCCGCTTCAGGAAGGCGGCTGCGTGCTCTTCAGCCGCGGAAGGGACAATGAAGGTGATGACCGGATTGCCGATCCTGT
>JAUNQH010000051.1 GCA_030536295.1 Clostridia bacterium | reverse complement strand
ACGCGGCCGCCACCGGCACGAGCCCCGATCCGAACGAGCCCGATGTACCTGTGACACCCGGCAAAACGGATGACGAGCCCGAAGACAAGAACGGTCACCTGACCGTGACTAAGGAGACGACGAGCACCGCTCCCGCCGACGGCTATAAGCTGGGCGATACGATCACCTATAAGGTGACGGTGCTGAATGACGGCAACCTGACCATAACCGATATCACCGTAACGGATGATCTGACCGGCGATACATGGACGGTCGACAAGCTGGCGCCCGGCGGATCGAAGTCCTTCAAGTGCAGCTACACCGTGACCGAGCAGGATATCCTGAACGGCGAAGTGACGAACGTTGCGAAGGTCACGGGCACGAGCCCGGATCCGGAGAAGCCTTACGTGCCTTCCGATCCCGGCAGCGTGACCGATGAGACCGAACCGAAGGATCCCGAACTGACCGTGACAAAGACTTCCGACAAGGAAGGCCGGATCGTGAAGTACGGGGAAAGCATCACCTACACCGTAACAGTCGGGAACACCGGTAACCTGACGATCACCGGCCTTACGCTGAGTGACCCGCTGGCGGGCGACGCGAAGCTTGACAAGACGGAGCTGAAGCCCGGCGAAACAGCCACCGCGACCTACACCTACATCGTGACCCAGAAGGATATCGAAGCCGGCACCGTAGTGAACGTTGCCGTGGTGACAGGTGAGGATCCCGAAGGCAAACCGGCGGATGATACCGCGACCCTGACCGAAACGACGGAAGAAAAGGGCAAGGATGTGACCGTGACCCTGACCGGCGGGGACTTCGTATATGACGGTGAGGAGCACGGCGCCACGGTCCATGTGTCCGGATTGCCCGAAGGCTACACCGTGAAGACCGCGGACAGCGACGCGAGAGTAAAGGATGTGGATGACGGCGAGGTAACGGCGACGATCGATGACCTGATCATCCTGGATGAACAGGGAAGAGATGTTACCGGCAAACTGAAGATCACCGTGGAAGACGCGCTGATCAAAGTGATCCCGGCCGCGCTGATCATTGTGACCGACGACGGAAAGAAGATGTATGACGGCACCGTGCTTACGGCGGAAGGCACGATCACCGGCTTTGCGCACGGCGAGACCGCGACCTTCACCGTGACCGGCGAACAGACCGACGCGGGTGAAAGCGACAACACGTACAGCCTTGTCTTTGATCAGACCGCGAAGGAGAGCAACTACACCGTAACGGATACGATCGGCACGCTGACCGTGACCAAACGAACCGTGATCCTGACCAGCGGCTCCGCGAGAAAAGCGTATGACGGCGAGGCGCTGACCTGCGAGACCGTGATCGTATCCGGTGACGGCTTCGCGCCCGGCGAAGGCATGACCTATGCCGTAACGGGCAGCCAGACCGAGCCCGGAAGCTCGCAGAACCCGTTCACCTATAAGCTGACAGACGGCACAAAGGCTGATAACTACGACATTACCGTGGTTTATGGCAAGCTCGAAGTATTCAAGCCGACAAAGGGCCACCGGCTGACGGTCATCTATGAGGATGAGACCGGCGCTGAGGTCGGCCGCCTGACCGGCACCTACGGCGAGGGTGAACAGTATGAGGTCGTAACGCCGAGGCGTGAGGGCTATACGCCTGACGAGAGCCGTGTGACCGGCGTGATGGGCACCGAGGATGTTGTGGTATACGTACACTACATCGAAGTGACCTATACGCTGACGGTCCACTATGTTGACCCGAAGACCGGAGCGATCGTGGAAACGAAGACGGTCGCGGATCTGCACGCGGGCGATCCCTATGAAGTATGGACGCCCGAAGGCATCGAGGCCGAGATCGACCCCGTGACCGGCACTATGCCCGGACACGATGTGACCTTGTACATCCCGATCGTGACGCCTGACGGAACGGATGATTCAACGATCATCATCGATGACTATGATCCGTCCAAGGGCTTCGGCGGGCTGTCAATGCCCGTGGGCGACTGCTTCGAGTAACACGCGTACTGTAATGAACAGGACCGGAGGAGGGGGCTTTCCTCTCTCCTCCGGCAATTTGACTTGATCCGGGAGTGATACCATGAAGAGAAGGTTTCTGGCGATCCTGCTGGCCGCGGCGCTGCTTTGCTGCGCTATTCCCGCGGCGGGCACCATGGAAGATACCGTAAAGTACACCACGCTGAATGTCGGAACGACAACGGCCTTCAACGGTAACTTCTTCTCATCCGCATGGGGCGACAATATCGCGGATATGGATGTACGCATGCTGATCCACGGCCTCAGCCCCGTGTGCTGGGACAACGATAACGGCACCTATGTGTTTGATGAGCATGTGGTGGGCGGAAAACTCGTAACTGAGGACGCCGACGGAAACCTGACCTATATCCTGTATTTTGATGATGACCTTTATTATTCGGACGGGACGCCGGTCACCGCGAAGGATTACGCTTTCGCGATCCTGCTTTCCGCGGCGAAGGAAATGGCGGAAGCCGGCGGCGGACGTATGGACGGCTCGTCCATCCTGGGCTTCGCGGATTATGACAGCGGCGCGGTTCCGTATCTGAAGGGTCTGCGTCTGCCGGGCGGAAACTGTCTTTCGGTCACGATCGACGCCGCGTACCGGCCGTACTTCTATGAACTGGCGATCCTGGATGTGAACCCCGTGCCGATCGATGTGATCGCGCCCGGCTGCAGCGTGACGGATGACGGGGAAGGCGCGGCGATCAGCGGTCCCTTCACCGCGGACCTGCTGCGGCAGACCATGCTGGCGGAAGGCACCGGGTATATGTCTTATCCGACCGTGACCAGCGGTCCGTACATGCTGGAAAGCTACAGCGGCGACAAAGTCGTGCTGAAGGCGAATCCGTACTACAAGGGAAACAAAAACGGCAACAGACCGACTGTGCCTCAGATCGTGTTCCGCACGGTAACGAATGAGAGCATCATCGGTGAACTGGAAAACGAAACGCTTGATCTGGCTGTGCGCTGCACGCGGCAGGACACGATCGCCGCCGGGATCGAACTGACCGGCAGGAACATTTGCGGCATGGTGAATTACGCGCGCAACGGTCTGAGCTATTTTGCCTTCTGCTGCGAACGGCCCGCGGTCTCTGACGCGGCTGTGCGCCGCGCGGTGATGCTCTGCACGGACCGCGACCGGATCACGGAAGCGTACACCGGTGCCTACGGTCTGAAAGCGGACGGCTGGTACGGTATGGGGCAGTGGATGTTCAGCCGGCTGGACGGTCAGGTCGAAGGGATCACGACATATGCCTGTGATGTCGAAGAAGCGAAAAAAGTGCTGGAAGACGCCGGCTGGATCGCCGGAGAGGACGGGATCCGCTGCAGGGAGATCGACGGCGAGACCGTGCGCCTGGAGCTGAAGCTGATCTATCCCGAAGGGAATACGATCGCGGATCTGCTGGATGAGAGCATGACAAGCGCCCTGAAGGAAGCCGGCATCGCGCTGACGGCGGAAGCGGCCGGGATGGATGAGCTGCTGCTGCGGTATTACAGGATAAAAGACCGCGATTGCGACATGATCTATCTGGCGACGAATTTCGGTGTGGTGTTTGATCCCGCGCTGACATATGATCCAGCGGCCGGAGAGCTCAACAACCTGAGCTCGCTGACGGATGAGGAACTGTATGAACTGGCGCTGGATATGCGGAAGACGGAGCCGGGCGATCTGGATGCCTATATGACCAAGTGGCAGGCATTCCAGGCAAAGTGGACGGAGCTGCTGCCCGCGGTGCCGGTCTACTCCAATGTATACTTTGACTTCTTCAATACGGCGCTGCATGAATACACGATGTACGGTAATGCCGGCTGGGCGCAGGCGATCGTCGACGCCTATCTGGGAGACCGGATGGACCAGGAGATCCTGGAGGAACAGACCTACTGAGCAAAATGAATACGGACGCGCGGCCGGTGCCGCGCGTTTTCCGTTTACGCCTGTCTGAGATCACGGCAGCGGATCATTTCACGCCGCGGTCCGGGTATTTCCGGTACGCGGTACGATTTCAGTACAAAGCGGCACTTGAATTGTATGCGCTTACATATTATAATAGACGCAGCAAATATCGGAGGTGCACTTCTGTGAGTCAGGAAAGGAAACCGCTGGTCAGCCATATTTTTACAGCTGATCCGTCCGCCCATGTGTTTGACGGCAAGATCTACATCTACCCCTCCCATGATATTCCGCATGAAGGCGAGGACAATGATGACGGCGATGAATACCGCATGGAGGATTATCATATCCTGTCCATGGACGATCTGGACGCGCCATGCGTTGACAATGGGGAAGCGCTTCACATGAAGGACATTCCCTGGGTCTCCAAGCAGATGTGGGCACCGGATGTCGCGCTGAAGGACGGCAAATATTATCTGTATTTCCCCGCCCGCGACAAAGATGGCATCTTCCGTATCGGTGTCGCGGTGTCTGACAGCCCCGTCGGTCCTTTCGCGCCGGAAGATGACTGCATTCAGGGCAGCTACAGCATCGATCCCGCCGTGCTGAAGGATGATGACGGCTCCTATCATATCTACTACGGCGGCCTGTGGGGCGGCCAGCTGGAGATGTGGCAGAGCGGAAGCTTCAACCCGGATGAGCATCGCCCGGAAGGCGACGAGAAAGCCATCGGCCCGATGTATGCCGTGCTGAATGACGATATGAAGTCCTTCAGGACCGAGCCGAAGCATCTGGAGATCCTGGATGAGAACGGTGAGCCGCTGAAGGCTTCCGATGAAGCCCGGCGCTATTTTGAAGGCCCCTGGATGCACAAGTATAACGGCAAATATTACCTGTCCTATTCCACCGGCACCACGCATTATCTGGTCTACGCCATCGGTGACCGGCCGGACGGTCCCTTCACCTATGCCGGCAGGCTGATGGAGCCCGTGCTCGGATGGACCACGCATCATTCCATCGTTGAGTACAACGGCAAGTGGTATATGTTCTATCATGACTGTGAGCTGTCCGCCGGCATCAATCATCGCCGCTGCGTGAAGTTCACGGAGATCACCTACAATGAGGACGGGACGATCCGCACTGTATTCCCCTACGAAAAATAAAAAAGGCATTCAAAAACACCGCGGGCTGTGATCCGCGGTGTTTTATTTCCATTGAGGTGTTCCGGCTTACTCCCGTGCCGCTTTCTTTGCCTTGCGGCGGCGGGTAATGATCACGACGACCGCGATCACGATCCCGGCGCACGCGATCACAGGCAGCATGCTGACCAGGAACAGGGCGGCGTCACCCAGAAAAGCGGTAAGGTCCTCAAATCCCGTGCTGAAGGCGGACGCGAGCCGCTCGCCGAAGGTCTTTTCAACATTCTTCACATCGGCAGCGGCGGTCTCTTCCTTCAGGGTCAGGGTCACGGTGGAATAGTTGACCTTCCTGTCGGTGCTGTTCAGGGAAGCCTGCAGACGGTCAATGTTATACTGGGTCTCGGCGATCTGGCTCTCCAGCATCAGCAGGTCGCTCAGGTCGGCGGCGGTCGTGACCAGGCTCTGCAGCCTTTCCATCATCATCTTCTGGGTGGCCAGCCGGGTCTGCGTGTCCTGATAGCTTTCAGTAACATCCGTCGCGCTTTCGCTGCGGCTGATCATGCGCCCGTCCTGCGCGATGGAAGCGGTGAACTCGTCCAGCCGTTCCTGGGGCACGCGCAGCGTCATGGAAGCCGTGCGCAGCCCGGAAGCGGATGAGCTCTCATTCGCCGATTCGACCCAGCCGCCCATTTCCGTGACCTTTTCACGGATGGAAGCGTAAAGCTCGTCATATGCTTTGGTGCCGATCTTCAGGCTGACCGTGCGGATGATCTTCTTTTCGGTAATGTCGGGCGCGGGGGCTTCCATGCCGTTCGACGCGCTTCTGGCATACTGCGCGCTGTCATCCGCGTCATATACGGCGGACTCTTCCACTTCCACCGCTGGCATTCCGCTCATGGCGTAATAGTCCGCGCTGTTTGAAATGGCACCCGTGCCGTAACCGGCATCATAGCTGTAGGCGCTCTTGCTGCTCGCGCTGTTTGAGGAACGGGGATTGAGCCTGTCGCGTGTAAGGGCCGTTCCGCCGATCAGCATGACCGCGGCGGCGGCAATGGCCAGTCCTTTTTTCATCCGGCTGAAACGGATCGCTTTGGTCTTCGGGGCTTTCGCGTTCTCTTCGGTATTCCTGATACTGCTGTTTTCCATGTCTTCCTCCACCGCCCGCATCCAGGAGGCGTGGAAGTCCGCCGGGATCTCCGGCACGTCTTCCGCCATCCTGCCGAGCTCATCTTCAATGATAAGGAGGTCGTCCTGTTCGTTATTCTTCATGTCGGCGCAGCCTCCTTTCATTTTGTATGACGCGCCCCGCGGCGGAAAGTTCCGGTTCCGCTAAAATTTCTTTCAGTTTCTGTTTTGCCCGGTTCACGCGGCTTTTGACCGTACCGGGCGTGGTGTTGAGCAATTCGGCCGTCTCCTCGTACGGGCGGCCTTCCAGCTGTGTCAGAACGAGCGCGTCGCGCTGGTCCTCCGGCAGGCGGGAGATCGCTTCCCTCAGCCGGGCGTGCTCGTCATTCTTTATCGCGGTCTCCTCCGTGCCCGGGGCGGGATCCGCGGGATCAAAGCCTTTTTCAGCCAGCTCGTCGGCCGATTCCTTCGGACGGCGTTTTTCCTTTCGCAGGAGATCCAGCGAGCAGGAGGCCGCGATGCGGTACAGCCAGCTTTCAAAAGCGCAATCGCCGCGGTAATCCTTCAGGGAACGCCAGGCTTTCAGCATGGTGTCCTGCGCGCAGTCGCGCGCGTCCTGCTCATTGCCGGTGTAGTGCCAGCAGACGCGCCATATAATGCCTTCAAACGGCGTGACCAGCTGTTCAAAGGCAGCCGTGTCGCCCTGCTGTGCCCTGCGCAGCAGCAATTGGTCCAAAACTTCCACCTCCGTTGACGGGACAAGGGAAATACATCCCGTGCAGATTGAATTTTACGCGTGCCTATGATAACATAACCATGGGTGTCTGTCACCTTATTTTGTATACCCGGAGGTGCCGAACCATGGATCAGATCAGGATGATCGCGATGCGGATCGCGGATCTGCGGGATATCGTCGGCCTCACGCAGGAAGAGACCGCCTCCCGCTCCGGCGTTCCGCTGGAAGACTATATTGCCTATGAAAACGGCGAGAAGGATTTCTCCTTTTCCCATCTGTTCAATATTGCCGAAACGCTCGGCGTGGATATCTCCGACCTGCTGACCGGCGAGAGCCCGAAGCTGCGCGGCTATGTGCTCACCCGCGCCGGAAAGGGCCTGGCGTTTGACCGCCGCCGGCAGTATCATTACCAGCACCTGGCGTACAACTTCAGCCATAAGCTGGCGGAGCCCTTCATCGTTACGGTGGAGAAGGACCAGCCCGGTGTGCTCAAGCAGGCGCACAGCCATGAGGGGCAGGAGTTTGACTATGTGCTGGAAGGCTATCTGCGTATCGTGCTCGGCGGCAACGAGCTGCTGCTTGCCCCCGGTGACAGCGTGTATTATGACTCTTCGCTGCCGCATGTCATGTACGCGCCGGAAAGTGACTGCCGCTTTATCGCGGTGGTCGTCAAGGAAAATACCGCTGAATAAGGAAGGTAATTTCGGATGCTGCCGCTGTATCGTGAATATCTGGATTTTGAAGGCGATTTCATCAGCTATGATGATTTCAACAAGAATTTCCGCCTGAAAAAAGTCTCATCTTTCAACTTTGCCTATGACGTGGTGGACCGTTACGGCACAGAGGATCCGGAGCGTCCCGCCCTGCTGTGGACTGATCCCGAGGGGGATGTCGTCCGCTATGATTTCCGCCGCATGATGCTGGACAGCAACAAAGCGGCGAACTACTTCAGGTCCCTCGGCATCCGCAAAGGGGATACCGTGCTGGTGATCCTGAAGCGGCATCATGAGTTCTGGCCGGTCATCATCGCCCTGCACAAGATCGGCGCGGTCGCCATCCCGGCGACGCATCTGCTGACGGCCAAGGATATCCGCTACCGCGTTCAGTCCGCGAAGGTGAAGGCCGTGATCTGCACGGAGCACACCACCTGCGTGGCGGATGCCGTGGCCGAGGCCGCGCCGGACTGCCCCACGCTGGAGCATAAGATCCTCGTGCGCGCCGAGCGCGAGGGCTTCCTCAGCTATGACAGGGGCTTCGCCGCCGCTTCCGACGTGTGGGAGAAGCCGACGGGGGACGATTATCCCTGCAACGATGACCTGATGCTCGTGTATTTCACCAGCGGAACGACCGGTCAGCCGAAGATGGTCGCGCACAACTTCTATTATCCGCTGGGGCACATCATCACCTCGATCTACTGGCAGCAGGTGGAGGACGGCGGGCTGCATCTGACCGTGTCCGAGACCGGCTGGGCCAAGAGCGTGTGGGGCAAGCTGTACGGCCAGTGGCTGGGCGGCAGCTGCGTTTTCGTGTATGACTTTGACAAGTTCAAGGCGACTGAGATCCTGAGCATGATCGACAAGTTCAGGATCACGACCTATTGTTCTCCGCCCACGATGTACCGCTTTATGCTGCAGGAGGATTTTTCCGGCTTTGACCTGTCCTCCCTGAAGCATTGCTCCGTTGCCGGCGAACCGCTGAACCCGGATATCGCCGCCGAGTGGGAAAAGCGCACCGGCATCGCGCTGCATGAAGCCTTCGGGCAGACGGAGCTGGTGGCGACGCTGGCCACCTTCCCGTGGATGAAGGTGAATCCCGGTTCTATGGGCAAGCCCGCGCCCCTGTTCGATGTGGACCTGGTGGACGCGGACGGCAATTCCTGCCCTGCCGGCGTGACCGGTGAAATGGTGATCCGCGTGCATCACGGCAAGCCTTACGGCATGTTTGCCGGATATTATCTGAATCCGGAGATGACGGAGGAAGCCTTCAGCGGAAATATCTATCATACGAAGGATCTGGCCTGGAAGGATGAGTGGGGCTATTACTGGTACGTGGGCCGCGCCGACGATGTGATCAAGTCCAGCGGTTACCGCATCGGTCCGTTTGAGGTCGAAAGCGCCATGCTGGAGCATCCGGCGGTGCTGGAATGCGCCATCACGGGCGTGCCGGATCCCCTGCGCGGGCAGATCGTAAAGGCGACCGTGGTCCTGAAGCCCGGCTGGGAAGCGTCCGACGCGCTGATCAAGGAGCTGCAGGATCATGTGAAGCATCTGACGGCGCCTTACAAATATCCCAGAAAGATCGAATTCGTGAGCGAGCTGCCGAAGACCATCTCCGGCAAGATCCGCCGTTTCGAACTGCGGGATAAGGCGAAGCAGGATCCATGATACAGACGGAGAATACGGCGATCGTGCTGCGACACGCCGATTACCGGGATAATGACCGGATGGTGACGCTGCTCAGCCCCACCCGGGGCCGCATCGACGCGATCATCCGCAACTGCCGGAAGCCGAAGAGCCATAACCTGAACGCCGGTGAGCTGTTTGCCCTGGGAGACTATATGCTGTATGAGGCGAACGGGCGGATCACCGTGACCTCGGTCAGCCTGATCGAGACGTTCTATCCGCTGCGCTCGGATTATGAGCGGCTTTCCTGCGGCGTATATCTGCTGAATCTGGCGGAGGCCGTGGCGGAGCCGGGGCAGGAACGGCGGGAGCTGTTCATGCTGCTGCTGCACACACTGTCCCGTCTGGCGTTTTCGGATCAGGAGACGAAGCCGCTGCTTGCCGGCTTCCTGCTGCATTTTGCCTCCTGCGAGGGGTTCCGGCCCCGGCTGAAGCACTGCGTCAACTGCGGGCGTGTGATACCGGAGGACGGGCCGTTTTTCTTCGACGCGGAGGCCGGCGGCCTCTGCTGCGCGGACTGCCGGCGTGAACGGCTTCCCGCGGCGATCACGAAGGAGCAGCTCGCGTGGATGCGCTACGCGCTGGAAAACGGATCGTCATACTGGGTGAACACCCCGGAAATGAATGCTCCGTACGCGCTGCTGCGCAATTATGTGGAAGGAAAGCTCGGGCGGCGCTTCAAGGCGCTGAAGCACGCGGGCGGCTGACGGATGAGAGGAGCGGAGGATTGAAAAGGATACTGAAACGGGCGTCTGTACTTCTGCCGGCCTTTGTACTGCTGTGCACCCTGGTGCTGTCGGGCGCGCCGGCGGAGGATGAGGATGATCTGATCATCACGGATCTGCTGGATGAGGACTTCTGCATAGTCGAGGAGATATCGCTGGATGAGCCGCATCCCGCGCGGGATCTGATCTGGCATACGCCGAATGAGCGCAGCGATGTGCTGTGCGATCATGAGACCTGCTTCTGGAACCTGCGGATGGGCGACCTGGAGAACGAGGCCGCGATCTGGGAGGTGCTGACGCAGCCGATCACGGTGCTGAAGGGCAGCGAGCGCAACCAGCATAAGGTTCAGGCGCGGCCGGGGGATGACTGCACGGATTATGTCGGCTGTGTGACTTACGCCAGTCAGGGCGTGCATGTGCTGAAGCAGGAAGGGGAATGGAGCCTGATCGAGGCCTATTCCACATGCACGGAGGGCTCCTCGGTGAAGGTGTGGGCGGAGCCTTTCCAGGGCTGGGTGAAGACCGAACTGCTGGAGGAGAAGCCGGTCAGCGATGAGTACGGCATCGTGATCGATAAGCTGCAGCAGCGGCTGTATGTGTTCAAGGAAGGAAAGCTGTTTTCAACGCTGCTGTGTTCCACGGGCTTCGCGCGGGAGGATACGCCTTTCAATGAAACGCCGGCGGGCGAGTTCATCGCCGTCAGCTGGACCGGCGGCTTCTGGTCCGGCAGCCTGTTCTGCGATATGGGCATCCGCATCAATGACGGGATCCTGATGCACGAGGTGCCGTGCATCATCCGCACGGATGATGACGGAACGGAGACCAAAGACTACAGCCGGTGCGAGCGGTATCTGGGCGAGAAGGCCAGCCACGGCTGCATCCGCATCCAGAAGGAGAAAACGCCGGAGGGCGTGAATATGAAATGGCTGTGGGACAACCTCAGCCGCAAGCCGTATACCAAGGTGATCATCTGGGACGAAGTGGGGCGCGAGCTCGGGTATCCGAGTGAGGATTATCCGCTGTATTACAATACGAACAAGGGAAAGCAGTATCATTCCTCACCGACGTGCACCCTGGTCAATTCAAAATACTGGCCGCTTACGGAATTCACCTGGGGCGAGCTGGAAGAGAAACCATACGCGAAGCTGACGCGCTGCCCGGGGTGCTCGCCCCAGCTGCGCGGGACCGAGATCGATACGGTCAACAGCAAGAATACGCGCGAACCATAGCGCGCGAAACGCTCCGGCGGCCCCGCCGGAGCGTTTTGCACCTGTGAGTATTGACATTTCGGTCATTCCGCGAGTACAATACCATTGATATCCTGTAACCATATACCCTTTCGGGGAATGCCCGGCGCCGGTGATCCGGTGCAGGAAGGAGGAGGGACCTCCGGGTCCCGCATCATACATGACAAAGAAACGTTTACTGTTCGCGATCGCCGCCTGCCTTGTGCTGGCGCTGCTGTGCGTATTCGGCGCGGCCGTGGCGGAGGATGATCAGGTCAAGCTTTCCATGGATATGAGCGAAAATCAGTTCACCGGGCCGAAGGAGATCACGGTCTCCATCACCGTGACGAACGGCGGCGATACCGAGCTGCCCGGCGCCGTGACGCTGTATTATCCCAGCGGCAAGCGGATCGAGGAGTTCGGCGCGCCCGTACTGGCGACCGGCGCCAGCAAGAACTGGACCGGCACCTGGACGGTGACCGAGAGCCAGCTCAAGGAGGGCAAGATCTCCTTCACGGTCAGGTATTCCGTATACGATGAGAACGGTGAGCTGAAAGGCAAGCAGAAGAAGTTTTCAAAGAAAATCACCTATGTCGGCGCGGAGCCTGCCGTAACGATCAACCGCACCATTCTGCCCACCACCGCGCAGAACGGGCAGGAAGTGACCGTGACGTATGAGATCCTGAACACCGGCAATGTGGATATCACCAACGTGATCATCAAGGAAAACAGCGGCATTTCAAGCAAGAGCGGCACGATCGAAAGCGTGAAGATCGGTGAGAAAGCCAATTATACCTTCAGCACCACCATGGGCAAGAAGGATCTGACCAGCGCGGCTACCGTTACGTACACCGCTGCCGGTAAGACTTATACCGCCAAGAAGGAAAGCGCGACGATCAAATACGGCACCGTGAAGCTGACGGCGACCCTGTCCGCGGACAAGAAGGGCGGCGCCCCCGGCGAGACCGTGAAGCTGACCCTGAAGCTGAAGAACTCCGGCACCGTTGACTATACCGATGTCAACGTGACGGACGCCGTGCTCGGCACCGTTTTCTCCAATCAGACCGTACCCGCCGGTGAGACCGTGACACTGGAAAAGGATCTGACCATCACCGAGAGCCAGGACCTGCAGTTCATCATCACCGCGCAGAACGCGACCGGCGAACCGCTTGAGACCGCGACTGGAAAGGTCGGCATCATCGCGACCGATCCCACCCAGCAGATCGTGCTGAATGTGGACGCGAAGGCCGACAGGAACATCGTGTATCAGCTGCCCGGCAGTGTGCGCTTTACCGTGACCGTTGCCAACGCCAGCACCGTTGACGTAAAGAACGTGACCGTGAAGGCCGTTGACAAGACACTGTACACCTTCCCGCTGATCGCGGCCGGCGAAAGCAAGTCCTTCACCCGGGATGTGCAGATCAGCATGGACGGTCAGTATCAGTTCACCGCCAGCTGCAAGGATCAGCTGAGTCAGACGCTGACATTCTACAGCAACATCCTGCCGATCGCGTATACCATGCCCACGCCCGTGCCGACCGAGGCGCCTATCGTGACCCCGCCGGCGCCTGTGTATGAGAAGATCCCCACCGATGTGGAGATGCCCGGCTGGATGACGACTTTTGTTTCCGTATCCGGTACCGCGAAGTATATCTTCGGCGGTGTGGCCGCGGTGCTTCTGGTACTGCTGCTGATCGGCGCCGTGCGCAGGATCGCGAAGAAAAAGCATTCCGCCGCCGCGCAGGATCATCTGGAACGCGGAAGTTACCGTGATTACAGCGTGAAGCCGAAGGGAAACAAGCGCAACGTGGTTGAGGACCGGCTGGATACCGATACCGCGGATACCGCGACTGCGGAGGGCGGGGAGGAAACGCCTGAATCCACCACCGTGCAGGACAGCGAGCTCATGGCCGAGACCCTGCGCCGCCTGTATGACAAAAAGCCCGCCGAAGAGGCGGCGGAAGCGGTCGGAGAAGCAGCGGAAAACGCTGCGGAAGCTGTTGCGGAAGCTGCGGAGACCGCTGCCGAAGCTGCCGGGAATGTCACGGAAGAAGTGAAGGAAGCCGCCGAAGCCGTGAAGGCTGACGCGAAACAGGTCACCGAGACCGATGCCCGGTCCTTCGGCCGGAAGATGCGCAATCGCAAAGGCTGATCAATGAATATGAACACAGCCCCGGAACAGAAATGTTCCGGGGCTGTGTTGCATACTGCGCGTACCGTACGGGCCGGACCGCGGAGCTTTTATCTGTCTGTTTATTCGGTGAAGACCGTCGCGATGTTTTCCGCGTGGTCCGCGATACGTTCCAGGTTGGTGAGCATATCCAGATACAGCATGCCGTTTTTCGCGGAGCACTTTTTGTTTTTCAGGCGGTCCACATGGTGGGCGCGCAGCGCTTCGGTCAGGCTGTCGATCGCTTCCTCGCCGGCTTCCACATCGGCTACTGCCTGCGTGTCCGCGCTCTGCGCGGTGAACAGCGTCATGGCGGCTTGCAGCTGCGCGGTCACGCGGCTGCCCATGTCCGTCAGCTCGGCGGAGACCTTCTCGGTGAACTTGACGGCTTCGTTCTTCTTGGTCTGCGCGGCTTCCAGCATATTCACCGCGTGGTCGCCCACACGCTCCATGTCATTCACGGCCTGGAACAGGGCGCCTACAAGCTTCGCGTCGGCTTCACCGAGATCAAGTCCTTTCACATCGGTCAGCCTTGCTTCGATCTCATGCTTCAGGAAGTCCAGCACATCCTCGGTCTGCAGGACCCCGGCGGCGGTGTCATCATCCCATTCGCCGAAGAGCGCCAGCGCGCTGCTGTAATTCTCCACCGCCATCTCACCCATGCGCACGGTCTCACGGTACAGCTGGGTCACGGCGACGGGCGGGGTCTTCAGGAAACGCGGATCGAAGAACCGCAGCTTCATCTCGGCGGATTCGCTGTCCTTGCCGTGCACCAGCAGGCAGGCGAGCCGCTCAAGCAGCCCGGCGCCGGGCAGCAGGATCAGGGTTGTGGTGAGGTTGAAGATGATGTGCACCAGGGCGATCTGCAGCTTCAGGTTGCCGGGCGCCAGGGTCAGAATAATGTCCGCGAAGGGGATCAGGCTGGCGATGATCACAAAGATGATCGTGCCGATGGTGTTGAACAGCAGATGCACGATGGAAGTGCGGCGCGCCGTGGTGTTGGTGCCGGAACCGGCGATCAGCGATGTCAGGCAGGTGCCGATGTTGGTGCCGAACAGCACGAAGATCGCGGTGCTCAGCGGGATCAGCCCCTGGCCGGCCAGCGCCTGCAGCAGACCGACGCACGCGGCGGAGGAATTCAGCGCGATGCAGAGGATGACGCCCGTCAGTACGCCGAGCACGGGATTGGAGATGCCCTGAATGGCGACCGAGAAGCCTTCCCACTCCTGCAGGGGCGCCGTGGCGGCGCTCATGCCTTTCATACCGACAAACAGAAGACCGATGCCCATCACGATGGGGCTGAATTCCTTTGCCACGCGGAGCGACTTTTTATCCGGCAGCCAGGAGAGGATCAGCCCGGCGAAGGCGAACATCATACCGAAGTCCAGCCCTTCCAGCGAGAGCAGCAGCGGCGTGACGGTGGTGCCGATATTGGCGCCCATGATCACGCCGATCGCCTGGGTCAGCGTCAGCAGGTCGGCATTCACAAAGCCGACCACCATCACCGTGGTCGCCGTGGAGGACTGCACCAGGATGGTGATCGCGATACCGCACAGCACGGACAGGAAACGGTTGCCCGTCAGCTTCTGCAGAAGCCCTTTCAGTTTGCTGCCGGCGGTCTTTTCAAGGCCGTCGCTCAGGCTCTTCATGCCGAACATGAAAATGCCGAGGCTGCCGAGCAGCCCGATCAGCATCAGCAATACAGATCCGAAACTCATAGGTCGGGATTCCTCCTGCCATTACGTTCAGTAAGTACGCATACACATCAAATATACACGAACGCGCCGCCGATTGCAACCGGAAATGCCGTTCCGGAGGTATGACGCGCAAGGGCTTGCGGTACAGGCGTGTTTGGTGATATACTATTCTGTACGTTTGTACCCGCACGGGGCAATACCGGCGTACATAAGAAGGAGACAGCATGCTTGATTTTCTGAAAAAGCTGATGGGCAACACCAATGATGCCGAACTGAAAAAACTGAAGAAGACCGTTGACGCGGTGGAAGCGCTCGCGGACAAATATAAACGGATGACGGACGATGAGCTCCGCGCGCAGACGCCCGCGCTGCGTGCCCGCCTGGAAAAGGGCGAAACGGAGGATGATATCCTGCCGGACGCGTTTGCCGTGGTGCGTGAGGCGGCGGACCGCGTGCTTGGCATGCGTCCCTACCGCGTACAGGTGCTGGGCGGCATCGTGCTGCATCAGGGCCGTATCGCAGAGATGAAGACCGGTGAAGGCAAAACGCTGGTATCGACCATGCCCGCCTACCTGAACGCGCTGAGCGGCAAGGGCGTGCACATCGTTACGGTCAATGACTATCTGGCCCGCCGCGACAGCGAGTGGATGGGCAAGGTGCACCGCTTCCTGGGTCTGACCGTGGGTCTGATCGTGCATGATCTGGAGCCGGAGGAACGCCGCGCGTCCTATGCCTGCGACATCACCTACGGCACGAACAACGAGCTCGGCTTTGACTATCTGCGTGACAACATGGTCATCCGTCAGGGCGATCTGGTGCAGCGCGGGCACAACTTCGCCATCGTGGACGAGGTGGACTCCATCCTGATCGATGAGGCGCGTACGCCGCTGATCATTTCCGGCGCCGGCGAGAAATCCACCGAGATGTATGACCGGGTGGACGCGGTGGTCCGCTCCATGAAGCGCGATGTGCACTATGAGCTGGATGAGAAGAAAAAGGCCGTCACCCTGACGGATGAAGGCGCCCGTAAAGTGGAGACCGCTTTCGGCGTGGACAATATCAACGATCCGGAGAACAGCGAGCTGAATCATCATGTGTCCTGCGCCCTGCGCGCGCACGCGACCATGAAGCGCGATGTGGACTATGTGGTGCAGAACGGCCAGGTCATCATCGTGGACGAGTTCACCGGCCGTCTGATGATCGGCCGCCGGTATTCCGAGGGCCTGCATCAGGCGATCGAGGCGAAGGAGCATGTGAAGGTCGAGCGTGAAAGCAAGACGCTGGCGACCATCACCTTCCAGAACTATTTCCGTATGTATAAGAAGCTGTCCGGTATGACCGGTACGGCGAAAACGGAGGAAGGCGAATTCCAGGGCATCTATTCGCTGGATGTCGTGGAGATCCCGACGAACCGCGAGAATATCCGCAAGGACCTGGAGGATATGGTCTATAAGAACAAGTCCGCCAAGTTCAACGCGGTGCTTGCCTCCATTGAGGAGCATCACGCGACAGGCCAGCCCGTGCTGGTCGGTACGATCTCCGTTGAGGTCAGCGAGATGCTTTCCGCGATGCTGAGCCGCCGCGGCATCAAACACGAGGTGCTGAACGCGAAGAACCATGCCCGTGAGGCCGAGATCGTGGCGCAGGCTGGTCAATATGGCGTTGTGACCATCGCCACCAACATGGCGGGCCGCGGTACCGATATCCTGCTGGGCGGCAATCCGGAGTTCCTCGCGCGCCGCGCCATGCGGCAGGAGGGCTTTGATGAGGAGATCATCGAAGCGGCCACCGGTCACAATGAGGATGTATCGCCCGAAGTACTGTCCGCGCGGCAGATCTATCAGGCGCGGTACGCGTCCTTCAAACAGCAGACGGACGCGGAGCATGAGCGCGTGCTGACCACCGGCGGTCTGCACATCATCGGTACGGAGCGGCATGAGTCCCGCCGTATCGACAACCAGCTGCGCGGCCGTTCCGGCCGTCAGGGCGACCCGGGCTCCACCCAGTTCTTCATTTCGCTGGAGGATGACCTGATGCGCCTGTTCGGATCCGAAAGGATCAGCGTGATGGTCGAACGGCTGGGCCTGAAGGATGACGAGCCGCTGACCGCGGGCCTGCTGACCAAGCAGATCGAATCCGCCCAGAAGCGGATCGAGAACCGCAACTTTGAGACCCGTAAGCATGTGCTTGAGTATGACAACGTCATGAACCGCCAGCGCGAGGTCATCTACGGCCAGCGCCGCCGGGTGCTCATGGGCGAGGATGTGCATGAGTCCATCCTGCGCATGGCGGATCACGTGATCGACTTCGGTATGGACCGTTTCTGCCAGGGTGAGGATCCCGCCGAGTGGGATAAGAAACAGGTGACCGACTACCTGGAGAACCTGTGCGTCCGCCACGGCACGATCGACACCGCCATGGCTGATCCGGATATCGAGCGCGCGGAACTGAATGAGAAGCTGAAGGCGGATGCCCGTGCGTTCTACGCCGAGCGCGAGCAGATGCTGACGGACCTGCACGTGGATATGCGCGAGGTCGAGCGCGTGATGCTGCTGCGCAGCGTGGATACCCGCTGGATGGACCATATCGACGCGATGGATCAGCTGCGTGACGGTATCGGCTTCCGCGCCTACAGCGGCAAGAACCCCGTGACCGAATATCAGATCGAAGCCAAAGGCATGTTTGACGAGCTGAATCACTTTATCCGCGAGGATACGGTGCGCCGCGTCTATCAGCTGAAGGTGCAGGTCACGCCCGAACGCGTGCAGACCGCGAAGCCGACGGAAGCCCGCCTCGCCGGAGACGGTCCCCGCCAGCCGCGCCGGGTCAAGGCGTCCGAGAAGGTGGGCCGGAACGATCCCTGCCCCTGCGGCAGCGGCAAGAAATACAAAAACTGCTGCGGCAGCGTGCAGAACGATGCCGGCAACTGAACGGCATCCGGGAGAAGGACGATGAATAATACCGGTTTTTTGTAACACCGGTCGCTGACGGATATTTCTTGGGCCTTCACGAACCCCCGGGCTATCTGTTCTTCATTGCAGCAAAG
>JAUNQH010000050.1 GCA_030536295.1 Clostridia bacterium | reverse complement strand
AACTGCGCTACACCCAGATATGCTTCGCTGTCTCTGACAGCGGAATGAAGTATACCATGATGTGTATCCGATGTCAAGGTTTTTCTTCACAACAATCGAAAAAGGTACAGTTTCGTCATGCGCTCCTTCCGGCCTGCTCATCTTCTCATTTTTCTCCCGCTGCCGCGGATATGAACAGCCGGGCCGCCACGCCCGGCTGTTCCGCGTTTTTTATTTTTCGGAGACAGTGACCTGCGATACGATCATGGTAAACGGCACAGGCGCTTCCGGACCGCCGATATCAAAGGACAGGCGGACATTGCCGTCAGTCGCGCGGTCCATCGTGAACTCCGTCTCGAAGCGTTTGATATCCGGTTCCAGCCGCAGTTCGAAAGACCGATAGATCTCATAATCGCCGTAGTTCTGCTGCAGATTGCATTTTACGGTCTGCGCGATATCGGACTTGCAGTTGAAAGAGACTGTGTAAGTCTTGCCTTTTTCCAGCTTCAGGCCGGGATACATCGGCTGCACGCTCCAGCGGTCGGCGCCGCCTTCCGTCACCCGCAGCGAGAATCCGCTGCTGGTATAGCTCATTTTCGCCGCGGCGCCCGCGGCGGAATCGACCCAGACGTTCCATTTGGTATGGTCCGCGCACATATTGTTGGCCTGCGTGACTTTGGCCTCCAGTAAGGCAAGATCCGCCGCGTCGACCTTTGCGTCAAAGTTCAGGTCGCAATTCGGCGTCCCGCCGCTGCCGCTCTGCAGCCATTCCTTCAGCAGCGCGGTATCCCCGCTGTCATAGATGCCGTTTTCATTGAGGTCACCGGGTTCAAACGATGACAGCGGCATGTCTTCCCCGTTTGCCGCCGCGATGATCACCTGCACCATTTCCGGGTCGGATACCGTGTTTGTCTTCCGGTTGAAAATGCCGAAGTCGGCGCCGTTATCCCACCAGATACATGGGATTCCGTACTTCCGGGCTGTTTCGACCATATATTTTGCCCATGTCAGGCGCTCGTACCGGTTGTCCTTTGTGTTCACGGTGCCGAATTCACCGATAAGCACCGGAATGCCCTTTCCTGTCAGCCTGTTTTCGATCTCCCTGAACACGGGATCGATATCGCCCTTCCGCCACGTTTTGGTAGCCGGATACTCGCTTGCCGTGAAGGCGTAAGGCGCGTATACATGCACTTCCACGATCACGCGGTCTTCAGCCGGATCATTCGGCATCACGAACCTGCCGAGCACAAGATTATTGGCGGCAGCCGCGTATGTGTTCACGATCAGCACGCGTTCGGCATTGTTGCCTCCGCTCGCGCGCACCGTATTCACGAAAACACGGTTCAGCTTGTTGACGCAGTCCAGGCTCTGGGTTGCCGGGCTGTTCCACTCCCGCGCGTTGTTCAGGATCTCGTTGAAGCTCTCAAACAGCAGCTTTTCACCGTAAGGCTCAAAGCGTTCCGCGATCTGTTTCCAGATTGCAGCAACGCCGGCCTTTGCGGTGTCATAGCTCGCGTCATCCGCCGTCAGCCAGCCTTCAGAACCCGTATCATGATGCATGTTCAGGATGCAGTACATATCTCTGTCCAGCACCATTTTGACCACGGCTTCCACACGGTCCATCCATTTTTCATCGATGGTCATGTTTGTCTGATCTGTGATATGATTGCCCCAGGTCACGGGCAGCCTGATCGCGTTGAATCCGTTTGCCTTCACCAGATCCAGCAGCTCGCCGGTGATCTTCGGATTGCCCCAGCAGGTCTCGCTGCTCAGGCCGGCGTTTTTTATTCCCGCTCCGTTGAACGCGTCCATCGTATTGCCGATGTTCCAGCCGATCACGATATCCTCAATGACTTCATGCGCGTTCTTCCATCCGCGGTCCTTCTCCGCCGTTACGCTGCCGCAGGTCAGCAGCAGAACGGCTGACAGCAGCAGGACGACTGTTTTCTTCATGTCTTGTATCCTCCGTCCGTCTTCGCCGGATATCAATCCACCCGGTTCAGTTTTTCACCGCGGTCCAGCGCGCGGATATTGTCCATCATCACCCGCAGGCAGCGTTCCCGCGCCTCATAGGCGCCCCATGCCATGTGCGGCGTCAGGCACACGTTGTCAAGCGCCCGGATCGCGCTGAAAGGATGCTCGTCCGTAAAAGGTTCCGTGGAATAAACATCGCATCCGAATCCGCCGAGGCGCCCGTTCAGCACGGCATCCGCCACGGCATGTTCATCCGTGACCGCGCCGCGCGCCGCGTTGATCAGGATCGCGCCGGGCTTCATCATGCCGATATGATCGCGGTCGATCATGCCGCGTGTGCCGCCGTTCAGCGGCACGTGAAGCGAAAGGATATCGCTTTCCCGGCACAGTGTATCCAGGTCCACACATTCGGCCGCCGGATCGGGTGTGCGCTTATGCACGATCACGCGGCATCCGAGCGCTTCCGCCACGCGCGCGACCTGCTTTCCGATATTGCCGTAGCCGGCAATGCCCCAGGTCATGCCGCGCATCTCGTGATACACGGGCGTCAGCCGGTTGGCCACTTTGCCGGCGCTGTATCTGCCGTCCGCCACATACTGCCGGTATTCGTTCATATGCATCACCAGCGTCATGGCCATCGTCACCGTCAGCTGTGCAACGCTGTCCGTGGAATAGCCCGGCACGTTGCATACAGCGATGCCGTGCGCGCCGCACCAGGCCGCGTCCACATTGTCAAAGCCCGTCGCGGCGATGCAGATCTGCTTCAGCGTCTCATTGCCCGCGAGATTGCTTTCATTCAGCTTCACCTTGTTCAGCAGCGCGATCTCCGTACCTGCCAGGCGCTCCGCCACCTGATCGGGCGCGGTATTCTGCCATACGGTGACCTCACCCAGTTCATTCAGCGGTGAAAGATCCAGATCCTCACCCAGCGTCGCGGCATCCAATACTGTTATTTTTCTCATATCGCATACTTCCTCATTTTGTATTCATGCATATATTACCCTTTTTTCATTATCCGCACAATCGGTTTTTCACGCTGAAATGATGAAAAACCACAACTTTTAGTGTGTGTCTTTTCACCCGGCACATTTTATGGTATAATAATATGTATTTTTATCGGCCGGCCGGCCGGATTTCCTCAAGGAGTGTGTTTAATGGCATCTCAAACCTACACAGCGGGCAACATTCAGGTTCTTGAAGGGCTCGAAGCCGTCCGGATGCGTCCGGGCATGTATATCGGCACCACCTCGTCACGGGGTCTTCATCACCTGTTGTGGGAGATCGTGGACAACGCTATCGACGAAGCTTCCAACGGCTTTGCCAGTGAGGTCGCCGTCACCCTGCATAAAGACGGGTCCGCCAGCGTATATGACAACGGCCGCGGCATGCCCGTTGATATGCATCCCACCATGGGAAAGCCCGGCGTTGAAGTCATCTTCACGGTTCTTCATGCCGGCGGCAAATTCAATAACGAGAATTATGACTACTCGGGCGGTCTTCACGGTGTCGGCGCGAGCGTTGTCAACGCGCTGAGCAAGTGGCTCACCGTGGATGTCTTCCTCAACTGGACGCACTACCGCATGGCTTTCACATCCGAATATGATCCCGCCAAAGGAAAAGTCATCGCCGGTGAGCCTGCCGGTCCGCTTGAAGTGATCGGCAACACACGGAAAAAGGGCACGCTTGTCCGTTTTCTGCCGGATGATGCCGTTTTCGAGGATGTCACCTTCAACACGGAGCAGGTCTCCCGCAGGCTGCAGGAGCTTGCCTACCTGAACAAGGGCATCAGGATCACCTTTACCGATGAGCGTCTTTCCTCCGCCGAGGAGCGGACCCGCGTCTTCTGCTATGACGGCGGCATTTCCGATTATGTCCGTTACCTGAACGACGGCAAGACCCCGCTGCATGAGAACATCATCTATATGGAAGGCCGGAAGGACAACACGGTCTGCCGCGCCGCCATCCAGTATACCGACGGATACAGTGAGAGTCTTTTCTCCTATGTCAACAATATCAACACGCCCGAGGGCGGCACGCATGAAGCCGGTTTCAAATCGGCATTTACAAAGGCATTCAATGATTTTGCCCGCAGAACGGGCATCCTGAAAGAAAAAGACAACAATCTGTCCGGTGAGGACTTCCGCGAGGGTCTCACCTGTGTCCTTACGACCATGGTCAAGAATCCCCAGTTTGAGGGGCAGACAAAAGGCCGTCTCGGCAATACCGAAGTCAGAGCCGCCGTGGAGGCCATCATCACGCAGCAGCTGACAGACTGGCTGGATAATCTGAAGAATCAGGAAGACGCGTCCGCCATTGTGACCAAAGCTGTCCGCGCCGCTCAGGCCCGCGAGGCCGCGCGCAAAACGCGCGACAACATCCGCAAGGCCTCCGCGCTGGAAACGGCGCCGCTTGTCGGCAAGCTTTCCAGCTGTACCGGGCGCAAATACGAAGACAATGAGCTTTTCATCGTTGAAGGCGATTCCGCGGGCGGAAGCGCGAAGCAGGGGCGCGACCGGCGTTTTCAGGCGATCCTGCCTCTTCGCGGCAAACCGCTGAATGTTGAGAAGAAGCGTCTGGACCAGGTGCTCGCCAATGAGGAGTTCCGTTCGCTGATCACCGCGCTCGGAACAGGCATCGGCGAAAGCTTTTCCATACAGAACCTGAAATACGGCAAGGTCGTGATCCTGTCCGATGCGGACCAGGACGGCGCGCACATCCGCGCGATCCTGCTCACGTTCTTCTTCCGCTACATGAAGGAACTGATCACCGGCGGTCACGTCTATATCGGCATGCCGCCGCTGTATAAGGTGACAAAAGGGTCGAAGACCATCTACGCGTATGATGACAAGGAGCTCGGCAAGGCCGTCAAAGCCGCCGGCAAAGGCTATACCCTGCAGCGCTATAAAGGTCTGGGCGAGATGAATCCGGAGCAGCTGTGGGAGACCACAATGGATCCGTCCGTCCGCAAGCTGATCCGCGTCACCATTGAGGACGCGGCGCAGGTCGACCGGCTCACGACCATCCTCATGGGCGACAAGGTGGAGCCCCGGAGGGATTATATCTGTGAGCACGCGGATTTCAACAGGCAGGATAATTTTGAGCTGCCGGACGGTCAGAAGCAGGAAGGAGGCCGGTAACCGATGGCAAAAAGGCATGAACCGGAAAAGCCCATCGTGAAGGATGATCCTTCCCGCATTATCGACACAACTATGGAAGACGTCATGCATAACAGCATGATGCCCTATTCCGAGCACGTGATCCTGGAGCGCGCGCTGCCCCGTGTGGAAGACGGTCTCAAGCCCGTACAGCGCCGTATCCTTTATACGATGATGGAGCTCGGCACCACGCCGGACAAGCCGCACAGAAAATGCGCCCGCATCGTCGGCGACTGTCTCGGTAAATATCATCCCCACGGCGACTCATCCGTATACGGTGCTCTCGTTCATCTCGCGCAGGACTTTTCCATGCGCGCCCCGCTGGTGGACGGGCACGGCAATTTCGGCTCGGTGGACGGTGACGGCGCCGCCGCCATGCGTTACACCGAAGCGCGCATGACACCGCTGGCCATGCAGATGCTGCGCGATATCGAAAAGGATACGGTTCCTTTCCGGCTGAACTTTGATGACACGCTGAAAGAGCCGGACATGATCCCCGCGCGTTTTCCCAATCTGCTTGTCAACGGCGCCAACGGCATTGCCGTCGGTCTGGCCACCAACATCCCGCCGCATAATCTCGGTGAAAGCATCCGTGCGGTCATCGCGCAGATGGACGATCCGGATATTACCCTGGATGAACTGATGCGGATCCTTCCCGGTCCTGATTTCCCGACAGGCGGCGTCCTCGTCAATAACGAGGAGATCCGCAAAGGGTATGAGACCGGCCGCGGCAAGCTGACCCTGCGCGCGCGGGTGCAGATCGAGGACGGCTCCGCCGGGCGCAAGCTTCTGGCCATTACGGAGATCCCCTATCAGATCAATAAAGCGGCGATGCTGGAAAAGATCCTGAAGCTCAGCGAGGAAAAAAAGTCCGCGCTCGGCGGCATCTATGACATCCGCGACGAAAGTGACCGTACCGGTATGCGCGCGGTCATCGAGCTGAAAAAGGATACGGATCCGAAAAAGGTCCTTGCTTATCTGTATAAGTATTCCGACCTGCAGATCACGTTCGGCGTCAATATGGTGGCCATCGCGCAGGGCAAGCCCGTCCTGATGAACCTGAAGCAGATGATCGGCTTCTATATCGATTATCAGAAACAGGTCGTCCGCAGGCGCACCGAATATGAGCTTGCCCAGGCCAAAGCACGCGCGCACATTCTGGAAGGTCTCATGATCGCGCTGGATAACCTGGATGAGGTCATTGCCCTGATCCGTGCCAGCAAGAGCCCGAAGGAAGCCAAGATCGCGCTGATGGAACGCTTTGAGCTTTCGGATGTACAGGCGCAGGCGATCCTTGATATGCGTCTGCAGCGCCTCACCAATCTCGAGATCGAATCCCTCCGGAAGGAATACGCGGATGTGCTGAAGCTGATCGACCGGCTGGAGAGCATCCTGAAGAGCGAAAAGAAACTGATCGGCGTCATCCGCAAAGAGATGGAGGAGATCGCGGCCGAGTATGCCGACGAGCGCCGCACCGTGCTGGAGGATCCCTCCGATACGCCTGTGGAGCTGCCGGATAATACGCCGGTTCCCGAGGACGCGGTCGTCATCTATACCCGCGCGGGTTATCTGAAGCGCGTCGATCCCGCGGTGCTGAAGCGCAGTCCCCTTCCCGGCCCGGATGAAGACCCGGACGGAAGCCCGCGCTGGCAGATGGAAACGACTTCCGTACAGACGCTGTATATCTTCACGGATCACGGCAACTGCTATCCGCTCAGCGTGGGCACGCTTCCCGTGATCCGGCCGCGGGATCGCGGTCAGCTGCTCAGCGGCGTGCTCGCGGGGCTTGAAGACGATGAGCAGGCCTTGTTCATGATGTGCGCGGCTCAGGGCGGTCTCGCGTCCGCGCCTGATCTTCTGTTTGTTACAAAGAACGGCGTGATCAAGCGCTCGGCCGCGGCGGATTATGATGTCCGCAGCCGTAAATTCTCAGCCGTCACGCTGAAGAAGGATGACGCGCTGCTCGCGATCCGGCCGGCTGATGACCGGAATCATATCCTGCTGCTGACGCGCGGCGGCATGAGCATTCGTTTCGAGCTTGCGGATGTACCTGTTCAGGGCCGCACAGCCTCCGGCGTCCGCGCCGTTTCGCCGGAACCCGGCGACAGTGTCGCGTATTTCCTTCAGCCCGGTGAACAGGATGAGATCATTCTCCTTTCCGACCGCGGATGGGGCAAGCGTGTTCCCCAAACGGAGTTTGATCTGCAGCACCGCGGCGGCAAGGGCGTGCGATGCATCTTTTTCAACAAGAACGGCTCCAACGGGCGCGAGATCGCCGGCGCGTGCGCTGTCAGCGCCGACATGCCCGCTTTGCTCCGCATAACACAGGTACGCAGCGGCGCCACCCTGCTCAGCAAAAAGGAGATCCTCCTGCAGAACCGTCAGGGCAAGGGCATGCCGTATGTCATGGCGATCATGGACGATACCGTGACCGGTCTTGAAGCGTTGCCCGAAAAGGAGGTCACAGAGACATGAACCGTACGGAGACCTTTTCCCCGCTTGATGTCACAGAACTGTCCGTTCATCTTTCCTGGCCCACGCTCGATGTCTTCTCGGACGATACGGACGAGATCCAGATCCTGATCGCCGGCGATGATAACAGTGCGGAGGACCTGAAGGTCGTGCTGGAAAACGGCAGGCTTTCGGTCGACCAACCCACGCGCGGCTTCAGTTACCGCATCAATCAGCCGATCTGGATGCAGATCGTGATCAGGCTCCCGCGCTCATGGAAGGGCGAGTTTGATCTGTCAACGGTCTCCGGCAGTCTGACGGCCCGCGGTCTGTCCGGCTCGGATATCGCGCTGGAATCCGCCTCGGGCGATATCAAGGCTGAGGATCTGACAGGGCTGACCGTAAAGCTTGTCACGGTCTCTGGTGACGCGGAAGCGGTCAATATCGACTGCGACACCTGTATCATCCGTTCCGTATCCGGTGATATGAACGTCATCGAAGGCACAGCGGGACAATGGCGTCTGACCGATGTCAGCGGCAATATCACGCTGGATATGTCCGGATCGTTCGATAAGCTTGCCGCAAGCTCGGTCTCCGGCAATGTCCGCGTGGATGTACCCGCCACGCAGGTCGACGCGTACATCCGCTCGGTCACAGGCAGGATCCGCACGCGCGATATCTCGATCACGGAGAACGCGCCGGCTATCCGTCTTTCCACGGTTTCCGGCGATCTCGATATCAGAAGCACCATTCAGACATCAGATAAATAAGGAGGACAAACATTATGGGCAGACAACAATTCAACGGTTTCGGCGGCGGCGCCAACATGCAGCAGCTGATGCGGCAGGCGCAGAAGATGCAGCAGCAGATGAACGAGGCTCAGGAGAAGCTGGACGCGGCTGAATATGAAGCAGCCAGCGGCGGCGGAATGGTCAGCGTGAAGGTATCCGGCAAGCGCGAAGTGACCGCCATCACCATCGATCCCCAGGTCGTCGATCCCGACGATATCGAAATGCTGCAGGATCTGATCATGGCAGCCGTCAACGAAGCCCTGCGCAAGGGTGAGGAAAACCGCGAAAAGACCATGAACAGCATGGCGCCCGGTCTGAGCGGCATGGGCATGGGCGGTCTCTTCTGATATGGACGGGCAGATCGAACCGATCTCAAACATGGCCGCGGAGCTGAACCGTCTGCCGGGTATCGGCAAGAAAACGGCGCTTCGTCTTGCCTATTATATCGCATCCATGCCGCTTGAAGACGCGCGCGACCTCGCCGTATCCATCTGGAACGGGCGAAAAGCCATCCGTTTCTGTGAATGCTGCGGCAATTACGCCGCGGGCGCGCTTTGTGCCGTATGCGCGGATGAGAAAAGGCATAACGGGCAGATCTGCGTAGTCCGTGATCCGCGTGACGTATCCGCGCTTGAGCGCCTGCATGAATACAGCGGGCTCTATCACGTTCTGCACGGCACACTGTCCCCCATGGACGGCATCGGTCCGGATGATATCCGCATCCGTGAGCTGCTTGAAAGGATCGAAGCGGAGCATGTGTCAGAGGTGATCCTTGCCACCAATCCGGATGTGGAAGGTGAAGCGACCGCCGCGTATATCGCCCGGCTGGTCAAGCCGCTGGGGCCCTGCTGTACGCGCATCGCCCACGGCGTGCCGGTCGGCGGCGATCTGGAATACACGGATGATGTCACGCTCGTGAAAGCCCTCGAGGGACGGCGCGAAATGTAATGCCGGAGGTGACGGAACGTGAATGATCTTTACTTCATATGGATCATCATGCTGCTGACGCTGTGCGCCGTGCTCCTCATCATCCTGCTCGTGCGCCAGAGCCGCGGCCTGCGTGACCGTCAGCGTTCCGATGACGAAAGCGAGCACGCCTTCACGCGGCTTGCAAACCGTCTTCTGGATGAGCTGGATGAGCAGCATGACGAAACGGCCGAACAGCTGCATACGGCGAATCAGTCGCTGATGACCACGCTCTCACAGATGGGACAGTCGCAATCCGCGCTGCTGGAAAGCATGCAGCGTCAGGTGCTTCTTTCCACCCGCAATCAGGAGGAGCGTTCCGGACAGACCGCGTCCGTTCTGAATGACGGTCTTGCCCGTATTGATTCAAGGCTGGAGAATTTCAGGCTGGAGAATGAACGTCAGCTGACGCAGATGCGCCGTACCGTGGATGAAAAGCTGACTGAATCGCTGGACAGGAAACTGACAGCCTCATTCAGTCAGGTCAGCGAGCGTCTTGAGTCCGTCTATAAGGGGCTCGGCGAGATGCACGCGCTGGCTTCCGGCGTCGGCGACCTGAAAAAGGTGCTCACGAATGTAAAGACGCGCGGCATCTGGGGTGAAATGCTGCTGGGCAGTCTGATCCGCCAGTCCCTTTCCCCGGGCCAGTATGATGAAAACACCGCGGTCGTCCCGAACGGGACCGAACGTGTGGAATTTGCGATCAGGCTGCCGGACAAGACAGGCGGGATCATCCGTCTGCCGGTCGACAGCAAATTTCCCCAGGAGGACTATCTGCGTCTTACCGAAGCCAGCCAGCGCGGTGACGCGGCAGCCACTGAAAACGCCCGCAAGGAGCTCTGCAGGCGTATCCGCACCGAGGCAAAACGCATTTCGTCCAAATACATTGTTCCGCCGTATACAACGGATTTCGCGGTCATGTTCCTGCCGATCGAAGGGCTTTATGCCGAAGTCCTTCAGGATCCGGAGCTGCCGGAAAGCGTCCAGCGCGAGTATCGTGTTGTCATCGCCGGTCCCGGCACATTCTCAGCCATGCTGAACGCGCTGCAGATGGGATTCAGGACCATGGCCATCGAACAGCGCAGCGGTGAGGTCTGGCGCCTGCTGGGCGATATCAAGACCGACTTCGGGCGTTTTGCCGATCTGCTGCAGGATACGCGCAGGCGGCTGGATCAGGCCGGTGAATCGATCGATTCCGCTTTTTCAAAAACAAAAACGATCCAGCGCCGTCTGGCGGATGTTGAAGAACCTGTCTTTGAGCTTTCTGCCGCGGAAACATCTTCCGCGCGGGACGGAACAACGGTTTAGGATATTGCGGACGGGGTCCGCTTCATGCAGAATATGAACAGTTTCCTTTCGGAAACAGAAAGAGGTGGCAGTATGTCAATCAAAACGGTTATCTGGGGCCAGACCGAAGACGGGCAGGATGTGCGCCGTTTCACGCTGACCAACGCGTCCGGCGCGTCGATCTCGGCGATCGAGTTCGGTGCGATCCTGACGAACATCATCGTTCCCGATAAGAACGGCACGCTGGCTGATGTCGTTCTCGGTTTCGACACGCTTGATCCCTATCTGAAACCGCACGGATTCTTCGGTGATACCGTCGGCCGCTACGGCAACCGGATCGCGCGCGGCTCCTTCACGCTGGACGGAGTCGAGTATAAGCTCGCCGTCAATAACGGTCCCAACCACCTGCATGGCGGCATCAAGGGCTTCAACGCGTATCTGTGGGAAGGCACGCCTGTCGAAGGTGAGCATGAGGATTCCGTCACCTTCCGCCGCGTCAGCCCGGACGGTGAGGAAGGCTATCCCGGCACGCTGGATGTTTCCGTTACCTTCACCTGGAATGACGATAATGATCTGATCATCCGCTATCAGGCGACAACGGACAAGCCCACGCTCTGCAATCTGACCAATCATTCCTACTTCAATCTTGCCGGTCATGATCACGGCACGGTCCGCGATCATATCGTGCAGATCGACGCGGATGTCACCACCAAGGTCGACAGCGGTCTGATCCCCACCGGCGCCTATTATCCCGTCAACGGAACGCCGCTGGATCTGCGCTACGGCGCGCTGATCGGCGACGGGCTTGACCGGATGAGCGAGTGCCCGGAGATGATCCCCGCCGGCGGATATGATCACAACTTTGTGCTGTGCTCCGGTGAAAACATGGCCCAGGCCGCTTATGTTGTTCATGAGGAATCCGGCCGCGCCATGGAAGTCATCACTGATCAGCCCGCCATTCAGCTGTATACCGCCTGCACCACGCACGCGGAAGGCGGCAAAGACGGCATGACCTACGGTCAGTATTCCGGTCTCTGCCTGGAGACGCAGCATTGTCCCGATTCGCCCCATCACAGCAACTTCCCCGGCACCACGGTGCTGCGTCCGGGTGAAAAGTATGACACCACAACGATCTACGCTTTCCGTGTAGAAGAATAAAACAGGATCGAACGAGAAAAGCAGGCTGCCCTCCGGCAGCCTGCTTTCATATTGTTTTCCCCGCTCTTCCGAAAAGACCGGACGCTGACATCAGCGTCCGGTCCGTTCTTTTACACGTTGCTCTTGCTTTCGTTCACAAGCTTCTGAAGTTCATCCATGAAAGTGCTCAGATCGGTGAATTTTCTGTATACGGCAGCAAACCTGACATATGCCACGTCATTCAGTTCCTTCAGTTCCGCCATCACCAGGTCACCGATCTTCTGGGTCGTGACCTCGCCATCCATCGTCGAATAAGCCTTCTTTTCGACCCGGTTCACAATGGCATCGATCTGCGCCATGCTCACAGGCAGCTTGTCACAGGCATGGAATATACCTGTCTTGATCTTATCGGCGTTGAATGATTCCCTTCTGCCGTCGCGCTTGACCACGATCAGCGGCATCATTTCCACTTTCTCATAGGTCGTGAACCGGCGGCCGCAATTGATGCATTCACGTCTTCTGCGGATACTGAGTCCGTCTTCCGTCGGGCGGGAATCAATAACCTTGCTGTCTACACAATCACAAAACTGACACTTCATTTTTCAGAACCTCCCGTCACAGTGAAGCCAGATCGCCGTACAGATCCTTTACCGCAGGATACAGCTTTTTGAAAACCTTATATACAACCTCCTACTTCGGAAAAAACTCCGCGATCGGCTCCTGCGCGGGATTCACGTGGATCATGGCACGGCAGGCTTCCTGCACGCTGCTGTACAGGCCGGCACCCACGCCCGCCAGGATCGCGACACCCAGCGCGGGGCCTTCGGTATTCACGGTCGTGGCAACGGGGCAGTTCATCACATCCGCCAGCATCTGGCGCCACAGCGGGCTCTTTCCGCCGCCGCCGCAGGCCAGCATGGTCTCGGGCGCGACGCCCATCTCAGCCAGTACACCCAGGCAGTCATTCAGGGAATAGGTCACGCCTTCCATCACGGCACGCAGCAGATCACGGCGCTGATGCATGGCGCTCAGACCGAAGAATACGCCGCGGCAGTCGGAATCCAGATGCGGGGTACGCTCGCCCATCAGGTACGGCGCGTAGATCAGCTTGTTGGCGCCGATGGGGCTCTGCGCGGCTTCCTTGTTGGTCAGGTCATAGGTATCCACGCCCATCGCTTCGGCAGCGGTCTTTTCAGCCGCGCAGAAATTGTCGCGGAACCATTTCAGGCTCAGTCCGGCAGCCTGTGTCACGCCCATCACATGCCACGCGCCGGGCACGGCGCAGCAGAAGGTGTGCACACGGCCTTTGGGGTCGATGGCCAGCTTGTCCGTATGCGCGAACACAACGCCGGAGGTTCCGATCGTCGTAAAGGCTTTGCCGTCTTCAACAACACCCGTGCCCACAGCCGCCGCGGCATTGTCGCCGGCACCGCCGACCACCAGGGTATTCACGCTCAGCCCGGTCAGCGCGGCGGCCTTTTCAGAGATATGGCCGGTCACTTCGCAGCTCTCATAGACCTTCGCCAGCATATTCTTGTCAATATCGAGAATGCCAAGCAGCTCATCGCTCCAGCAGCGGTTCGGCACATCCAGCATCTGCATGCCGGAAGCATCGCTCACTTCGGTTGCAAAATCGCCGGTCAGCATGAAGCGTACATAGTCCTTCGGCAGCAGCACATGCTTGCAGCGGGCATAGTTTTCCGGCTCATGGTTGCGCACCCATACCAGTTTGCTCAGGGTGAATCCGGGCAGGGCCGGATTGGCGGTGATGCGGATCAGATTTTCGTAGCCGACTTTGGCCGTGATCTCTTCACATTCCTTCGCGGTACGCTGATCGCACCAGATGATGCTCTTGCGGATCACTTCATCATTCTCATCCAGCATCACAAGGCCGTGCATCTGGCCGCTGATGCCGAGAGAAACGACATCGTCCTTATTTACGCCTGATTTTTCAAGCACGGTGCGGATCGTGGCGACCGCCGCGTTGTACCAGTCGGCCGGATCCTGTTCTGCCCAGCCGTTCTGGGGCTGATACATGGGATACTCTACGGTGGAGGAAGCGATCCCCTTGCCGGTCTGATCAAACAATACGGTTTTGGTGCCGGAGGTGCCAAGGTCGATACCGAGAACGTATTTCATAGCAAAAACCCCTCTGTCTTGTAGTTTTGATATGGGCATACACTATATTTATTATAGTGACCTGCTTCCTTGATTGTCAAGGAGTTTCCGCATGTACGAACAAATTTGGAACAGTAATGAACAGAAAAAGCGCGCCCCTTTACGGGGCGCGCCCTGATGATCTGAATATCAGATTTCTCAGTCAGGAATTATTCAGCAGCTTCAGCAGCGGCAGCTTCGGCTTCCGCAGCGTTCTTGGCATCCAGTTCTTCCTGGCTCATGTCGCCGTTGAACACAGCGCACTTGTCCAGCCAAGCGGGCGTAGCAGCTTCCACGATCTCAGCGGGAGTGCCGTTGTCCAGAGCCCACATCAGGTTGCCGCCGATGGTGTCATTGGCGGAGCCCAGCAGGAAGGTCTTGTTGGAGCAGGCATGATCGTTGCCGCGCATCATAGCGTAGGTTTCGTCAACAGCGCGCTCGTCGGTGTAGTTGTACTTGTAGCCGATCCAGCCGTCTTCGTCATCAACGCCGGGAGTGGGCAGTTCGTACAGGGAGAAGATCTGCTGGATCTTAGTGGTGGTCTCTTCATCGTAAACAGCGGGTACGCCGTAGATGTTGGGGCACACATAAGCCATGTAATCGTCAGCCTTGGGTCCCTTGGGGAACATCACGCAGCCCCACTCATCGGCCATGTCAGCCATTTCGGAACCGTCGTTGAAGCCCTGCCAGGTCTGGCCGGCATAGAAAGCAGAGGTGCCCTGCTTCCAGAAATCTTTGAACCAGTCCCAGTTGGCGCCATCGGGCGTGGGAGCGGCATAAGCGTTCCAGGTGTCAATACGATACTGCAGAGCTTCCAGACCGGCGTCGCTGCCGATGGTGGGGACCAGCTTGCCGTTTTCGTCGGCATCGAAGAAGGTAGCGCCATTGGCGAATACCAGACCCTGGCAATAGTCATCGCCGGAACCGGTGAGGCCGTAGATGTCGAACACGCCATCGTTGTCGATGTCGCGGGTGGTGGCCTTCAGCAGTTCTTCGAACATTTCCCAGGTCCAGGTGCCGTCAGCCTGAGCATCATAGATGGATTCGGGATCGATGCCGGCTTCGGTCAGGACGCGCTTGTTGAAGAAGATGCAGGAACGGGGCTCATTGGCACCGATGCCGACACCGTAGGTGACGCCGCCCTTGGTCATGAATTCGACAGCAGCAGTGTTGAACTGATCGCCGATCTCGATGTTCCAGGGAGCATACAGGTTGTTGCTCAGGGCAGAACCCGCGAAGTCATTAGCCACGGCGATGACGCACAGCTTGGAGTTGTCGGCGTTCATGACCATGTTGGCCAGTTCGGTGGGGTTGCCGGCCCAGTCGGACAGAGCAACTTCGACCAGCTTGACATTGTAAGTGGCTTCCAGCCAGTCACGATAGTCATAGGTCAGCTGGGTTTCTTCGCTGGGTTCGGCTTCGCGCTCGCCGGAGGACCACCAGTCATAGATGTAAACAGTCTCTCCGCCGAAATCCAGGCCTTCGATCACGGCCGGATATCCTTCGGGAGCTTCCGCGGAAGCGAAGCTGCAGCAAGCCAGCAGCATCATGGCCGCGAGAACCAGGGCGATGATTTTCTTCATAATGAGAAAACCTCCTTTTTTTATTGCTATGCGGTCTTTAATAGACCACACAGTATCGATTTGAAGTACCATTGATTTTTATGGTCAGGTCTATTATATCCATAATTCGGACAGATAACAAGTCGTTTCGCTGATTTTCGGGAAAAATACCACATCTGTACAACCCTTATTCCTTGGAACCGGTCATAGCGATACTTTCCACAAATGTCCTCTGGGTGAAGATATACAGGATGATCAGCGGGATGCAGCAGAACAGCACCGCGATGGATACCAGCTGCAGCTGACGTCCGTTCGGAACGACAACAGCCTGGGTGGCATCGGAAGCAAAATACTTGCTCATACGGCTGACCATAACGCTCATTTCGGTGGAATAAAGCTTGAACCCGGTCAGGAAGTTCCGGCTGTAGAACAGGTCCGTCCACTGCCACACAAAGCTGAACAGGAAGCAGCTGGCGATGGTGGGCAGCGCGTCCGGAAGCATGATCTTCACGAAGGTATGCATGGTTCCGCAGCCGTCAACATAGGCCGCTTCCTCCAGGCTGTCCGGCACGCCCCTGAAGTACTGCCGCATCATGTAGATGTACAGTCCGTCCTTCAGGCCCATACAGGTCAGGCACATCAGCAGATAGGGCCAGATCGAGGCACGGATGTTCAGCGGTGAGCCGGTGGTCAGTTCGAAGATGCCGGGAACCCCGAAGAGTCCGAGGATGCCCGGGATATCAAACCGGGTGAAGGAAGAATACAGAGCGGTCTGGATCGTCTGGGGCGGAATGATGATCAGCATGACCACACAGCCGAACCAGAATTTCTTCAGCGGGAATTCAAAGCGTGCAAACCCGTAAGCCACCAGGGTGGTGGAAACGATCTGCGCGATGGACATGACGATGGAGATCCACAGGGAATTGATCATGGATTTCGGGAAAGTCGTCAGTTCCGCCACGATCCGGTAGTTATCCAGCGTCACGTTACGGGGCAGCAGGATAATGGTGGAATCGTACAGGTCCTTTTCTTCCATGAAGCTCATGGCCAGACGATTGATCATGGGCTGGATGATCATAAAGCACAGGCCGAACATCAGCAGCCCGCGGATCACGGAGACAGAGATCTCTTTCGCCCGTTTCTTCAGCAGATATCCGCCGCTGCGGCGGTTACGCTCCCAGAAGTCCTTGCGTTCACCCAGATAGATGGTATTATCTTTACTCATAAGACTTCACCGCCATCTTAATAATCACGGTACCCACTCCGATGAACGCGAGGGCGACACCGAAATAGATCCAGCTCATAGCTGAAGCATAGCCGAAGTTCATTTCGACGGCGTTACCGCCGGTCATGTAGTTGTTGATGCGCTCCATGACCTTATTATCGTTCTTCATGAAGAAGTCCACGATCGTATAGATCAGGTTCACCATCAGCAGGGGGCTGACCATGGGGAAGGTGATCTTCCAGAAGGATTCCCAGGCGGAGCAGCCTTCCACGTCCGCCGCTTCATAAAGGGACGGGGAAATGGACTGCAGACCGGACAGGATCACGATGATCTGAATGCCGCTGGCCATAACGATATCATAGATGGCATCGATCATCTGGAAGATCACATCGAAGACTTCCCCTGCCACGCCGGACACGGAGAGCAGGTTCTCCAGAGCCGCGGACAGGTTCACACCTGAACCTTCCGTCGCTTCCTTGGCCACATCCGTCATCAGGTTGAAGAACTCGTTGGAGCTTTCGATGCCGGGCAGGACACCGGAGGCCAGGATCACAGGCAGGAAGAAGATCACGCGGCAGAAGATGCGTCCCTTGAACTTCTGGTTCAGGATGACGGCGATCACAAAGCTCATGACCAGGATCGCGATGGTATTGATGGCCATTCTGCCGATCTCGTCCATCAGCAGTTGGTTATACTGGGCGTCGCTGGTGATGGAGAACTTGAAGTTGAAGAAGTTGTTCCACTCAAGGGTGTAGGGAGCGCCGGGATTCAGCTTCACGTTGCTCAGGGCCATTTCCAGAGAAATGATCAGCGGTTTGACCATGAAAACGAGGAAGCCGATGATAAACGGAAGAATAAACAGGTATCCGGTACGGGCACGTCTGCTCTGGATCGTGCTTCTGGTACTTTTGCTCATTACTTACTCCCCCTTTCCACTAAATAATCCCGTGCGGGAACGGTCACGCCCTCGCCGTTCCAGTCATAGCTGCTGTAGTTGACATAGACTTTGGTTCCGTCTTCGTAAACGGTCACGGTGACCTCATCGTCCAGATATTCATGCCCGGTGATGGTCTGGCGGTTCAGGCCGGTCATTTCCTTCTGATACCGGGTGATCATGGGGATCACCTGCTCCTTCCAGCGGTCCCAGGCCGCGGAATTATAGCAGCTGTATTGGCTGTCCTGAAGGATCATGGTATCTTCCTTCATGAAGGTGAAGTTCAGTCCGGCGCCGTATTCCGCGCTTTCCAGCAGGGCGGTCTGATAATCACCGGCCAGGTTGATGGCTTCACCGGTATAGTCCTTCATGCCGTGGAGGGCGATCTCATAGAAGGGGATCTTCCGGTCGATGATGGCATAGGCGTTGCCGGTCAGATTCATATCCGTGATCAGTTCCGCGTAAGGTACGGCGTAGTCGTTACCGGTTTTCACCGTAACATGAAGTCCGGCGGCGTTTGCCTCCTTCAGGGTCTCCACATTCATTCTGAGCACTTCTTCGCGGGTCACGGTATTCCGGTTGTAATAATCCGCGCTCAGCAGATTGCCGATATCACGGAAGGCAATACCCTCTGCACCGTTCCTGCTCAGATAGTTGATCAGGTTGGTCGCGTTCTTCTTCGCGTAGTCCGGACGGACCAGATAATAGGTATTCTGCCAGTCCGCCTGATGATAGGTGACGATGTCGTAGTTGTACAGGACGACCTGTTCCC
>JAUNQH010000079.1 GCA_030536295.1 Clostridia bacterium | reverse complement strand
TACGGGTGCGGATGGTGCGGAAGTTGGTCAGCATGCCGCCCAGCCAGCGGTTGTTCACGAAGTACATGTTGCAGCGCTTCGCTTCGGACTCGATGGATTCCTGAGCCTGCTTCTTGGTGCCGACGAACAGCACGGTCTTGCCTTCCATCGCGATGTCGCGGATGAAAGCGTACGCTTCATCAACCTTTTTCACGGTCTTCTGCAGGTCGATGATGTAGATGCCGTTGCGCTCAGTGAAGATGTACTGAGCCATTTTGGGGTTCCACCGGCGGGTCTGATGACCGAAGTGCACACCGGCTTCCAGGAGCTGTTTCATGGAAATGACTGCCATTTGGGGTTCCTCCTTGTTTTTTCCACCCTCTGCCCATAGGCGACGTGGGACCGTATACACGGCACAAGTGATCGCAGGGCAAAGGTGCGTAATCGGATGAATTATATCAGACAACCCATTGAATTGCAAGGGGTCTGAAAAAGAAAATAAAGGCACCGCGTTCGCGGTGCCCGGAAAGGAGAAAATATCCGTTATTCGCCGGTTCTGAGTGTATTCTGCCGGTTCATGCCGGTGATATTGCCATCGCTTTCCGCGACAGTTTCACAGTTTGCCGAGCGTTTCACCCGCGACCAGCTTGCCGGCCACATGGATCTGCGACGGTTCATGTTCGTCTTCATTCTCGATCGCGTCGAGCACGACACTGATCGCCTGGTGGCCGATCTCCCACGCGTCCTGCGAGTAGGTCGTAAGATGCGGCTTCATCATTTCCGTCAGTCTTATTCCGTCAAATCCGACAATGCTCAGATCCTCCGGGATCCGGATCCCCCTGGCTTCAAGCACGCCGAGGTTTCCCAGGCAGCTGTAGTCATCCGGAAACAGGATACAGGTCGGCGGCTTCGGCAGATCCAGCAGCTCCAGCAGCGGCTGTACGCAGCGTGCGGGATCATGGAAATGACCGTCCTTTACATACTCCTGCGGCACTTTGATCCCGTGTTCCGCGCAGCTTTTGTAAAATCCGGCCGTACGGCTTCTTGTCACATTGCCGTCCTCGCCGTGGATAAAGGCGATGCGTCTGTGTCCGGCATTATAGACCGCTTCCACGATCTGCTCCATGCTTCTGCGGTTGTCGCTGAGCACGCAGTCGCATCCCTCATATTCATGATCAATGATGACCACGGGAATGCTGCTCGTGGCCAGCCGTATCACCTCGGACGAATTGAAGTCAGCCTGGATCACAACAACGCCGTCCAGATTCCTGCGGCGCGCGTGTTCGTAATAATTCATCCTTTCGCCTTTCGCGTGCTCCACCTTGTCGGTCCGGCTGATAAAGGTCAGGTCATAACCGTTGACCTCGGCATTCTCACGCAGTGAATCGATCAGCACGGAAAAATACTCATGATTCATCTTATCCTCATAGAGAATGCCGATGTTATATGATCTGTTTGTTTTCAGCGCACGCGCGGCCGCGTTCGGATAGTAGCCCATTTCGCGGGCAATGCGCCGGATCTCCTCCGTCCGTCCGCGGTTCGTATCCGTCAGCCCGTTCAGCGCGCGTGAGACCGTTGCCACCGAAACATTGCAGGCCTCGGCAATATCCTTCAGTTTGACCACTGTTTCAGCTCCGTTCCGCTTCATTATGCAAATTACGCAATCGTTTGCAATTCCATACTACATCCTCCGTATATGCTTGTCAATATATTATTTGTTGATTATGGTTTCATTTCTGATGTTTTATTAAATGATTTGTATATATACATCGCAAACGGCACATCTGTTGCAATCGTTTCCATTCTTTGCGGACCGGTTATTGCGCTTCCGGTAAAAAACAGCCCGCGCCGTTTCCGGCGCGGACCGTGTGGATCTGTGTTTTAATTATTCAGGAATCGTGACAAAAAGTCCCTTGTCTTCAGTTCCTTCGGCGTTTCCAGTACCTGGGCGGGCGGACCTTCCTCCACGATGACACCGTCTGCCATATACACCACGCGGGTGCTGACATCACGCGCAAAGCTCATCTCATGCGTGACCACAAGCATGGTCATATTATCCCGCGCCAGTGATTTCATAACATCCAGAACCTCGCCCACCATTTCCGGATCCAGCGCGGAAGTCGGTTCATCAAACAGCAGGATCTCCGGTTCCATCGCCAGTGCTCTTGCGATCGCGACACGCTGTTTCTGACCGCCGGACATCTGCGCGGGCTTCGCGTTGATATACGGCAGCATGCCGACTTTGTTCAGATAATGCAGCGCCCGTTTGCGCGCTTCCTCCTTCGCGCATTTGTTGACCCTGATCTGGCCGACAAGGCAGTTGTCCAGCACGGTCATATTGTTGAACAGGTTAAAGCTCTGGAATACCATGCCGACCTTGGCGCGGTACGTGTTCGGATTCACCCTGCCGGAAGTCATATCTTTTCCGTGAAAAAGGATCTCTCCGGTCGTGGGCGTTTCCAGCAGGTTGATACAGCGCAGCAGCGTGGATTTTCCGCTGCCTGACGCGCCGATGATGCTGACCACGTCGCCGGGGCTCACGTTGAAGTCCACATCCTTCAGCACCGCGTGGGAGCCGAAGCTTTTTGAAAGGTGGCGTACTTCAAGGATCGGTTCACTCATTGTTTCCGCCTCCGATCTCCCTGTTCTGCTCGGCAAACGGCGCCTCGCTGTCCGGATAACTGTAAGTTCCCGCGGTCATCACAAGCTGATCCGTATTCACAAGTTCATAGTTCCCTTTCCCCGCGAGTTTCTTCTCCAGCTTGCGCAGCAGGAAGGAAGCCACCAGCGTCAGCGTCAGATAGCCGACCATCTCCACCATGGCGGACGGGAAATACTTGAACACGGCGCCGGATACCATCTTGTGCACCGCGAAGAAATCCTGAAAACCGATGATGAACATGACGGATGTATCCTTCACGTTGATAATATAGTTGTTGCCGATCTGCGGCATGATATTCCGCAGCGTCTGCGGCAGAATGACATACAGCATGGTCTGCAGATGCGTCATGCCGATCGCCTTCGCGCCTTCGGTCTGCCCTATATCAATGGACATGATGCCGCCGCGTACGGATTCGGCCATATACGCGCCGGTATTGATGGAAACAACGAGAATGCTCACGGTCCAGATATCCGTAAATCGGACGGCGTTCGCGGTAAAATACGGCAGCCCGTAGTAAATGAATACGGCCTGCAGGATCATGGGAGTCCCGCGGAACACTTCCACATAGACGCGGATCACGATCCGGATCAGCTTCAGCAGAAAGCGTTTGATCCAGATATCCGTCCGCGTGTACGGGATCGTCTGCAGGATACCGCACGCGAAACCGATCAGACAGCCGATCAGAGTCGCGGTCACAGCCAGAAGCAGTGTATTGCCGATACCGGTCAGATACACCATGCCGTATTTGGACCAGATGCTCCCGATATCGAGGATCAGTTGTGATAACATATCAAACTCCTGTCATTACTCGCTCAGCGGCTGGATCTTGATCGCCTCGGCCATCAGCGCGTTGAAATCATCCGCGGTCTGCGTGCTCAGGTAGGCATCGATCGCTTCCTTCAGCGCGGTGTTGCCCTTCATCAGGGAAATACCGATGTTGATATCTTCGTCGGAGACCTGGAAATCATCCCCGGAGCCGGCAAAGTCAAGCAGTTTGAAATCGGGATAGGCGATCAGGGCGCCCTGGGCGGTAGGCATATCGGTGCAGACGAAATCCACAGTGCCGGATTCCAGTGCCATCAGCATGGCGGGAGCGGATTCGGCCGGGGGCTGGATCTGGGCATCCTTGATCTGCGGCAGGCAGGAATCGTACCAGATGGTTCCGCTCTGGCTGGTGCAGGTGCCCTTCATTTCGGAAATGCCCTTCGCGTTCGCCAGCGCGCTGTCCTGCTTCGTCAGGCAAACGATGGTGGCATACAGATAGGGACCGGCAAAATCAACGGCTTCCATACGTTCGGCGGTCATGGACTGACCGGCGATGACCGCGTCAATGGTTCCGGCCTGCACGGCGGGGATCAGGGAATCCCAGTCCAGCTGCGCAACTTCCAGCTTCCAGCCGTTGGCCTCGCAGATCGCCTTGGCCATCATCACATCGTAGCCGTTGGCATACAGGTTGGAATCCTTGATCGGCACGGCGCCGTTGGCATCATCGGGCTGCGCCCAGTTATACGGCGCGTAGGCGCATTCCATGGCAACGGTCAGAACGCCGTCTTCCAGACCCTTGATAACGACGGTTTCAGCCGCAGCGTTCTCTTCAGCCGCGGGAGCTTCTTCAGCGGCGTGGGCTTAGGTCAAGGCGGGCGCCTCGGTCGCGGCGGGCGCTTCGTCCTTCTTCGCGCAGCCGGCAAGCGTCAGCAGCAATACGGCGGCCAGGATCAGAGCAAGTACTTTCTTCATGTGTGGTTCCTCCTTGTTGTTCGGGTGCATCGCCCCATAATAAAATAGAAAAAGGCGGCGACGCTAATCGCTGCCCATAAACACAAACAAAGGGTTTATCAACAGTGAATAGCGCTCCACGGCGCAAGGCGCCGTGACAGTCGGCGGATTCTTCATCCGCCGCCCGACACCCCTTCCCGGCCGCGGAAAGAGCATCTCGGCGGCATCCCCTTTCATCGCCGATCCTCGCCCCGGCCGGGCTCCCGGTGATTACTCTTGTCAGCCGCGCCTCTATTCGATAAGGCAAGCCTTATCATGTGACCATTTTAGATTGTTTTTTGACTTTGTCAAGCGGTTTTGGCGAAAAACAAAGCAGAAACATCTCCCGAACGTTCGTGTTTAAAAATCCGGTTGCTTTTCTTCCGTTTTCTGTGGTATAATTGCACCCGCGCCGGAGTGGCGGAATGGCAGACGCGGCGGATTCAAAATCCGTTGCCCTTAAAAGCGTGC
>JAUNQH010000049.1:16104-19070 GCA_030536295.1 Clostridia bacterium | reverse complement strand
CCCTGTCTTCACCTGTGTGATATTTCCGCACGCGTCATAGGAATATGTCAGCGTGCGCTTTTTCTTCTGCCCGGTTTGTCATACTTGTAACCCGACACGGCCCGCGCCGCAAGTCAGTGTTGTTATCCTGTCTTCGCTTTTACGGATGCGGACATGGTGATACCTCCTTATATACAGGTAATGCTCATGATTTACTGTGCTTACCTATATAACGTGCAGAGCTGATGAATGATTCCATTGACATGAAAAAAACGCGGCATGCATGATGCCGCGAATGGATGATCACTTTTTGTCCGCCGCCGCTTTTTTGCGGGCGCTCTTCATCCGGTACATCTGCTCATCGCTGTACTGGATGCAGGTCTCAAGCTGCGTGCCTTCCTCAAGGTGTATGGTGTAGATGCCGTAGCTGCAGACCGCCTCATACGGCTTGCGGCTCTCCTGGTTGATCTCGGACAGCACCTGTTCAAACTGCGCGGGATACCGCTCCGCCATGACGCGCGTGGTATTCGGCATGAACAGAACGAATTCATCGCCGCCCATGCGGGCGCAGACTGAATCCTTCGGCGCGGAGTGCACGATCGCGCGGCCGAGCATCCGGATCGCGTTGTCGCCGTCGGCGTGACCGTAGCGGTCATTGATGGTCTTCAGGTTGTCCATGTCGAAATAAATGAAGGTGACGTTGGCACGCTCCAGGCAAAGCTGATCCCAGCGGGGCTGGATCTGTTCCTCAAAACCGCGGCGGTTGAGCATACGCGTCATCGGGTCTGTCACGGAGGCCAGCCGGCGCTCCTCATACAGCCGGTGCAGGCGGCCCTGGATATGAATATTCCGTACGGCGCCGGCGAGCACCACATTCCAGTGATGATAGAAGTTGGAAGGGATCGCCCCGTCCACATAGGCGGATACGGCATAGCCGTAGCATCTTTCCTGACGGTGCAGCAGCATGACGAAGAATGTCTGCGCCTCATCGGGACGGTCGGCCATGGGCGGCAGGATCGCGCGGCGGTCAAAGGAGATCATGGGCATGCCGTTATCCTTGCGGTCCCGCATGGCGGAAACAAGGCACGCGCGGTCCGTGATCTGTTCGGCAAACACATGCTGATCGGAATCCGTGTTCTCTTCCTCAAACAGGCAGAGATAGAAATCACGCTGCTCGGGAATGTCATCGCTTTTGCGGATGATCACCTCATGCAGATCGCTGAGGGAATCGCAGGCGCTGGCCTCAATGGAGAAATAGGTCATGCTGACCTCGCGCTGCTTCAGATAACGGATGTATGCCGTGTTTTCGGTATTGGAGCGGCCGAGCTCATCCGGATCCATGATGCCGCAGCCGCAGCTGGCGCCAAACACGGGACGGCCGGGCAGACCGATCTTGACGGGACCGGACTCCTGGCCCGCCGTTTTGCCGGAACGGATATATTTATCCAGCATGGTCATGGCACGGGTGACCATGGCGTCATAATCCTGCGCCACAGTCGTCAGGGAGATGATGCCCATCTCCGTATCCTGGATATGGTCAAAGCCGGTGACGATGCAATCCTCCGGCACGCGGATGCCGTGCGCGTTCATTTCGCGGATGAGGCTGACGGCCATGTAGTCATTGGCGCAAACGATCGCCTGGGGACGGGAACCGGATTCAACGAAGAAATGCTGATAAGCGGGCGGACCGTCATTCAGCCACATCTCGCCGAAAAATACATCTTCATCGCGCACTTTCAATCCGTGTGAGGCCATTTCCTCGCGGTAGCACTGCAGGCGCAGCTCGGCGTCAACATGCCCTTTGTAGCCGGACAGGAAGCGGATATCGGTCAGCCCGTGATCCTCGATCAGGTGGCGGATGATGGGCCGGATCGCGCGGGTCTCATCCGTATAGACGCAGGGATACGGATCGCCGTGGTAGCGGATGGCAACGATGGGACAGGTCGCGCGTTCGCGCAGCGTGTTCAGCAGCGCCTGACGGGAGCCGGGAAGCTCGTAGCTGTCAGGCACGACGATGATGCCGTCCAGCTGTTCAAGCGGGACCATGTCCAGCATGCCCTGCTCATGACGGTCATACTTGTTGTTGCTGGAATGATAGCCGACCGTGCAGAAGACAAAAACATCATAATCCAGCCGTTTGGCTTCTACCTGGATCATCCGGCTGACGGAATCGTCAAAATAGGCATCCGTTTTGTTGATCAAAAGACCGATGGTCTTGCGCTTGACAAAGATCATTCAGTATACCCCTCTTTCTTTATAAAAAGGATATCTGTTTTCCGGCATGCTGTCAACGGTTATTTGGAAAAACCGCGATATTGTACGGACACGTGCCGGAAAATCCCGTGCGCCGGGAATGCGGCTATTCCAAATCGGACCGCGTTATGATAGAATACGGAACGTGCCGGTCTGACAGGACGGCCGGGAAGGGGAGTATATCGTGAAAACACTGCTGAACATGCTGCGGGTCATCGGGCTGATGATCCTGTTCCTGATCGGGATGGGCGTGCTCGTTATCGCGCCGCTGCTGTTTCTTTCATTCAAGCTGCTTGCCCTGATCCCATGGGAGGCTGTGAAATACCTGATGTGCATCGTGCTGCTGGCCCTGCTGGGCGTTGCCGTGCGCAAGATCAGCCAGGCGATCGTGCCGAAGATCCTGGACAGGGATGAGGACTGACCACGGTGTTTATGTTTATTGTCTGTTTATCTGTCCGGAAAGCCTTTTTTCATTGACAAAGCGCGCTTTCCGTGGCAATATCTATTAGTTAAGTTTCCTTATTTATTTACCGGTTCGGAGGTTTAGCAATGAGATTCGAAGAACTGTCCGCGAAGCCTGATTTTTCGGTCATCCAGCCCGAGATCCTGCAATACTGGAAGGATGATCAGACCTTTGAGAAATCCATTGAGCGCCCTCAGGGCGGTGAAGTGGTCTTCTATGACGGACCGCCTTTCCCCACAGCTCCGGGGAAAGGCGGTTTTGTGCGGAATTT
>JAUNQH010000049.1:0-16094 GCA_030536295.1 Clostridia bacterium | reverse complement strand
TCACCACGGCACGGTGCTCGTTTCCTTCATCAAGGATATGATCTCCCGCTACTGGACCATGCAGGGCTATAAGGTCCCGCGCGTCTGGGGCTGGGATTGCCACGGCCTGCCGATCGAGAACCAGGCCGAGGTGCTGATGGGCATCGACGATAAGAACGAGATCGAGAAATCCATCGGTATCGATGTTTTCAACGACAAGTGCTATGAGATCGTGTCCAGCAACAACGAAGCCTGGCGCGACTATGTTGAACAGATGGCCCGCTGGGTGGACTATGACGGCGCCTATAAGACCATGAACAAGGACTTCATGGAAAGCGTCATGTGGGCCTTCAAGACCTGCTATGACAAGGGCCTGATCTACCGCGACTATCGTGTGACGCCCTACTGCACACACTGCGAGACCTCGCTGTCCATCTCCGACACGCGTGAGTCCGACTCCACCCGTCCGCGTCAGGACCGGTGGATCGCGGTCAAGTTCCGCACGGACCTGCAGGAAAACGGCAAGCCCGTATATCTGCTGGCCTGGACGACCACGCCCTGGACACTGCCGTCCAACCTGTGCCTTGCCGTGGGCAAGACCCTGACCTATGCCTTTGTGGATGTGGGCGAGCAGATCTATGTCGCCTGCAGGGATACGCTGAAGAACTTTGTGAAGGTCTTCGGTGAAACGCCCGCCATCGTTAAGGAATGCAAGGGTGAGGAACTGCTCGGCATCGAATATGAGCCGCTGTTCCCGTATTTTGCCGATAAGAAGGCCGAAGGCGCGTTCCGCGTCGTGGCTGCCGATTACGTCGGCTCCGATGAGGGCGTCGGTATCGTGCATACCGCTCCCGCCTTCGGTGAGGATGACTACTGGACCTGCAAGAACAACGGCATCCCGCTGGTCAACCCCGTTGACGCGAAGGGCCGCTTCACCGAGGAGATCACCGATTTCTATCCCCTGCAGGAGGATAAGAACGTGATCGAGATGAACCCCATCGTCATCCGCTTCCTGTATGAGAACGGCAAAGCGGTGGCCGACGGCACCATCGTGCATAACTATCCCCACTGCTGGCGCTGCAAACGGCCCCTGATCTACAAGGCTATGGACGCCTACTACTTCAACGTGGGCAAGATCAAGGACCGGATGACCGAGCACAACGAGCAGGTCAACTGGCTGCCCGAGACCGTGAAGCACGGCCGCTTCGGCAACTGGCTGGCCGGCGCGCGCGACTGGAACATCTCCCGCAACCGTTACTGGAGCACCCCCATCCCGATCTGGAAGTGCGAACACTGCGGCAAGCAGGTCGTGCTCGGCAGCATCGCGGATATCAAGGCCGCCAGCGGCGTGGAGCCGGACAACCTGCACAGGCAGTATCTGGACAAGATCACCTTTGCCTGCCCCGACTGCGGCGAAACGATGACCCGCGTGCCCGAGGTGCTGGACTGCTGGTTTGAGAGCGGCAGCGTGCCGTTTGCCTCCAAGCACTATCCCTTTGAGAACAAAGAGTGGTTCGAGAGCCATTTCCCCTCCGATTTCGTGGTGGAATATACCGGTCAGATCCGCTGCTGGTTCTATTATCTGCACGTGCTGGCCACCGCGCTGTTTGACCGCCCCGCATTCAAGAACTGCGTGGTCCACGGCACGATCCTGGCCAAGGACGGCAAAAAGCTGTCCAAGTCCTCCAAGAACTACACCGATCCCATGGAGCTGATGAAGCAGTTCGGCACGGACGCGTTCCGCCTGTATCTGTATCAGAGCAACGCGATGCTGATCGGCGACCTGCTGTTTGATGAGAGCGGCATCCTTGACGCGCTGCAGAAGGTGATCCTGCCGTACTGGAACGCGTGCAACTTCTTTATCTCCTACGCCAATATCGACGGCTTCGAGCCTGAGATGAAGGAACCGGAAAGCGACAACCAGCTGGACCGCTGGATCCTGGCGAAGCTGTACTCCACCGCGTCTGAGATCACGGAGAGCATGAACGGCTATCAGGTGAACAAGTATGTTGACCGGCTGGTCTCCCTGATCGACGGGCTCACGAACTGGTACATCCGCCGCTCACGCCGCCGCTTCTGGGCATCCGGCTACAGCGATGACAAGCGGAACGCCTATAACACGCTGTATTACGTGCTGGTCAACCTGACCAAGCTGCTGGCGCCTGTGGCTCCCATCGTGTCCGAGAAGATCTACAGGAACCTCACCGGTGAGGAATCCGTGCATCTGGCCGCGTGGCCGGTGATCCCCGCGTCCTATGAGGATGACGGACTGGTGCGCGATATCGCGCTGGTGCAGGATATCATCGTGCTGGCGCGCTCCATCCGGGCGAAAAACAAGGTGAAGAACCGTCAGCCGCTGAAAACGCTGCGGATCGCGCTTTCCGACGCCGCGCAGGCCGATTCCATGGCCGCCTTCAGCGATGTGATCGCCGAGGAGCTGAATGTGAAGCAGGTCGAATTCCTGAGCAAGGTGGACGATATCGCCACCGTTCAGTATGACCCGAACTTCAATGAGATCCGCAACCGCTATCCGGACAAGGTGCCCTTTATCATCAAGGCGGTCAAATCCGGCCGCTTCACCATGAAGGACGGCACCGTGACGCTGGATATCAACGGCACGCAGGAAGAACTGGCTTCCGAGATCATTCTTGTGAAGTACAACGCGAAGGACGGCATGTTCATTGCCAGCGAAGCCGGGATCGTGGTCTCCCTCGATCTGACGATCGATGAGGAGCTGAAGAAGGAAGGCCTCGCGCGCGAGATCGTGCGCAACGTGCAGGACGCGCGGAAGACCTCCGGCTGCGAGATCTCGGACCGCATCATGCTGCAGGTGGCCGAAGGCGCCATTCCGGACGGATGGGAAGAATACATCTGCCGGGAGACCCTGGCTTCCTTCGGTACGGTGGACGCGCCGCTGACGACCGTTGAGATCGCGGATGACGAAGCATCCATAAAACTGCACCTCGCGAAGGCATGATCACAGCAAGAGACACCGCTGAAAACGGTGCCTCTTGTTTTTGACAAAAATTCTTATTACATATATGCAAAAATGTGGTTACATTCCTATTTACTTACCTCCCGGAGCATGCTATAATCGGACATGGAATCACTGTACACGCACAGGAACGACTGCTCATGACAAAGGGGCTGACGATCATGGCTGCTGAAATGAACGAAAAACCGGTCAATGACATGAATGGACTGTCGGGAAACGCCGATGCCTACACCGCGTGCGAATACGGCATGGACGCGGATAAGCTGCTGTTTCTCAGCGGCGGTCTGCTGACGCGGTTCGGGCTGAAGCTGCCGGAACGGTTTGAAGATCTCCGCACGGCCGCGGAAAAATGGCCGCTGGATGAAAGCTGCCGGGAAAAGGCCATGAAACTGTTTGCCGGGCCGCGTGATCCGGCTGCCGCGGCACGGTCATTCAGCCTGACGCTCCGCCCCGGCGGGGAGCGGATCACCCTGAACGCGTTTATCTGCCGGCGGGAAAACGGAGAGAACACGCTGCATATGCTGTTCACCGGCGCCAACGGGGAAGAAAGCGGCGCTGATCAGCCCGATCCCGCGCGGTATGACGCGCTGACGGGACTGCTGAGCCGCAAGGCTTTCTGCGCGGACGCGAACGCGATATTGCGGCGCTGCCGTGAAAACGGGGAAAAATGTTCGTATATCGTCGGATATTTTGACATTATCCGGTTTAAGGTGATCAACGATATGTTCGGCAGCGAAACGGGCGATCAGCTGCTGAAGGCCGCGGGCGACGCGATCAGCGCGGAGCTCGGAAGCACGGGATTCGGCTGCCGTGAGGGCGCGGACCGGTTCTATCTGATGATGCGGATGAATCTGTTTGACGCGGGAAAGGCCCTGCTGGGTATTTTCGGCCGTGCCGCGGCCTACGATCTCCCGTTTGAGATCCGCCTGAGCGGCGGACTGTGTCCCGCGGACGATCCTCTTCTGAGCGCTGAGGATTTTGCCGAACGCGCGATCCTGGCGCAGACCACCGTGAAGCATGATCTGAGCAAACCGTTCGCGATCTATGACAACAGCATGCGCGACACCCTGCTGACGGAGCACGAGATCATCAGCTCCCTGCCGGCGGCAATGGAGCGGAAGCAGCTGCGTGTGGCTTACCAGCCGCAGTACAATCACCGGACCGGGTGCATGGTCGGCGCGGAGGCGCTTGCCAGATGGGAGCATCCGCGCTTCGGCGCGATCTCCCCGAATACGTTCATCCCGATCATTGAAAAGAACGGCTTGATCACAAAGCTTGACCTGTACGTTTTTGAAACGGTCTGCGCGTTCCTGCGGCAGAGGATAGATGACGGCAGGCAGATCGTGCCGATCTCCGTGAACGTGGCAAGGTATGACATCTATCAGCCGGATTTTGTGGACAAGCTGGAAGAGATACGCGCCCGGTATGATGTGCCGGCGGAGCTGCTGCGCGTGGAGATCACCGAAAGCTCCATCATCGGCTCCGCGCAGCATATCAACAGGGTGATCGATCAGCTGCACGGATACGGGTTCCTTGTGGAGATGGATGACTTCGGCAGCGGTTATTCATCGCTGAATGTGCTGGGCCGCGTCCGGTTCGATGTGCTGAAGCTGGATATGCGGTTCATATCCGAGCAGGAACAGGACCGCAGCGACATCGTGCTGAGCTGCGTGGTGCGGATGGCAAAATGGCTGGGGCTGCCCGTGATCGCGGAAGGCGTGGAGAAGATCAGCCAGGCCGAGTACCTGCGTTCCATCGGCTGCGATATCATACAGGGCTTCCTGTATTCCGAGGCGATCACCGGGGAAAGATTCCGTGATCTGACCGCCGCATCGGAGACGCGCATCGGCCGGATGCCGGCAAACAGGTTGCCGGCTGATGACGGGCGCAACAAGGACAAAATGCCTGTGGAGAAGCTGATCTTCAACGATTATGTCGGCGCCGCGGCGGTGTTCTGCAGAAAACGGGATACCGGACGCGTGGAGCTGCTGCGTGTGAATCAGCAGTATCTGAATGAACTGCGGATGAACATGAGCGAGAAAGACATCCTGCGGATGGATGCCATGGGTGTTTTTGATGACGAGGACCGCGCGCTTTACGAGGAGACGATGAAGCTCGCGGAGGAAACGGATGAGGAGCGGGAATGCGTCACGCTTCGCCGTCTGCGCTCGGATTGCTGCAAGGAGGAACGCATCTGGCTGCGGTCCGGCATCCGCAAGGTATGGAAAACGGAGGATGAGACCGTCTATTTTGCCAGAGTACGGAATATCACGGATGAGAAACAGCGCGAGGCGATGCTGAACAGCAACGAAAAACGCTTCAAGATCGCCAGTGAACAGGCGAATATCTATTATTGGGAGTATGATATCGCGACGCGGGAGATGCGGCCCTGCTTCCGCTGCATGCGGGATCTCGGGCTGCCGGCGGTGGTGTATCAGTATCCGGAACCCGTGATCGAGAGCGGGCTGATCCAGCCGGAGGACGCGGAAAGATACCGCGAGTGGATACGGCAGCTGGAGAAGGGCGTCGGAACGCTGGAAGGCGAATTCCGCCTGACACCCGGGAAGATCCCGTTCATGTTCCGGTATACGACAGAGTTTGATGCCGCGGGCTATCCGGTAAAGGCATTCGGCTCCGCGACGATGATCAGATAAAAACATATATGACCGTCCCGTGATGGTCCGGAAGGATCACACGGGGCGGTTTTTATGGGTTCTTTACGGAAAGTCAGGCTATGGTAAAGGTTATGTTGCGAAGGTTTCCAAAGGGAAATCTCACTTTTGACCGCCGGTGGCGGGAATCTCAAAAGTGAGTTTCTCAAGCGAAAAGGAGCAGTCTCAACAGTGTTGAGCTGCGACTATTGAGTTTGCGGACCGATCGCAAAGCCCTTTGGTCGCGCCCGCAGGCGCGATATCTCTTTGCTGCAATGAAGAACAGATAGCTCAGAGTTCCGTGAAGAGCCTTTTTATGTGCGGATCTGCATTGACGGATGATGCCGTCAACGATATAATGAGCGCGTTATACAGGGAGGGATCGTTATGATGTACGGCGCGCTTGAAGGCGGCGGAACGAAGATGGTTCTGGCCGCGATGGATGAAAACGGAAATACGGCCGAAAGGATATCCATACCGACGGAGACCCCGGATAAAACCATGCCGGAGATGATCAGCTTCTTCCGGAAACACGATATACGCGCGCTGGGCATCGGCAATTTCGGTCCGCTGGATCTGAATGAAAGATCGGAGACCTACGGCAGCATCACAGCGACGCCGAAGCTGGCATGGCGGAATTATCCGCTGCTGCAGACCTTCCGGGACGCGCTGCGGGTCCCGGTGGGGATCGATACGGATGTGAACGCTGCCGCGCTGGCGGAAGCCCGGCTGGGCGCCGCGAAGGGCGCGGAGAGCTGCGTTTATGTGACGGTGGGCACCGGCATCGGCGGCGGGATCATCATCGGCGGCAAGCCGGTGCACGGGCTGATGCATCCCGAAGTGGGGCATGCCCTTGTCGCGCCGTTGGCGGGCGATCCGCTGCCGGACGGAAGCTGCCCGTATCACAAACACTGCCTTGAGGGCATGGCTTCCGGCCCCGCGATCGAGGCCAAATGGGGCATAAGCGCGAAGGAGCTTCCGCGGGATCATCCCGCGTGGGTATATGAGACCGAATATCTCGCGCAGATGTGCGTGAGCATCACGATGTTCTGCTCGCCCGAAAAGATCATCCTCGGCGGCGGCGTGATGCAGCAGGCGTTTTTGTTTGACGGGATCAGAAAGCGTACGTCCGAGCTGCTGGGCGGCTATATCAGCCCGCTCGGCGGCAGCCTGGATGACTACATCGTGCCCCCGGGATTGGGCGTGCACAGCGGGATCACCGGCGCGTGGCTGCTGGCGATGCAGGCGTGATCCGGAGCCGGCCTGAATGATGTAAACAAGTTGATAACGATATTCGCCGCGGCTGATGCCGCGGTTTTTTCATGCGATCTTCTGTACGATGCTGATGCGGTTGTCATTTGAAACGGCAAAAGTGACAAATGGACGGACATCTGTTGTAAAACCGCCGCGGCCATGTATGATATAACCATGCCGCGGATGATGCGGCTGATCAATGAAAGGAGAGGAACCTGAATGTTGTCTTTGCTTGTGGTCATCGCGCTGTGCGGATCCGCTCTGCGGATCGTCGGCAGGATCCTGCGGCTGCTCGGCCGCGGCGGATTCCTGTTCGCGCTGATCGCCGGTATCATCTGGGGCGTGAAGAACGAACGCAGACGCAGAGCCTGACCTGAAGAATCGACACATTAAACCATGACGGCTGATGCCGTCCGCTAAGACGAACGGAGGAAATGATCCATGAAAAAGTCCCGTGTTATCCTGATCGCCGCTGTTGCTGTTGTGATCATACTGTGCCTGACCTGTACATCTACCGTGCCCACCGGCTACACCGGCATCCTGACGACCTTCGGCCGTGTCGAGAACGGCACGCTGGAAGCCGGCTTCCATGTCAAGAGCCCCGTGCAGCAGATCGTGCTGATGGATAACCGTGAACAGAAGACCGCCTTTGTGACGGAGTGCTTCTCCAGCGATATCCAGCAGGTCGATGTGACCGGCTCGGTGAACTACGCCATCAACAAATCAACTGCCATGAACCTGTTCAAGGAAGTCGGTACCGACTATTACAGCAAGCTGGTGCAGCCTCGTATGCTGGAGATCGTCAAGGGCGCCTTCAGCCAGTATACCGCCGAGAACCTGGTGGCCAACCGGCAGACCCTGAGCACGAAGATCCGCGAGAATCTGGCTTCCGAACTGGAAAAGTACGGCATCAACGTGATCAGCATCAACATTGAAAACATCGACTTCACCGATGCCTTCACCGACGCCGTTGAAGCCAAACAGGTGGCCGCGCAGAAAAAGCTGCAGGCCCAGATCGAGGAAGAACAGAAGACCATGGAAGCCCAGCAGCAGGCCGAACGTAAGCGCATCAGCGCCGAAGCCGAGGCGGCTGTGCAGAAGATCAACGCCGATGCTGAAGCCTACGCCGTGCGCGTGAAGAGCGAAGCCGAGGCTGCCGCGAACGAGCTGATCGCCGCTTCCGTGACCGAGGAGCTGATCCGCTTCAACGAAGTGGAGAACTGGAACGGCCAGCTGCCCACATTTGTAGCGGGTGAGAGCTCCGGCATAATGCCCATCCTGAACATCGGCGAAACGAAGGAAGCCGAATAAAAGAATGCCCTTCCCGAAATGCGGGAAGGGCATTTTGACGCGGATCAGAATCCGTGGCTGCCGCCGGAGAAACCGCCGCCGCCGCCACCGCCGGAGAAACCGCCGCCTCCGTGTCCGCCGCCGGACGAGGAGGAACTGAGGTTCACCGTGCGCACGAGCTTGGAGGTGACGCCGGTGCTGACGCCTGTGGCGACAACGGTGGCAAGGAGGGTGTTCAGATCCTTTTTGCGCTTGCCCGCGCGGGCGGCGATGAGCACGATATACATGATCATCACGCCGCCGAGGACGGCGATGAGCGCGTTGCTGATGTATTTCATGGGCCGGGCGATGCCGGCGCCGCGGGCCAGGGATTCGACCTGACTGAAGACCTTCACGGCGCAGCCCGCGTAATTGCCGGCTGAAGCGTAGCGGTATACGTTGTCCATGATCGTGTCCGAATCGCCGGAGGAGATCATGCGCTTCAGCTCGCCGGTGTTCTGCAGGGTGAGCTGGCGGGTCGTCATATCGATCATGAAGATCGAACAGGACACGCGGTCGCCGAATGTGCGCATGACATAGTCCTGCGCTTTCTTTTCGACACGGGTGTAGCTGTTGTCATTCACGGTGACGAAAAGGATGTTGCCGTATACGGAAGCGGCTTCCATAGCCGCACGCACTTCCGCTTCACGGGAGCTGTCGATCAGACCGGCGGCGTCATCGAAGATGATGCTGTATTGTGACACGGGCTGTGCTTCCTCCGCGCAGCAGGGGGTGAATGAAAGCAGCAGCAGCGCCAGGGACAGGAGCAGACAGAACAGCTTACGCACGGTCATCACCTCCCTGATGCGTGTCGAACACGGGCATGGGTGAAGAGCACTGATGATTGTAGGCGGAGATCATGTCCAGCTCGCACCAGACGCCCGCCAGCAGCATCAGGGCGCCGGCGGCATAATAGAGGATATCCTGCGGCGGATTGAGAATGATCAGAACGCTGCCCGCGGCGCTGAGCAGGAAAGCAGCCAGCGCGCCAGGCATGAAGCGCTTGTTCGTGACCAGACCGAAGATCAGGGTGATCACCGTTGCCGTGACCGGCAGGAACCAGCTTGCGGAGGCGCCGGCGAAGCCGAGACGGTCCAGACCTTCTTCGATCATGATCACCCCGCACAGGAACAGCGGGAAACCGATCATGATCAGCAGCACGATGGTGAGAACGCGCAGGCAGCCGCTCTTCTTCTTTTCCTTTTTCTTTCCGGCCCCGGCGGAGTCTTCGCTTTCCGGCATCGCGCCGGCAGCGCCCGGATCACGGTCCCTGTTTTGCAAACGGAGCGTTTCAGCTCTCAATCGTTCGCTTTCCCCTTCACGCGTGACCATCTTTTTCGTCTGCGCGCGGACGAGAATGGAGATGACCGCGAGAACGCACGCGCCGGCCACAACGGTCACGCGCGGCTTGAGCGTGACATTCAGCAGGAAGTTCAGGGCAACAAACAGCGCGGCCGCGGCGATGGCCGCGCAGCGCAGGAAACGCAGCCTGTCCACGGGCAGGTCGGATGTGACGCGCCCGGTGACGCCGTTGACCATGGCATAGCAGACACGGCCGCGGTAACGGACGCTCATGAACCATACGGGCAGCAGCACGGATTCCTCGTCCGTGATCTCCGTGCAGGCCTCGGCCTGACGCTCGATCTTCTTACGGTCCGAGGGCGTCAGACCTTTTTTCGTCATAGCCGCGTCAATGAATGTATCCGCGGCCTTGCCGGCGGCTTCACCGATCACTTCGCTCCTGTAGACATCCGGATGCACATCCGGCGTATCGGCATAGAAGCCGGCCAGATAGCCGGGCAGGAAATGCTTTGTATTATTGCGGCTGAACTCATTGATCCGCGCGCAGTGATCATCCGGCAGCGCGGTGGAAAGATCCCGCAGCGCCCAGTCCACGGTGGTGTCCACATTACCGGCGACATCGTAGATATAGCTTTTGTTGCCGCGGGTGACCGAGCCGGAGCCGGACAGCGCGGCCTGAGTGCGCGTCCTGTAATTGCAGTAGGGGATATAGATGCCGCGGAAGCTTTCCGCGACGGCGTCCGTCAGCATCTTCTTATCCACGCAGAACATGCCTTTGATATATTCGCGGTAGTTCTCGATGCACTGTTCCTTCGTGACCCTGAACGGGATGATCCTGTCCGGCTTGTTCTGCTTTGTCAGCCTTTCCTCCAGCATGACGGAAGAGCCGCAGAAGCTGCAGAACGAGGCCGCGGTGCTCTCAGTGGAGAAGAGCGAGCCGCCGCAGTTCGGGCAGGTATAGCTGTAGCCCTGCATACCGTTTCCGGCCATGGCGGGCTCCAGCCGCTCGGCTTCCTCCACGCTCATGGAGCCGTCGCAGGCGGCGCAGTGCAGGCGCTGCGTTCTGATATCGAATACGACGGGACTGCCGCATCCTTTGCAATGGTACATGTTGTTTTCCTCCGAGGATCAACCGCGCTGTTTGCCCGTGTAGTAAGCAGGATGTACAGACACGCGGTAAGGGTTGTACATGGTTTGCGGCGTCGGAACGGCGGCGGACAGGCTGCGGTTCCGCATCACATTTTCCACAAGTCCGATGCCGGCCATGTTTGTGACCATGTTGCTGCCGCCGTAGGAAAGGAACGGGAGCGGGATGCCCGTGATCGGCATCAGCCCGATGGTCATGGCGATATTTTCAAGCACATGGAACAGGAACATGCCGATCACGCCGCAGATGACGAGCCTGCCGAAACGGTCCTTCGTGTTGTACGCGTCCCAGACCATCCGGAGCAGGATCAGAACGTACATGATCAGCACGGCAACGCAGCCGGCGAAACCCCATGTTTCACCGATCGTGGCGTAAATAAAATCCGTCCAGTCCGCCGGCACATAGTTCAGCTGGGCAAGGGAGCCGTCCACAAACATGCCGTTTCCCCACAGCCCGCCGGAACCGATCGCCTTTTTTGACTGAAGGATCTGATACGCGTCGGATGAGGAATACAGTTCCGGGTCCAGGAAGGAAGCGATGCGCGCGAGACGGTAGTCATCCGAGCCGGACGCGACCAGAATGCCGTACAGCGCCAGCAGCGCGAGGATCGCCAGCGCGGCCAGGAACAGCAGGAACTTGATATCCACATTTGCGAAATACATCATGATCGCGGTCAGGAAAACGATCACCAGCAGGGAACCGGTCTCGCCCTCCAGCAGGATGACCCCGCCCGGAATGATAACGAGCAGCATGATCTGCACCTTTTCACGCATGGTGGCCATCGGATGATCCGAACGGGAAAGATTCGCGGCCAGCACCAGGATCATGGCCAGTTTCGCGAATTCCGAAGGCTGGATCGTGTATCCCCAGATGATGTCCAGCCAGGCTTTAACGCCCTGCGCGCGGTTGAAGACCGTGACCACTGTGAGCAGGATGAGCGTCGCGATATAGATGAAGCCGGAACGCCTGCGCAGCGTTTCATGAGGGAAAACCGCGATGACGCCGACGACAAGCGGCGCGATCAGCAGGAAGAGACACTGGCGCATGGCGTAAGATGATTCGACCACGTGGTTCAGGAATGACGCGTCCGGGTCGGAACCGGTGGGAAATGTGGCAACGGTGACGGCAACGACACCGAAGCCCGCCATGAGAAACGCGAGTACGATCAGCACCACGTCAGTCTTCGCGCGGTGCCGCGGCAGAATGACATTGCTGTCGCTCTGCGTTCTGTGTTCCTGTGTTTCAGTCATTGATCGTGATGACCTCCTTCGGCTTCCTGTGCAGCAGCTTCTGCAGGAAGGAACGCTTTCCGGTGCCGATGCCGGGCAGCGGTTCATTTGCGCCCGTCAGCCGGCCCGCGACGCGTACGAGCGCGCTCCGGCTGTCACACATGATATCCGCGGGATTGAGATGATTCAGGGCGGCGCGGCGGACCATGGCGTCCTCCGGGATCTCGCCGAACAGAGGCAGATCGAGCGTCTGCGCGACGGTCAGCGCGGAATACATCTCACCCGCGCGGATCAGTTCCTCATCCAGACGGTTCACGATCAGCCGGGGACGGAGCCCGAGCTTCTTTTCGATCAGGGCGGCCGCGCGCTCCGCGTTCCGGATGCACACATCATCCGGCGTGCATACGATCAGGGCGTCATCCACGATCTCCGAAAGCGTGTTGCGAAGACCGCGCTCGATACCCGCGGGGCAGTCGATCAGCACAAAATCGTGCGTCCTTTTCAGCTCACGGATCAGCCGGCGGAAAGCCTCGCGGTCCATATCGCCCACGCGGGCAAACTGAGCGGCGGGCAGCAGCGTCAGCCTGTCATGCTCGGGCACGGGGATCAGAACGCGGGTGTAGTCACAGTGCTTTTCGGTAATATCCAGCAGATCGTATACGACATTGTTTTCGACACCGAGCAGCAGGTCCTGGTCGCGCAGACCGATGTCCGCGTCCACAATGCAGACGCGCTGCCCGAGACGCGCCAGCGTGATGCCCAGACCGGATGTGACGAAGCTCTTGCCGGTTCCGCCCTTGCCGGACGCGATGATGACGGAAGTGCCCATAAACACGGTGCCTCCTTTCGTTACGGTGCCAGACTGTTGCCGATGGGCAGATCGTAATCCACATTGCGCAGATCCTTCTGCCCCATATACCATTCGATAAAGTCACGGGGCGCCTTTGACGCTTCAGAGCCCGAATAACCGTTCGGGATAAAGCAGGCGATGGCGATCTCCGGGTTCTCATACGGGCAGAAGCAGACGAACCACGCGTTGTTCTCAAGGTCGATACTGGTGACCTGCGCGGTTCCCGTTTTTGCCGCGATCTGATCCGTGTAAGCGAAACTGCGGAAGTATTTGGCGGCGGTACCGGATTCGTCGACCACGCCGTGCATCCCTTCACGGATCAGGGGCAGATAAGGCTCGGCACCGTCGATGTGGTGGATCAGCGTCGGCTCGCGCTGGGAAAGGATCTCGCCGTCCGGCGAAGTGATGGAATCGATCAGGGAAACATTGTACAGGTAGCCGTTGTTCGCGACGGCGCATACGTAGCGGGCGACCGCGATGGGCGTAAGCACGGTGACGGACTGACCGATGCCTGTCAGAATGGTCTGGCCGCCGCCCCACTTGATATCGTTCATATAGTTGTATGTATCGCCGATGACGGACTGCAGATAGACCATTTCCTTGGTCATGTTCAGCTCTTCCATCAGAATGGTGCGCATATTGTCCAGCCATTCGCTCTCATCATAATTGACGGCCATATCCATCAGACGCTTGGCGCATACGCTGAGACGCTCGTCGTCATAGTCGATGTTGCGGGAGGCGCCGCAGTTACGCAGGTGTTTTTTGATGGAATTGAAAACGATGATCGGCAGGGATGTGTCCTGATTTGCCTCGTTTACGGCTTTGGAGGGATCATACAGGGTGTTCTGGCTGCCGACGACGCTGCGGACCTCGCCGGGCAGGTCGATGCCGGTCTTGCTGGTCAGCCCGTACAGGGAGGCGTAGCGGTAGAGACGTTCCTCGCCCAAACGGCTGGAAAGCTCATAGAAGAAGTAATTGCAGCTGTTGGACAGACCGTCCACGATGGTCTGGTTGGCGTGCTTGTAGATCAGGTTCTGGTTGATCCAGCATTTGGGCGCGGTCGATTTATCAGAGTTGTACTTCATGTAGTATCCGCCGTCGCTGATACGCTCGGTGGGGGACAGTTCGCCCTCGACGAGCGCGCCCGTGCCGGTGACCATCTTGAAGATCGAACCGGGGGTCCCGCGCGCGTGGATGCCGTAATTGAGCAGCAGATTGCGGCTGTCGGCCAGAATGGTGATGGCGTCTTTGCCGCCGGCGACCAGCGCGTTCAGATCGTAGGTCGGATAGTTGGCGAGCGCCAGTACGCGGCATTCCATATCCAGCACGATCAGGCAGCCGTGCTCCGCCAGCGCCAGGGGATAGGTCGCCCAGTTTCTGTTGTGGATATCGACCTTGTTGCTTTCAAGCCAGCCGTCGTCAGCCAGGTATTTCTCCTGCAGGTTGCGGGTCGAGGCGACATTCTCGGCGATGCAGCGCTCGGCGACCTGCTGATAGTTGGCCAGAAGCGTCAGCTTGACATTGTTGCCGTCTGTCGGCTCGGTATAGGATACCTCGCTGACGACCTTGGACATCTCGTCACGGATGACGACGCGCGAGCCCTTCCGCAGGGAGGAATTCTGCGTCAGCCAGTCTTCCATGGAGGATTCAATGCCGTCGCGGCCGATCGTGTCATTATAGGAATATCCCTTCGCGGACAGTGTCTGCCACATGGCCTGGCTGGGAATGGCGCCGGTGTAGCCGATGATCTGCGCCGCGAGCGTATTGCGGGGATATACGCGCTTTGTGCCGATCTCGATGCTCATGCCGGAAAGCATCATGGAACGCGTTTCGATCTCAATGACCGTTTCATACCGGACATCCTTCGCGATGACGACGGGCTGTGACGAGTAAACGTTCATCTGCATCTCGGAATAGACCGCCATGATCTTCAGCATGAGCTCTTCGGAAACGGAATCGTCGATCTGAAAACGTTCCTTCAGTTTGGCGATACACTTTTCGGCTGTGTCATACTTTGTCATGCTGGTCAGGTAATTGTTGGAACGCCATTGCTTTTCACGGGTGGCGAGCACGGAGTCGGAAACGCCGGAACCGAAATTGAAGACCCATTCACCGGTCTCCTCATCGCGCTCTATCACGAAGGAGACGGCCATCTTTCCGCCGTTGCGCTCGATGATCTCCACCGCTTCGATAATGGAAGCGGTATATTTGGTATAATCGGCTTTCTTGTTTTCGGACGCGTCCTTATAGAACGTGACATTGTAGATCTCCTCGTCCGTCGCGAGGATGACCGAATCACCCGAAACAATGTTTCCGCGTTTGCCGCGCAGAGCGATGGTCTTGGTCTTTGTGCTTTCCGCCTTTTCGGCATAATAGTCATGATTGACGAGCTGAAGATCGACCAGACCGGAGATCAGCCATACGCACATGACAAACAGCGCGATCACAAAGAAAAGGTAGCGGAGCTTTTCACCGCGCTTCATCAGTTTGTTCACGAACATCCTCCTTTCCGCGGAACATCACGGATCCGATTCAGCGCCCGGGCCGGTGATGCCGGCGCTTCTGCCGGAGACCGTCCAGCCACAGCCGCGGATGCAGATGATCCCAGCGGCCGAAGATCAGCCGGCGCAGGGGCAACATCAGCACCGCGGTGAGCAGCGCCGTGGCGGCAACATCCGTAAACGCCCGGGCGTAATGCCCGGATGTGAGCGCGTTGCCGCTGATGTATACATAAGCAAGGTTGATGGCGTTGTAGACCAGCGTGTTGACCGCCGCGCAGAGAACGGTGCGCGCCAGCGGCGTGATCTGCCGGCGGCTTTTACGCAGGGAACGCTCATATTCCAGCCGCTGGGCCGGTTTATCGGCAAAACCGAAGGAACAGAACAGCGCGGTGAGCGGATACAGCGCCAGGGAGAAAAACGTGACTGACGGGATCATGATCTCCGTAAGGATGCCGAAGCAGCAGCCGGCCCAGAAAGCGCACAGCCTGCCGTGGGAGACGGTGATGATGCCGATCAGCGCGTAGAGCAGGTTCGGCGTGACGCCGCCGATCTTCAGATACGGCATGACGCACACATGAAACAGATAACCGAATACGATCATCAGCGCAAGGGAGATATACTTGCGGAAGGACGGATGCTCCGTATGAAACCGTTTCTTCAATACCGTCAGTCCTCCTCAAATGTCATCGCCTGAGGATCGGGCGTCAGGTAAGGCGTCGCGGTCGGCGTCGGCGTCGCGGTCGGCTCCGGCGTTTCGGTGTTCCGGGAGGAGATGGACTGATACTCATACACGGGACCGGACGGCGTCAGATACGGCGTGGGTTCCGGCGTGGGTGTGGGCGTCGGCGTGGGTGTGG
>JAUNQH010000078.1 GCA_030536295.1 Clostridia bacterium | reverse complement strand
TGGCAGCAGCAGAATTATAACGCGCAGAACGGAAACGGCTATACTTTCCACTCGTCACGCCAGATCCCGCTCAACGGGGGCGGCTATGTTCCGGATCAGAAGCCGCTGCGCAAAAAGCCGTTCGTGTTTGACGCCATGAAGCTGGCCATTCTGTGCGGCGTGCTTGCGGTGCTGTTCGCGGCGGGCATGCTGACGGGCATCGCGGCGCTCAAGTGGATCTTTATCGCGGGCGCCGTGGGTTCGGTGGCGCTGTTCTGGATCAGACCGCTGATCACGGGCAGCAGCAGGATCTGCTATTCCGCGGTGTTCGGCGTGCTCGCTCTCGTGGCGCTCGTCAGCCTGCTGGCACCCGGCAAAACATCCGCGGATCAGCTTCCCGCGGATAACGGCACGCAGAAAGCGCAGACGCAGAACGCCGGCAGCCTGGTCACCGCCGGGCCGGGCGGGAACGAAAGCGTGACCGTTGTGAACGGTTCGAGCGTGACAACGCCCCCGCCGGAGGATAATTCACAGGAGATGAACGAGGAAGCGATCGCCCAGCTGCAGAGCTTCTTCTACTTCTGGAGCGCCAACAAACTGGATGAGATGCTGACTCTTTGCCTGCCGAGCTGGCAGACCAGCGTGAGCAACCCGAAGCAGGCGCTGTTCGGCGACATACTGGTGAACAGGACGCCGCTGGATTACCGGGTGGACAGCATCAGCGGCACAAAAGACGACATGAGCCGCACGGTCACGGTGACGACCAACATCAGCAGAAACAACGCCAAGGAGCCGATCACTTACCGGATGAGCGTCATCATGACGCGGGAAAACAATACATGGTATGTGGATCCGCGTTCGCTGATGACCTACGAGGCGTCCGGAACGGCGACCCCGTCGCCCACGCCCGGGCCGACCGCGACACCGCAGGCTTCCGCCTCAACGGTCCTGTATTACAACCCGAACGGCGGAACGAAGTACCATCTGGACCAGAACTGCAGGAGCACACACAGCAAGTATCTGCCGATGTCCGGCAAATTCACCTACAGTCAGGTCAATGATGATCCCTACAGCAAGCTGTCGCCGTGCAATGTGTGCGCGGCGCCCCTGAGATGAACGGCGCGCTGACGGCGCTCGGAACGCGGATGACCGGCATTCCGGAAGTTCCCCTGGCTGCCGGTGTTTCCGGCGGCGCGGATTCGACGGCGCTGCTGCTGATGCTGCACCGGTTCTGCAGGGAACGTTCCGTTCCGCTGACCGCGGTGCATGTGAATCACGGCCTGCGGGGCGAACAGTCCGACGGCGATGAGCGGTTCGTGCGGGAAATGTGCAGCCGCGCGGAGATCCCGCTGCTTGTATACCGGGCGGATCTGAAAGACCGGACGGATGAAAACAGCGCGAGAAAAGCGCGTTACGGTTTTTTCCGTCAGGCGATGCGGGAAAGCGGGGCGCAGGCGCTGGTGCTCGCGCATCACAGGGATGATCAGGCGGAAACGATGCTGATGCACCTGTTCCGCGGGGCCGGGCCGGAAGGTCTGGCCGGGATGCGGCCGGACAGCGTGGCGGACGGGATCAGGATCCTGCGGCCGCTGCTCGGGATCGGCAGGCAGGAACTGAGAGACGCGCTTGCGGCGGACGGGATCGCGTGGCGTGAAGATGAGAGCAACGGCGATATACGGTATACGCGGAATATGATCCGCGCGCGGATCATGCCGGAGATCGAACGCTGTTTTCCCGGCGCGGCAGACCGTATATGCACCGCCGCGGGTCTGCTGGCCGGCCAGGCCGGCTACATGGCCGCCGAAGCGGACCGGTTTATTGACGCGTATGCCGGACGCGACTGGATGATGCGCGAACCGCTGCTGAAGACCGGAGAGGCGCTTCGCGCCGTGATCCTCAGACGGTGGTGGGCGGCAGGCTTTTCCGGCGGTCTGGATGAACACGCGCTGAGCAGCGTCCAGACAGCGGCGCTGATGGCGGCGGCGGAGAACGGCGGGGCGGTCAACCTGCCCGGCGGCCTGACGGCGCGCGCGTGCGGGCAGTGCCTGCACATCACGGGCGGGGAAGCCCCGGATATGACGGAGATCCCGTTTTCCGGGAGCGACATCACGCTGAACGGGATCACGCTCCGTGTGCTGCCCGATCAGGGCGGAACCGGGGACGGGATCCGCACGCAGAGCATACCGGGGGAACTGGCGGAAAGCTGTGTGCTGCGCACAAGGCGTCCGGGAGACCGGATACGGCCCTTCGGCGCGGAGGGCAGCCGGAAGCTGCAGGATTATCTGACGGACCGGCGGATCGACGCGCCGTTCCGGGACAGGATACCGCTTCTGTGCAGAGGCAGTGAGGTGCTGCTGTGCGCGGGAGTGGGCGCGGGCAACATCCCGCGCTGTGAGGATGCCGGCAGCGGCCGGATCACATTGTTATGGCAGGGTGAGATGCCCTGGACATATAGACCGGAGGTAACGGAAAATGGAAAGAAATGAAGCAATCTATGAGGACCTGTGCGGCATCCTGCTGACGCGGGAGGAGATCGCGGAAAAGGTCAGGGAGATCGGGAAGAAGATCACGGAAGACTATCAGGGCAAGGAACCTGTTATGATCTGCATCCTGAAGGGCGCGTCCGTCTTTTTCACGGATCTGATCCGTGAGATCGCGCTGCCGCTGACGACGGACTTTATGTCCATTTCAAGCTACGGAAGCTCCACCAAGTCTTCCGGCGTCGTACGGGTGCTGAAGGATCTGGACCGGAATATTCTCGATAAGGATGTCATCATCGTGGAGGATATCGTGGATTCCGGCACAACGCTGTGCTACCTGAAGCAGATGCTTGCGGGCCGCGGTCCCAGATCGCTGAAGATCGCCGCGCTGCTGGACAAGCCGGACGGGAGAAGGGGCAATGATCTGAAGGTGGATTACTGGTGCTTCAACATCCCGGACAAATTCGTTGTCGGTTACGGGCTCGACTATGATGAGAAATACCGCAACCTGCCTGATATCGGTATACTTGATCCCCGGATCTACGGGGCGGATAAATAAAGGAGGACCCCTGTCTTGAAGAAGAAATCTTCCAAAGGGCTGCTTGGCTATCTTGTACTGATCGGCACGCTTGTGCTGATCGCCGTGCTGCTCAACGGCGGCTTTGACCGGACCGTAAGCAAACGGATCGAATATCCCAAACTGCTGGAAATGATCGAAAAGGATGAGGTCGGCCGTGTGGCGATCCGCGGCACTTCGCTTGTCGGCACATATAAAAAGACCAATATCGCCGACGCCGATTTCCCGGATAACAGCTATGACTTCGAAACGACGATCGGTGATGATTTCATCGACACCGTACGCCGGATCGAGCACGCGAAAAAGAGCGGCGAAGAGGGAAGCGCTTCCCTTGACGAATTGTCCGTAGCCGATTTTTCCTTTGATCTGCAGTACCGCGCGCCGATCACCATCCCGTGGTGGTATGAATTCATTCCGTATCTGATCATGGTGCTGCTCTTCGGCGGCGTATGGTTCCTGATCATGCGCTCCCAGGGCGGCGCGGGCGGCGGCAAGGTCATGAATTTCGGCCGCAGCCATGCCCGGATGCAGGAGCCCGGACAGAACAAGATCACTTTTGCGGATGTTGCCGGCGCGGATGAGGAAAAGGAAGAACTGCAGGAAATGGTGGACTTCCTTCGCAATCCCAAGAACTACACGGAACTGGGCGCGCGGATCCCGAAGGGCGTGCTGCTCGTCGGACCTCCCGGTACCGGTAAAACGCTGCTTGCCAAGGCTGTGGCCGGTGAGGCGGGCGTTCCGTTCTTCTCCATCTCCGGTTCCGACTTTGTGGAAATGTTTGTCGGTGTGGGCGCCAGCCGTGTGCGCGATCTGTTTGAACAGGCGAAGAAAGTGGCTCCCGCCATCGTTTTTATCGATGAGATCGACGCTGTCGGTCGTCACCGCGGCGCCGGACTCGGCGGCGGTCACGACGAACGTGAGCAGACGCTGAACCAGCTGCTTGTTGAAATGGACGGCTTTGCCGCGAATGAGGGCATTATCGTGATGGCGGCGACGAACCGCCGCGATATCCTGGATCCCGCGCTGATGCGTCCCGGCCGCTTTGACCGCCAGGTCACGGTCAATTATCCCGACCATAACGGCCGTATCGCGATCCTGAAGGTCCATTCCAAGGGCAAGCCGCTCGCGAAGGACGTTGATCTTGACAACATCGCGAAGCGGATGCCGTACGCGACCGGCGCGGATCTTGAAAACGTGATGAATGAAGCGGCCATTCTTGCCGCGCGCGCCCGTAAGAAGCAGATCGACCAGCAGCTGCTGATCGACGCGATCTCGCGCGTGCAGATGGGTCCGGAGAAGAAGTCCCACAAGGTCAGCGATGAAGACCGCAGGCTCGTGGCTTATCATGAAGGCGGCCACGCCATCGTGGGCCATCTGCTCAAAGGCTGCGATGATGTGCATCTGATCACGATCGTTCCCAGAGGTCAGGCGGGCGGCTATACGCTGAGCCTGCCCGCGGAGGAGCATGACGGCATGAGCCGCACGCAGATGCTGGACCGGCTGGCGATGTGCCTCGGCGGCCACGCGGCGGAAGAGACGGCGCTGGGAGAGATCTATACGGGCTCCTCCAGTGACCTGAAGCATGCCACCGAGCTGTGCAGGCAGATGGTCACCAAGTACGGCATGAGCGACAATATCGGAACGATCTATCTGGGAAGCGATCAGGAAGTATTCGTCGGTATGGAATTCGGACAGAGCCGCGAATACAGCGAGGAGACCGCCGCGAAGATCGACCGCGAAGTGAGCAAAATGCTCGCTGAAGCGTATGAGCGGGCGAAGCAGGTACTGCTTGACAACATGGACAAGCTGGAGAAGCTTGCCGCCGCGCTGCTTGAGCATGAAACACTGAACCGGGCCGAGTTCATCGCGCTGCTGGAGACCGGCGAGATCCCGGAGAACGCGGGCGGAGACAAACCGCGCACGACGGCCGAGATCCTGAAGGAAAGCAGTGAAGATGCCGGCACCGCGGAGGAAAA
>JAUNQH010000006.1:19148-64276 GCA_030536295.1 Clostridia bacterium | reverse complement strand
ATATCCTGCAAACCATCAATGTACTGTTCTCTGGCCCCTCTCCTTTCCGCCAGATACCCTCCGTGTCAGAGGATGTTCTCTCGGAGTGGCAGGATGTATCAATGAACAAAACGGGGTATTTAACCGCGAATCTGCGGAAAAACGACTACTTGAAAGCAAATGAGCGGCCTGCGTCAACGCAAGTTTTCACTTCTGATCAAGTCGTGGATATTCTACCGCAAAACATGACAACGTCTCATACTGAGGCCGTAGCACTGGCTATACAGCTTGCACAGGATCTCTTTGGTCTTGACGAAGATTCGCTCATGCTTCAACAGACAACCATTTTGGGCTGTGTCTATACATATGCTGGTAAAAAGAATGATGTCTCTATGGGCAAACAGATTAGCGAAACAGGCTGCTATCGGCTGTCGTTTACACAATTGTTTGCCGGTATTCCTATGAAGGACGGAAAATCATGCTATGCCAACTATGGCAACGGCAGCGAGACTATCCTTCATACACCAACATTCAGCGTTGTAGTGGATGATACAGGATGCACAAAAGTCAGAGCTGCATTGTTCCTTATTGAGGATGCTGTCGCCGACGATGTACCTATGATATCGTTTGATTCGGCGCGCGATATATTTGCAAGCGAAATCACAGCAGGTCGTCTTCGCTCCGTAGATGAAGTGATACTTTGCTATGTGCCATATTTGGATAAGAAAGACAAAAACCTGATCTGGCTTTGTCCCGCTTGGTATCTGGAGGGCGGATATACACGGAGCGAAAACGATGAGTTTACGCCCATCATCAACGATAAGACTGGCGAAGTGATGGGAGATGGTATGGAGCACCGTGCTTTGATTATTGACGCACAAAACGGAAAACTGCTTGATTACAATGCAGCAGGAAAGTTCCGCCGGGTTGCCTTACCAATCAAAACATGGGACGATGTAAGCCGGTGATTGCTTACCGGAATGTAAGATCAAGACGTTGCTCTGCAGTAAACGTACACGGCAGAACAGTTCAGGATGATCCCGTATGCGGGAATGCTGACAAACGTATACTGCCAGATACTCCGGTCCGGGACATGGGACCGGATGTTTTATGTAAAAAGATGCTTGACAAATATATCGGGATACGATATATTTGATACACGATATAACGGAACACGATATATCGTAACGAGATATATAAGACGGGATCGTAAGGAGGTAACCATGCCGTATCAGGATACGCCGCTGACTGAAGCGTTCTATTACATCCTGCTGGCTGTAAGAAGACCGAACCACGGTTACGGTATCACACAGGAGGTCGATACGCTGACTCACGGACGGGTCGTGCTGGGCGCCGGGACGCTGTACGGTGCCCTGCAGACACTGGAAAAGCGCGGCTGGATCTGCGTATACAGCGCGGATGAAGCTTCAAGGAAAAAGAAGGAATATGTCATTACACGGGCAGGACGCGAGGCTTTCCGGAAAGAACATGAAAGACTGGCGGAAATGCTGAGGGACGGTCAGATGATGGGGGCGGATGAATATGGTACTGTTTAAGCTTTTCTTTGATAAGGACAAGGAGACCGTGTGGCTGAATGAGATGGCGGACAAGGGATGGGCGATGACGCGCTTTTTCATGGGCTTCTATACCTTTGAGGCATGTGAAAAGGGGCAGTACCGTTATCAGATCGATTTCGGGGACCGGTTTTGCGGCGTTACCGATGATTACCGTGACTTTATGACTGAGGCCGGTATCGGGATCGTGCAGACCTGGGGATATTGGGTCGTGCTGCGGAAACCCGCGTCGGAGGGGGAGTTTCAGCTGTATACTGATGTGGATTCCCAGATCGGTCATTACACAAAAATAAAGCGTATGTTCAAGATCGTATGCGTTTTTGAACTGATCTGCCTGTTTGTCGAGATCATCGCAGGTATCAAAACCGGCAAGTCCGCGCCCTTTGGATTCGCGTGCCTGCTGCTGGCGCTTGTGATCGTCTTTTTGCGAGCCGTCCTCCATACCGGGAATATCATTGCCGATCTGAAGGAACGCAAGACAGGCATCCCCGAACCCGGAAGAAAGCAGGTCTCGGTCTGGCTGGCGATCGGCATGCTGCTGAACAGCATCGCCCTGCTGACACGGGGATCGGAGGCGGCATTTGCCCATCCGCTGACAAGAGTGGTTCAGATCCTGGCGCTCATTCTGATGATCTGCGGGATCTATGAGACGGTACGCGATCAGAGAGCGTGACCCGGAGAACAGACCTTGCCGGATGACCGGATCAACAAGCAGGAAAGGAAAAGCGGCATGACGCCGCGGGTGCAGGGAATGAGCAAATCGAACGAAACGGATGTTTTTGTATTGCTGACGGATGTGATCCCGTCCGCGATCATGGAAGTGCGCTATTACAGTGCTTTCAATTTCGTCGGTTCACGCATTGACGGGTATGAACAGCCGGTCATCCTGGTGACGCGGGAGGCGGCCGAAGCCCTGAAGACAGCCGCGGAAACGCTTGAAAAACAGGGATACGGCATCAAGGTCTTTGATGCCTACCGTCCGCAGCGGGCGGTGGACCATTTCATGCGGTGGAGCCTTGATGAAGGGGATACGCGCATGAAGGCCTTCTTCTATCCGGATGAAGACAAGAGGTTCCTGATCCCCAAGGGGTACATTGCCCCGCGCTCCGGGCACAGCCGCGGCAGCACGGTGGATCTGACACTGTTTGATATGAAGACGGGGCGTGACGTGGATATGGGCGGATGCTTTGATTATTTCGGCGTTCGCTCCCATCCGGATCACACGGAAGATCTGAACGAAAGCCAGATCGCCGGCCGGAAGCTGCTGAGAAGCGCCATGCTGGACGCGGGCTTCCGTCCGCTGGAGACCGAATGGTGGCATTTTACGCTGGCAAACGAGCCTTATCCGGATACGTACTTTGATTTTCCCGTGGCGTGGCCGCTGAAGCATTCATAAGGGGGGCAGAATCATGCTTGGTTCATTCTGGACTGCACTGGTCGGCAGGGAATCTCTCATCGCGACCGATAACACGTGGGGGCTGCTGGCCGTCATGTGTCTCAGCGTTTTCTTTTCCATTTGGCTCGAACAGAAATACAAGTGGGCATCCCGTGTCTCCGGCGCGATCATCGCGCTGATCCTGGCGATGATCATGGCAAATGTCGGCATCATTCCGGTCTCCTGTGATCTGTACGATAATATAGTGTGGGACATCATCGTTCCGATGGCCATCCCGATGCTGCTGCTTCAGTGCAACCTGAAGCGCATATGGTCAGAGACGGGAAGGCTGCTGGTCATTTTCCTCCTCGGTGCAGCCGGTACGGTAGCCGGCGCGTTCATTGCTTATTTCGCGCTTAAAGGCGCCTTCGGCAACGCGCAGGATCTGGCAAAGGTCGCCGTTATGATGACCGGCTCGTACATCGGCGGCGGTGTGAATTTTGCCGCGATGGCATCCCAGTATGCTGCCGGGGGTGATATCACGGCAGCCGCCACCGTGGCGGACAATCTGCTGATGGCCGGCTATTTCTTCGTGCTGATCGCGTTTGCGGGAGCCGGCTTCATGCGCAGACATTTCAGGCATCCGCTGATCGACGAAGTGGAAGCCGGCAGCGGAAGGGAAGACGCGCAGACGCAGGCGGCGGCCTTCTGGAGCCGGAAGGATATCTCCCTCAGGGATATCGCGCTGAATGTTGCCTTCTCGGTCACCATCGTCTTTGTTTCCAGACTCATTGCCGGCATTTTCAGCGGCCTTTCAGGGGACGGCGCGTTTATGAACTTTGTTGTCCGCTTCCTGGGAAGCCAGTATGTGTGGATCACTACGCTGTCAGTGCTGGTGGCCACATTTGCCTCACGGCGGGTGGAAGAGCTGCATGGCTCGCAGGAGATCGGCACATATCTGATCTATCTGTTCCTTTTTGTGATCGGTGTACCGGCGAATATCTATACCGTGGTGACAAAGAGCCCGCTGCTGCTGGTCCTTACCGGCACCATGGTAGTGGTCAATATGCTGTTCTGCTTCATCGGTGCGAAGCTGCTGAAGTTCAACCTCGAGGATGCGATCATCGCGTCCAATGCGAATATCGGCGGGCCGACGACCGCCGCGGGCATGGCGATCTCTCAGGGGTGGCGTGATCTTGTGGGTCCCGCGATGCTGATCGGAACGCTCGGATATGTGATCGGCAACTATATGGCTACGCTTGTCGCCATCGCGCTCGGCTTGTGACGCGTGATGACGGAAAAAGGCCGGCGAGGATGATGACAGACAGAAAATAACATTCCGGCGCGCTTCCGCGGTTGCACGGAAGTGATATTTATGCTATATTATTGGTTACATAATGCTTCCCGGAAAATGAAAGGGAAGCTGTAAAATCGCGGAGCGTACTATGGGCAATGTTTTTTCCTTCGGCTGGGAAGACCGGCTGATCATATTCATCCAGCAGTTTATGTCCGGGGCGCTGGTCTCCGTAAGCGGGTTCATCACGGAATTCGGTGATGAGATCATCCTGATCGGCATTTTAGGGCTGTTTTACTGGTCCCTGAACAAGGAGCTCGGCAAAAAGCTCGCGGTCTATCTGAGCTTTGTCAATATTATCAACCCGTGCATCAAGTCTGTCGCGAAGCGTCTGCGTCCCTATATGGTCAATACGGATATCAAATGCCTGAAGCCGGTCAACGCCGAAGGCGATATCTATGATGTCGTATCGCAGGAGTATTCCTTTCCGAGCGGTCATGCCGCCAACTGCATAGCCATTTACGGAACGATCGCCAAAAACAGCCGGAAAAAGGCATGGAAAGCGGTACTGATCGTACTGATGCTGCTTGTCGGCATCTCACGGTTCGCGCTGGGTGTGCATTATCCGACGGATGTGCTTGCGGGCTGGCTGATCTCGTACGCGGCTATCCAATTGTACCGGTTTATTGAAAAGAATATCGGAAGATATAAGACCTATATCCTGCTGGATATCATCGGGATCGCCGGCTTCCTGATCGCCAGGACCAACGATTATTATACCGGGTACGGCATTCTGCTGGGTTCAACGATGGCGATCATGTTTGAAGAAAAATACGTTCATTTTGAGGAAACGCGCAATGTGATCACTGTGATCCTGCGCACGGTTGTGGGAGCGGGTCTGTTTATCCTGCTGAACACGGTGCTGAAACTGCCGTTCACGAAGGAATTCCTGAACAGCGGAACACCTGCCGCTTTTGCCGTGAGGACCGTGAGATACGCGCTGATCGTATTTGCGCTTGTGGGGTTGTATCCCATCACCTTCAGATGGTTTGGAAAGAAAAACGGAAAGAATGGCTGAAGAACGGAGTGACGGCCGTGAGACATGCGCTCACGGCCTTTTTTTGATGCTTTTTTTCGATAAAACGCGGTATGTTCTTGCGCTTTCCGCGGTGAATGCGTATGATGGGTATATATGGGAATTGAATATTTGCGGAGGAAACGTATATGTGCTTTGATATCGGCGGGTATTCTGTTGCTTTCGAAAACGGGGGAATAGAAGTCAGCAAAGGCGGAAAAACACTGTATTTCAATAAACGGCCGGTATTTGCCTCGGTGAAGGATTACGGAGCGATCTGCCGCTTCCGGGATCTTCCGTACGGCAGTGTGCGGAAGACCGATGAAGGGATCGAGGCCGAAGGCCGTTTTCTGTCGGACAACGGTTCGGTGCTGCTTTTCCGTGACCTGTGGACGGCGAGCGGCACGGACCTGAAGGTCGACAGAAAGGTGACCGTGGAAAAGGCCGATGAGAAGGACCTCGGCTTTTCCACCAAAGTCAGCTTTTATCATGCCGGAGAACGCAGACCGGAAGAATTTGATTATTTCTATCCGGGTCAGTGGTACAGGCAGAACGAGTACGCGGCAGACTATGCCATGGGAAAGGATCTCTCGCTGCAGTATATCCGCAGAAAGGAAACGTATGCCGGTCTCCCGCTTTTCTCCATGATGGACAGGAAAACAGGCGAGACCGTAACACTTTCCAGATGGGCTGCCGACGCGACGCTGCCGTCGCTTGATCGTACCGCGACGGAAAACTACGCGTATGTGGATCCGAAGATGACGGTCGGCTCGTTCGGGATCAGCAGCGCGAGACCGGAAGCGCAGGTATACACTTATTACGGGCACAGAATGTCGGTGCCGCTTCCGGAAACGCAATGTGACGGCCTTGCCGCTGACTATGTGTATCCGGCGGAAAACGGTCAGCAGCCGGCGGGAAAGCACGGCCCGTGGACGGTCGATCAGCCGCTGTCCAACATCACCTGGGTACATCCGATGCGGGAAGGATTCGCGCAGCATTATGCCGTTGCGGTCAACTTTGAACGGTACACGGATTTCGGGACGATGCTGAAATGTACCTGGCGACATGTGTATGACCGGCTGAAGGACCGGCTGTTTGATGTGGACAACGGTCTGCTGTATCTGAATATGATGCGATTTCTCAAGGATGTGACGAAGAACTTCGGCAACACCTGGGGAACACCGTTTGTCGCGCAGCTGCCGGATTTTGATCCGAACAGTTTTTCCGCCGAGATCGGCTTTGTGGGGCAGCAGACCGGGATCGGCTATCAGCTGCTGAGGTACGGCACGCTTTTCAATGATCCCGAAGCTGTCCAAAAGGGTCTGGGCATTCTGAATCACTGGGCGAATGATACCATGACGGAAACAGGCTGCCCTAAGATATGGGAGCATCTTTCCGCCCATCAGTTCGAACCGCAGCCTTTCTGGATCCGCGAGATCGGGGACGGCATGGAAGGTATCCTGGACGCGTGGCGGTTTGAAAAACAGCGGGGGAGAGATCATGACAACTGGCTGAACTGCTGTGTCAGCACCGCGGACTGGATCGTTGAACGCATGAATGAAGACGGAAGCCTTTTCCGCGCGTACGCATATGATAACCGGCCGTGCCTGGATTCAAAAGCAAGTACGCCGTGTGTGATCAGATTCCTGCTGTGGATGTATAAAGCGGCGGCAGAGGAAAAGTATCTGAATGCGGCCGTACGCGCGGGAGAATGGACATGGACGCACATGTACAAGGGGTTTGAGTATCGCGGAGGCACGTGTGATCAGTCCGACGTGATGGATAAGGAATCCGGATTGTACGCGATGTTCGCGTTCGACGCGCTGTATGAATGCACCGGTGAGGCAAAGTGGCTGGAAGCGGCATGCGGAGCGGCGGATTATACGGAAACATTCACTTTTGTCTGGAATTTCCCGGTGCGTATGCCGTACCCGAACCATCCGTTCGTCCGGAACCATATTACGGGGCAAAGCAATGTGACCGTCGGCACGGGAGGCGGAGACGTATATATGGCGGCATGCGGATATGAGTATTACCGCCTGTATCTGCTGAGCGGTGATGAGCATTATGCCGATGTCGCGGAGTTTGTACATCTGAACAGCAAACAGGCCAATGATATCGACGGAAGCTGCGGCTACCGGTATATCGGCCTTGTCAATGAAGGCGGCGCCTTCAGTGAACAGGAGTACCGCGGCAGATATCACTGGCTGCCCTGGTGCACGTTTGTGGAAGTGGATCCTTCCGCACGTTTCTTTGATACCTTCGGCTGCTATGATGTGGCGGATGTCAGAAAGATCCCGCCTGAAAAACAGCGGGAAATGCTGAAGAACATGTGGTGATCCTGACAGAACAGTCTGCGCTGAAGAGCGTGATCGGAACGGACATGTGTCCGTGATATGTGCATATGCGGAAAACGGCAACCCCGGCTGCGGTATGTCAGCCGGGGTTGTTGTAACTTGTGTTATCCGCGGAGCGCTCTTGAGGCGTTGAGCACGGCGAGGACCGTGACGCCGACATCGGCAAATACGGCGAGCCCCATGGGCGCCATGCCGAATCCGGCAAGCACCAGCACCGCGAGCTTCACGGCAATGGCAAAAATGATGTTCTGCCGTGCGATGCTTACGGTCCTGCGCGCGATCCGGACCGCTTCCGCGATCTTTGACGGCTTGTCATCCATCAGCACGATATCCGCCGCCTCGATGGCAGCCTCCGAACCGAGGGCGCCCATGGCGAGACCGATATCCGCGCGGGCAAGGACCGGCGCGTCATTGATGCCGTCACCGGCAAAGATCAGCGATTCATTGCCGGATTTCTCCGAAAGAAGCTGTTCCACGATCTCAACCTTGTGCTGCGGAAGCAGTTCAGCGTGATACGCGTCGATCCCGAGCCGGTCCGCCACGGCTTTTGCCGTATCCGCGCGGTCTCCCGTGAGCATCACGGTCTTCCGGACGCCGGACGCCTTCAGCGCGGATACCGCCTGCGCGGCGTCCTGCTTGATCCTGTCTGAGATCACGATATGCCCTGCATATCCGCCGTTGACCGAAACATGGATGACGGTGCCGGCACTTTCGCACGGCAGCCATTTTGCCCCGACGGAATCCATCAGCCGGGTATTGCCGACGCAGACGGTGTCACCGTTCACACGGGCCCGGATGCCGAGCCCGGCGATCTCTTCAACATCGGTAACGGCACAGTCATCCGCCTCATCCGGATATGCCTGCCGGAGAGACACGGCGACGGGGTGCGTGGAAAAACGTTCGGCGTGGGCGGCAAGATGGAGCAGATGATCGGCGCTGCATTGCTCCGGATGGATCGCGGAGACTTCGAACACACCCTCCGTGAGCGTGCCGGTCTTATCAAGCACAACGGTGCCGGTGCGGGAAAGCGTTTCAAGGTAAGAGGAACCTTTGACAAGGATCCCGCGGCGGGAAGCGCCGCCGATCCCACCGAAGAAGGTCAGCGGTACGGAAATGACCAGGGCGCACGGGCAGGAGATGACAAGGAAAGTCAGCGCCCGATGCAGCCATACGGCGAATGTGCCGGAAAAATCACCGGACAGGGCCGGCGGAAGAAAGGCGAGCAGCACCGCGCAGATGACCACGGCCGGGGTATAGTAACGGGCGAATCTTGTAATGAAGGTCTCGCTGCGGGACTTGCTTCCGGCGGCGCTCTCCACGAGGGACAGGATCCTGGAAGCCGTGGATTCGCCGAAGCTTCTGGTGATCCTGACGCGGAGCACGCCGGAAAGATTGATGCAGCCGGACATCACCTCATCTTCCGCCGCGATCGCTCTCGGCGTGCTTTCACCGGTCAGCGCGGACGTATCCAGGCTGGATACGCCATCGACCACGACACCGTCCGCCGGGACTCTGCCGCCGGGCCGGATGACAACGATCTCACCGATGGATACATCCTGCGCCGCGACGGTGATGACCGTGCCGTTCCGCTCGACTTCCGCCGTATCCGGCCGGATATCCATGAGCTGAGAGATCGAACGCCGGCTTTTTCCTTCCGCCAGCTCCTCAAAAAGTTCACCGACCTTGAAGAACAGCATGACGAATACGGCTTCGGCGAATTCGGGCTCCGCACCCGGCAGAAAACCGATGCACAGCGCGCCGGCTGTTGCGATGAACATCAGCAGGTTTTCATCAAAGATCTCCCCGTGGAGCGCGTTCTCCGCCGCTTCGGCGATGACATCATAACCGGCGATGAGCCAGGGGACGGCAAACAGCAGCAGGCTTCCCCAAAGGGGAAGATGCGCCGCACGGTCCGTCAGCCACGCGGCGATCAGCAGAACGGACGCGGCAATGATGCGTACAAGATCCTTTCTGGTCTCCTCTTCCATGCTTTACTCCTTTATCTTATTCCTTCGCGTGTTCCATACCGGCTTCAAAGATCTCACGAATGTGATGATCCGCAAGGGAATAGAACACTTCTTTTCCGCTTTTTCTCGCTGTGACGATGCCCGCGGCCCGCAGCCCGGCAAGCTGGTGGGATATTGATGACTGCGTCATGCCCAGCAGGGCGGAAAGATTGCCGACGCACAATTCGGTGCGGTCCAGCGCCCAGATGATCTTAGCGCGCGTCGGATCGCTCAGCGCCTTGAAAAGAAGCGCGCTTATGTCGAAAAGCTCCGAATCCGGCATATCTTGCCGCAGCGCGCCGATATCCGCGTCATTCATGACGCCGCATGCACAAGCGGAATTCAAATCGCAACACCTCCATACATGAACATATGAACAAATGTTCATGTGAACACAATGAGTATACCGGAGTACGGATGAATTGTCAATGCCTTAAACGCCACGGCGCGTCGCAACGTGAAGAAACCGGAGAGACCGTACGGAATACTCGGTATGGTTCAGAAAGACAGGGAATGAGAAACGGATGATTGACCGGGTGCCGGTTGAAGCGTAAAATAAAAAGGTAAGAGCGGCAGAACAAATGAAGTGAGACCATGGCACAGATGCATGGAAAAGAGAATATGGAAGTCCACGATCGTGACAAGGCTTTTCTGAGAACAGACGCGCACCCGTTTCCGGTTTCCGGAAGGATCGAACGCCACATCTTCCGGCAAACGGCGGCAGGAATGGAACGACAGGATGATGAATAAATGTATATCAAATCCATGAAGCAATCAAACAGCGCAATAAATAAAAAAAGAAAGGATGATTATCAATGAGGCTCGGCGGTTCTGTTCTGAAAGAGTGGAAGACAGCGGATGAATGGATGAAACTGGTCCTTGAACTGGGGTACGGCGCGGTGATCTTCCCGGTGGATTGCAACGCGCCGCAGGCACTGATCCGGGAACTGAGAGACAGGATATATGATAACGGGCTTGTGATCGGTGAAGTGGGCATATGGAAAAACCTTATGCTGCCCGATCCCGGTGAGCGTGAAAAGATCGTTGAGTACTCCGTACGCCAGCTGGAACTGGCTGAGTATGTCGGCGCGAACTGCTGCGTCAATATCAGCGGATCCCACGGAACGGTATGGGACGGGTATCATCCGGACAATTACAGTGAGGAAACGCGTGAACTGATCATTGAACAGACCAGACGCATCATTGATGCCGTAAAGCCGGCACGCGCGTGCTATTCGCTGGAACCGATGCCCTGGATGCTGCCGGACAGCCCGGACAGTTATCTGGACCTGATCCGTGATGTGGACAGGGATGCTTTTGCCGTGCATCTGGACTTCTGCAATATGATCAATTCGCTGGAAAGATATCATCATTCCTCGGCGCTGATCGATGAGTGCTTTGAAAAACTCGGTCCGCGCATCCGGTCGATCCATATCAAGGATTGCAAAGTGGATGACTATATCCTGCCTTTTGCCGTGGCGGAGAAGAGAGTGGGAGAGGGAAAACTTGACCTTGCGCGTGTTCTGAAGCACGCGAACCGGCTTGACCCGGATATCCCGCTGTATACGGAACACCTGGAGAAGCATGAGGACTACGTGTATTCAACAGAATATCTGAAGGAACTTGCCCGTGAAAACGGACTGAGTTTCCTTTGAGCCGGAGGCGCCTATGGAACGGATGACAGTATCGGATCAGATCACAAGGGATTATCTTGACAGATGGCTTTTTGAAGTGCGGCATATTGATTCCGTTGCCGCGGATCCTTCCGTGCAGCTGTTCGGCAGGAAATTTGCCGGTCCGGCGGCAACCGGCGCGCTTTCGCATCTGAACAAGTTCTGCGGTCTGGAGGACGGACGCGACGGTATGGTGCTGATGGCCGAAGGCGCGAAAATGGCCGGTCTGCCGTGCTTTACCGGTATGGGCGGCGAGGATGAACTCGCGCGTATGACGGATACCGGCGCTTCCGTGATCAAGATCATCAAGACATACCGCGACCGTGAGCTGATATGGAAACGGATCAGACACGCGGAAGCACACGGCGCCATGGCTGTGGGTATCGATATCGATCACGCGTTCAACCGCGAGAGTGTATATGATATCGTGGATGGCGAAACAATGGCGCCGATCACCGCGGCGGAGATCGCGCAGCTGGCGGCGTCAACATCACTGCCGTTTATCGTGAAAGGTGTTCTGAGCGTGCAGGATGCCGTGAAATGCGTGAATGCCGGTGTCCGCGGGATGGTGATCAGCCACCATAACGGAAGACTGAACTGCAGCGTTCCGCCGCTGATGATGCTGCAGGATATCCGGAAAGCCGTGGGGGACGGGATGACGCTGTTTGCCGACTGCAGCCTGCAGAACGGGCAGGATATTTACCGCTGCCTTGCCTTCGGCGCTGACGCCTGCTGCATCGGCCGGCCGATCATGGGTCCCCTGAAGGAAAAAGGCGCGGAAGGTGTATGCGAAACGCTGACGAACATCGTGCGCGATCTGTGCTACACAATGAGCATGACGGGGGCGAAGGACCTGAAGCACATCGATCCGTCCGCTCTGCATTTCCGGAACTGGTAACGGAACGCGGGCGTACATGATCATACGGAAGCTGCGGAGATCGTATTATTTCCGCGGTGAGGCAAAACGTAAAAACGATAAGAACAGGGAGTGCCGCATCAATGAACAGCACGGTTGATCTTCTGCGGGAAATATATGACGGTTATCTGCAGGCCCTGAAGGAATGTGAGACGAAGTACAAACCGACAGACGGGGTCCTCGGTTTCGGGCATTCGATCAAGGACGACCCATGTCACGGACAGTTTGACGCGGGAATCGGCAAGGTTATTGATGAAGCTGTTTCGGCAGATCCATCATCGGAAGAGGCGGAAGCAGCCATCCGTTTCCTGTTTTCACATGATCCCGCACGCTATCCTGTTTCAGCGGGTCTGATGCTGTGCGCGGCGGAGCGGTACAGCCTGAAGCTCATTCCATTCCTGTCGAAGGAAGCGGCGCAAGCACTTTTCCGTGAATATGACAGGAAGTACAAGCGCTGGGAAAGGCTGCCGGTTCAGCGCGAGGTATGGAAAGCTCTGAAGTCCGGATCATAAAAGGCATTTTGGTTAAAATGCAACTTTGTACGTACAAACAGTACGAATATTACCTAAAAATGAAAATATCCGAACTGAGTAGAATTGACAAACGTGTTCTTCAAGGGATATAATAGCAATGCTTGGTGATATGTTGAATACGGGTCGTTATTTTCCGAATTTATAGGGGTTTTCCCTATAAAAATAAAAAAAGGAGCGTACATACCTATGAAGAAGATCCTTGCTCTGGTTCTTGCCCTGGCGCTGTGCATCACCTGCGCCTCCGCGTTCGCTGACAAAGTTGGCGTCGCAATGCCCACTCAGAGCCTCCAGCGTTGGAACCAGGATGGTGCCAACATGAAGGAACAGCTCGAAGCTGCCGGCTTCGAAGTTGACCTCCAGTATGCCAACAATGATGTTGCCATGCAGGTTTCCCAGATCGAAAACATGATCCTGAACGATTGCAAAGTTCTGGTCGTTGCCTCTATCGACGGCGGCGCTCTGGACACCGTTCTGGGTCAGGCCAAGGATGCCGGCTGCATCATCATCGCGTATGACCGTCTGCTGACCGGTACCAAGAATGTTGACTATTACACCACTTTCGACAACTACGGCGTTGGTAAGATCCAGGGTCAGTATGTTGAGCAGAAGTTTGACCTCGCCAACACTGATGCTGTCTACACCATCGAGTTCACCGGCGGCGACCCCGGCGACAACAACGCGGGTCTGTTCTTCGGCGGCGCTTACGATGTGCTGAAGCCCTATCTGGATGCCGGCAAGCTGGTTTGCGTTTCCGGTCAGGTGAACTTTGACCAGATCGCTACCCCCAACTGGGATTCCGCTAAGGCCCAGTCCCGTATGGATGCCATTCTGACCGGCTACTATCCGGACGCTCTGACCGGCGGCCAGAAGCTGGATATCGCGCTGTGCTCCAATGACTCCACCGCTCAGGGTGTTTCCGCTTCCCTGCAGCAGTTCGGCTACACCGCCGAAAACATCCCGGTCATCACCGGTCAGGACTGCGACAAAGCCAGCGTGATCAACATGCTCGCCGGCCTGCAGGCCATGTCCATCTTCAAGGATACCCGTACTCTGGCTGCTCAGACTGTCGCCATGGTTAAGGACCTGCTGGCAGGCAATGCTCCCGAAATCAATGCCACCTATGACAATGGTGTGTTCGAAGTTCCGTCCTTCAACTGCACGCCCGTGTTTGCTGATCTGGATAACTATCAGGAACTGCTGCTTGACTCCGGCTACTACACCGCTGAGGAGCTGGGCCTGTAATCCGGGTTAAGATTGTAAACTCCATGTAAACAGCAGGGGGGCAGATATCTCGTCTGCTCCCCTTTTTTTCTGCTCTTAATCATAATGGGTGCAAAAGATCAGCTGCCGAAAAGGGAAAAAGTGATCCGTCACGCTGTACTGCGTGTAACGGCAGCAGGCAGGGAGGAGAAGTCTTTGGCAAACATCATTCTGGATATGTGCCATATCACCAAGGAGTTCCCCGGCGTAAAAGCGTTGGATGATGTTTCGATGCAGGTGGAGGAAAGTGAGATCCATGCATTGGTCGGTGAAAATGGAGCCGGCAAGTCCACGCTGATGAAGGTCCTGAGCGGTATCTATCCGTACGGTTCCTACGACGGAGATTTTTACTACAACGGCAATCTTTGCCGCTTTCGGAATATTAAGGATTCCGAGCACAAGGGCATTGTTATTATTCATCAGGAACTGGCGCTTGTGCCGTATCTGAGCATCGCCGAAAACATGTTTCTGGGAAATGAACAAGCCAGTCACGGCGTGATCAACTGGGATGCCACAAATCAGAAAGCGGCTGAATATATGAGGATCGTCGGGCTCGAGGAAAGCCCGCAGACATTGATCAAGGATATCGGTGTCGGTAAACAGCAGCTGGTTGAAATCGCCAAAGCACTTGCGAAGAACGTAAAACTGCTGATCCTGGATGAACCGACTTCATCCCTGAACGAAAGCGATGCCAAGAATCTTCTTGATCTGCTGATAGGATTCAAGGAAAAAGGAATATCCAGCATTCTGATTTCCCATAAACTGAACGAGATCAGCTATTGCTCTGACAAGATCACGATCATCCGGGACGGCAAAACGATCGAGACGCTTGACAAGAACGAAGACACATCCGAGGAACGCATCATCCGCGGAATGGTCGGCCGCGAGATGAGCAACAGATATCCCCTTCGCGAGCATAATATCGGTGAAGTAGCACTGCGGGTTGAAGACTGGAATGTGTATCATCCGCTTTATCCGGATCGCAAGCTTGTGGATCATGTATCCTTCAATGTGCGTAAGGGCGAGGTCGTCGGTATTGCGGGATTGATCGGCGCGGGACGTACCGAACTGTGTATGTCTATCTTCGGAAAGGCCTACGGTACCGGCATCAGCGGAAACTTGTACATTAACGGACAGAAAGCCGTACTTCACGATATTCCGCAGGCGATCGATGCAGGACTGGCCTATGTTACGGAAGATCGTAAAGGCAACGGACTGATCATTTCCGAGACCATCAAGAAGAATATCACACTGGCAAGACCTGCATTTATTTCCGAACGCGGAGTCATAGATCCGGATCTTGAAACAATAAAGGCGGCTGAGCTTCGGAAGGAATTGGGCATCAAGTCACCATCCGTTGAATGGGGAGTCGGAAATCTTTCCGGCGGAAATCAGCAGAAAGTTCTGGTTGCCAAGTGGATCTTTACGAAACCGGATATCCTGATGATGGATGAACCGACGCGCGGCGTTGATGTCGGCGCAAAATATGAGATCTACGAGATCATTAACAATTTGGTCGAAGAAGGCAAATCGGTACTGATGGTTTCATCCGAATTGCCGGAGATTCTCGGCATGGCCGACAGGATCTATGTTATGAATGAGGGCCGTATCATTGCGGAACTGAAAAATGACGGTGTGACGCAGGAAGATATCATGGGATACATCATGCGTGACAGCAATAAAGGGGAGATTGGCACATGAAGAAGAAGGCTAAGGGCGGCAACATGAAGGAAATGAGCATGCTAGTGGTGCTGGTGCTGATTATAGCGCTCTTCACCCTCACCACAGGCGGAAAAATGCTCAAACCCATGAACATCGGAAACCTGATCAATCAGAATGCCTATGTTGTGATCCTTGCAATCGGTATGCTGCTGTGCATTCTGACCGGCGGCAATATTGACCTTTCGGTCGGCTCCACTGTCGCGTTGATCGGCGCGTGTGCAGGTACATTCATAATCGTATGGCATATGAATGTATATCTGGCCATCTTCCTGTGCCTGCTGATCGGTATTCTGATCGGTATGTGGCAGGGCTTTTGGATCGCGTACGTCGGCATTCCGCCGTTTATTACCACACTGAGCGGTATGCTTGTGTTCCGCGGAGCTACGCTTCTTATTCTGAATGGTCTGACACTCAATCCGTTCCCGGATGAGTTTGAAAGACTCTCTACAGGGTTCATTCCCGATATCCCGGTTGAAGTCCTCGGCATGAAGATCAATCTGATCTGTTTCTTTGTCGGTATTCTGCTGGCGATCGGATTCTGTGTGCTGCAGATCATTACACGCAGCAACCGTAAGGCAAAGGGATATGAACTTGAAAGTCTGGGATCCATGGCTGCAAAGATGATCGTAACATCCGTGGTGATCATCGGCATCTTCTATCTGCTGAGCCGTAACAGAGGTATCCCGACCGTGCTGATCCTGCTGGGCGTTCTTCTGGTGGTCTATAACTTCTTCACACAAAAGACAGTGCGCGGTCGTCATTTGTATGCCATCGGCGGCAATATGAAAGCGGCTGAACTGTCGGGTGTCAAGACCAAGCAGATGATGTTTTTCGCCTATACGAACATGAGCTTCATCGCCGCGATTGCCGGACTTGTATTTGCGGCCCGTTTGAATGCTGCCAGCCCTGAGGCCGGAAAGAGTTTTGAAATGGACGCTATCGCGAGCTGCTTTATCGGCGGCGCTTCCGCTTACGGCGGAACAGGCACCATCATCGGCGCTCTGATCGGTGCATTGATCATGGGCGTACTGAACAATGGTATGTCCCTGATGGGCATGAGTCAGAACCTGCAGCAGGTCGTTAAGGGACTTGTGCTGCTGCTTGCGGTGCTGATGGATGTGATGAGCAAGAAGAATATCAGCCTTCGTGATTTTGGGTTCCTTGCAAAGATCTTCCCGAAAAAAGAAACGGAACATATCTGATAATAATTCATTCATACGGGAGCGGTACTACGGTGCCGCTCCTGTTGTTCGATTGCGGTCATTATACGCGAAAAATGAACGTTGAATATTTATAAATGATCCGTGGAGGAATGATGATGGCGGACTACCGCATTCTGCTTTTTGATATTGACGGAACCGTTCTGGATTTTCTGGCTGCCGAGAAGGCTGCCATCAAAACACTTTTTGTCCGGTACGGTTTCGGCGAGTGCACTGATGAGAATGTCGCCCTGTACAGCCGGATCAACGTTAAGTATTGGGAAGCGCTGGAACGCAATGAAATGACAAAACCGCAGATCCTGGTCGGCCGCTTTCGCGAATTCTTCCGGGAAATGGGTCTGCCTGCTGAAAAGGCGGAGGATTTCAACAGCGATTATCAGATCGCACTGGGTGACACCATCGTTTTCCGTGACCACGCGTATGAACTGCTGAACACGCTGAAGGGAAAATATACCCTGTGCGCGGTCACAAACGGCACCAAGACCGCACAGAGCAAGAAACTGGCGGCGTCCGGACTGGACAAAGTATTTGATCATATTTTTATATCGGAAGACATCGGCGCGGAAAAACCCAACATTGCATTCTTTGATCATGTATTCGCGCGGCTCGGAGATGCGGACAGGTCGCAGATGCTGATCATCGGTGATTCACTGACAAGCGATATCCGGGGAGGCCTGAATGCCGGCATTGATACATGCTGGTATGCCGCGGATCATGAAGGCGAGGATCCCGGGCTGCGTATCACCTACAGGATCCGGGATCTGCGGGAACTGAATGACATACTCGGCTGCAATGCCTGAAGCGAGGCGGCTGAGACCTGAAAACGGAGGCAAAACAATGAGCAATTATCCTGAATGGCTGAAGACAGCGGTGTTCTATGAGATCTATCCCCAAAGCTTCATGGATACGAACGGGGACGGCATCGGGGACCTGCAGGGGATCATCGGAAAACTGGACTATATAAAGGAACTCGGCTGCAGCGCGCTCTGGCTGAATCCGTGCTTTGTTTCGCCGTTCGGAGATGCCGGATATGATGTTGAGGACTATTATCGTGTGGCGCCGAGATACGGAACCAATGAGGATATGCGGCAGCTGATCACCGCGTGCCATGAACGCGGAATGCACCTGCTTCTGGATCTTGTGCCGTGTCATACCGCGGTGACGCATCCGTGGTTTGTCGCATCCTCAAAGCATGAACGGAACCAATATTCGGACAGATTTATCTGGACGGACTGCATCTGGCATGATACGGACGGACTGAACGCGCTGCGCGGATATTCCGAGCGGGACGGATCGGCGATCGTCAGCTTTTTCAGCCACCAGCCGGCGCTGAATTACGGCTTTTATGAAGTGCGCAGACCATGGGAGCAGCCGACGGACGCGGAAGGTCCGCGTGAGACCGTGGCCGAACTGAAGAAGATCATGCGTTTCTGGCTGGATATGGGGATCGACGGGTATCGTGTGGACATGGCCGCCTGCCCGGTGAAGAATGACCCGGATCACAAGGGAACGATGGCGCTGTGGACTGAGATCCGCGAAATGCTTGATGATGAGTATCCGGAAGCAGCCATGATCGCGGAATGGGATCAGCCGGAGCACAGCATCGCGGGCGGGTTCCATATGGATTTTACGCTGAACGGAGGCCTCAGCAACTATACCGATCTTTTTCGGGCGGAGCATCCGTATTTTTCCGCCGAGGGCAAAGGCAGCGCCGCCGCTTTTATGAAACGGTATCTGGAGGCTGCGGAACTGTCCGGAAACAAGGGGCTGATCTGCCTTATATCCGGAAACCATGATACGGACCGCCTGGCGCGCAGGCTGAACGGTGATGAGCTGAAGATCGCTTTTGCCTTCCTGTTATCCATGCCTGGAGCTCCGTTCATCTATTACGGCGACGAGATCGGAATGCGTTATATTGAGAATATCGCTTCCGTTGAAGGCGGATACGGCCGGACGGGCTCACGTTCGCCGATGCAGTGGGATAAAAGCAGAAACGCGGGATTCAGCACGGCTGATGAAAGCAAACTGTATATCAGGCAGGATGAGCCGGAAAGCCGGCCGGACGCCGCGTCCCAGATGGCGGACCCGGATTCGCTGTGGAATGAGATCAGACGCCTGATCGCTTTGCGTATGGCGCATCCTGCGCTGCAGGCGGACGGCCTTCCGGAAGTGATCAATGACGGATATCCGCTGGTTTATGTCCGTGAAAAAGCGGACGAGCGTATTCTGGTGGCGATCAACCCGTCATCACGGACATGCGAGTGCGATTGCGCGATCATACCGGACAGGGAGATCTACAGTTTCGGCGGCCGCGCAAGCTGTGACGGAAAGAAACTGGTCATGCCCGGACAGAGTGTGCTGATGGCTGCATTTTGAGTGTACTTTGATTGACTTGCAGGTTGCTGTCCGCTATACTCAATGCAACCCAGAGGCTCGATGAAGCAGGGTGACTGGAGGGGTTTGCTATGCAGTATCGTGTGGGTATCATCGGTGCAACCGGTATGGTCGGTCAGCGGTTCATATCGCTTCTGAAGGATCATCCGTGGTTCAGGGTGACGTGTGTCGCGGCTTCCGCCCGCAGCGCCGGCAAGACTTACCGTGAAGCGGTAGGCGACAGATGGGCTTTTGACTGGCCGATTCCGGAGAACATCGCGGATATGGTCGTTATGGATGCCGCGGACATTGACGCGATCGGCGAGAAAGTCGATTTCGTTTTCTGCGCGGTCGTTATGTCCAAGGAAGAGACCCGCGCGCTGGAAGAAAACTACGCGAAGCATGAGATCCCCGTGGTCAGCAACAACAGTGCCTGCCGCGGTCTTGAAGATGTGCCCATGGTGGTGCCGGAGATCAACGCGTTCCATCTGGAAGCGATCGAGGCTCAGCGTAAACGCCTTGGCTGCAAGCGCGGCTTTATCGCGGTAAAACCCAACTGCTCGATCCAGAGCTATGTGCCCGCGCTGACGCCCCTGCTGGATTTTGAACCCGAAAAGGTCAGCGTATGCACCTATCAGGCGATCAGCGGCGCCGGCAAAACGTTCAAGTCCTTCCCGGAGATCATTGACAATGTGATCCCGTATATCGGCGGTGAGGATGAGAAGAGCGAACAGGAACCCCTTAAGCTGTGGGGGCACCTGGAAGACAAGGGCAACGGCAAGGTGATCGTGAACGCGGAACTGCCCGTGATCAGCGCGCAGTGCCTCCGCGTCGCCTGCAGCGACGGTCATATGGCAGCCGTTTCCGTAAGCTTCAAAAAGAAAGTGACAAAGGAGCAGATCCTGGAACGGTGGGCGAATTATACAACTGTCGCGCAGGAGCTTGAACTGCCCAACGCGCCGAAGCCTTTCCTGCAGTATTTTGAGGATCCGTCCCGTCCGCAGACGCGCCTTGACCGTGATTTCCAGAACGGTTTCGGCATCAGCATCGGCCGCCTGCGTGAAGACCGCATCTTTGACTGGCGTTTTGTGTGCCTGAGCCACAACACGATCCGCGGGGCGGCCGGCGGCGGGATCCTGACCGCGGAACTGCTGTGCCGCAAGGGATACATCATCGCGAAATGATCTGAGAATATTATACGATTCGTAAAGGCAGAGTAGCGTCTTCTGCGTTAAGTGTTCATGAACGGGGAGTTGTCATGAAACGAAACGGACCGGTCCGTGCGGTAGAAGATGCGCATCCCGCTGCTTTTTCCGGCAGGAAGCCTCTGCGAATCATCTGCTGAACAGGATGAAGAAGGGGGCTTTTTGTTATGGGAAAAATGACAACGAAACGTTTATGCCTGGTCGCGGTCTTTGCCGCGCTCTATTTTGTGCTGACGATGTACCTGACGATCCGTATCGGGAATATCACCATTACCTTGGCCAGTTTGCCGATACTGATCCTTGCGGTCTTGTACGGCCCGCTGGAAAGCACTGTCGCGGCAGCGCTCGGTGAATTTATTCATCAGCTGTTGAGCTGGGGGCTTACGCTCACCACGCCGCTGTGGCTGCTGCCGCCTGTTGTACGCGGGCTGATCGTCGCGTTCGGATGCATGCTGATCAGACGCAGATGTAAAGTAAAAGAGCCCTGGGAACAGCCTGCCGCATTCTTTGCGCTGCTGGTTGCCGCGGCTGTTGTGACAACACTGGCCAACACAGGCATCACCTGGCTTGACAGCGTTATTTTCGGATATTATTCAAAAGCTTATGTATTCGGGGATTTTGTGATCCGTCTGTTTACGGGGATCGGTACGGCTGTTGTTCTGGGATTTGTGATCCCTCCTGTTGTTAAGGCATTGAAAAGAGCTGGTATGTAAATGACGCAGAAAGAAAGAAAAGCCGCCATCCTGGAGATCCTGGAGCAAACCTATCCGGAGGCCAAAGCCGAGCTTGTATTCTCGGATCCTTATGAATTGCTCGTGGCGACGATCCTGTCGGCACAGTGCACGGATAAACAGGTGAACAAGGTGACGCCGGAAGTTTTCGCACGGTATCCGGATCCGGCGGCAATGGCGAACGCGTCGGAGGATGATCTGTATCCGCTGGTGAAAAGCTGCGGATTCCGGAACAAGGCAAAGAACATTATCGCGGCCTGCAGGATCATTGCCGAACGGCACGGCGGGCAGGTGCCGGATACGATGGAAGAACTGACGGAACTGCCGGGCGTCGGCAGGAAGACCGCCAATGTAGTGCTGTATAACGCTTTCGGCATACCTGCCTTTGCCGTGGATACGCATGTTTTCCGCGTCGCGAACAGACTTGGACTGTGTACAGCCGATACCGTGGAAGAGACCGAGAAACAGGTCACCCGTGTCGTGCCGAAGGAAAAATGGGGCAGGGCGCATCACTGGCTGATATGGCACGGCAGAAGGATCTGCAAAGCGCAGCATCCGCTGTGCGACGAATGTCCGCTGGCAGATGTGTGCAAATACAAAAAAGGACGCTGAGCGCGTCCTTTTTCGTTACAAACTGTCAGTCTTCCCAGAACATCAGATCAAAGCAGGGAAGAAGCTCATTGCTGCTTTCGGACTGTATCTGGTAGGTACCGGTGCAAAGACCGTAGAACTTATGCTGCGAACCGATCTCAAAAGACGGTTCCTCATCACAGATGATCACGACCTTCTGCGAATAGCCGTTCTTTGTGCTGCTCTTCATCGCCGCGAACACGATCGTTTCCTCGCCGGAAGTCTCGATATCCGTGATATAGACTTTATAGACCATGTATTTGCCGGTATATCCCGTGATCTTGGACTTCAGTGTGTTGTAGGCGGGCTTGATCGCGTCGTCACGGATGCGGTTCATCTTGTCAACAACGGTCAGCGTCCGGTTTACGGTATAGGTGAAACGACGGGTGTCAAACTTCTTCTTTGAAAGAACGATCGTTACTTTATAGTCGCCTTCGTTGGCGGTCGGGATCTTAAAGGAGAAGGTGCCTTTGTTATTGGTCTTGATCTGCTTTGTATAGTTGACGGACGGCCCTTCAACGATGCACTGCACGGTCACATGCGTTGTGGTCTTGCCGGAAATGGTGGTCTGATCACCGGTGAACTGCTCGGGTACGGGGCTGGTCCAGTTGACCGGCAGGAGCGTGGAGGAATAGTTCGTTGTTTCAAATACTTTGTAGGCGATCTCCGCACCGTTGTTTTCCACAGTTACTGTGAGCAGCCAGATCCCCTGCGCGGGGAGATTCACATCCATTTTGAAATGGCCTTTTTTATCGGCAGTCTCTTCAATACGAACGATATCATTGCTGGACATACGCATGGCAACACCGGTCAGCACGGTGCCGGGATAGCTTGTGCCTTCAACGGAGAACTTGCCGGAGATCGTTTCGGCGGGAGGCTCCGAAGTGAAGATCAGATCGCCGACCGTTGCTTCAGGCATTTTCTCCGTTTTCGTGAACACCCAGGCGTTCATGATGTTATCCGCGTTGGTCTGATCCTTACGAACCGTCGCGCGGCCGTAGACGCGGTAATCAATGACGATCGACCAGCCGTTGCGGATCGTGCGGCGCATATAGCCTTTATAGGACTCACTGCCGAAGCTGCGGCTGTACTTGATCTGAAGGAAGCGTCCGGCCTTTGTTTTCTTCCATTCGCAAACGGATACCTTGTAACCGAGCGCCTTGAAAGCGTCGCCTTTCGCATAGGCAAGACGGTAGGACGTACGCATTTGCGTGGTCTGCTGATCGACATCAAAATACTTTGCCGCGTCATCATCCTGCAGGGCGCTGATCTCGGCACACGCGTCGCCATCCTGCGTCCAGGCTTGCAGAAGCACGCCGCGCTCTGCCCAGTCGGTAAGCAGCGCTTCCGCTTCCAGCCCTTTCTTTTCCAGCCATTCCGTATGCGCGGAAAGGTTATCCGGGGTCAGAACGATATAGTTGTCAGACAGGGACACGGTCGAGGAAATATCTTCAAAAGAGTAGGAGGTATCCGCTGAAGCACAGGCCAGAAGCCCGATCGTCAGTATTACCAAAATAATAACCGCGTATTTACGCATGCAGATCACCGACCTTTGCATTAAATAAAGGAACAGATCAACGGAAGTCTTTACATTTTACCATAATCCGGCCGTACTTTGCAAGCAAAGCATACAAACGGCGCGTCAGGGCATGTCCGGTTCCGGTCCGCGGACAAGCAGCGCCTTCTTCCGCTTGAGATATGTTTCGCGGTCCAGCATAACGATACGGCTGCACTTGCTGCAGCGTATCTTTATATCGGCGCCGGTGCGGATCACTTTCCATTCATCGCATCCGCAGGGGTGGGGTTTTCTTGTTTTTATGATATCGCCGAGCCTGATCTCCTCGACCATGATGATCACCTCCGGGTCGGAACCTATTATATCTTTACCTGACAGAGGTTGCAAGCTGAAGGTGAGAAAATGACATAAATAACGGTTGACAACACGTAATTGAGATGATATAATTCATTCCTGTCAGCGGAGAGAACTTCGATCCGCCGTGCGCCAAAGCCCTTTGGAGTGACCGGTTCTGAGGCTTGCGCCTGTAGCTCAGTTGGATAGAGCAACGGCCTTCTAAGCCGTGGGCCGGGGGTTCGAGCCCCTCCAGGCGCGCCAGTTTATGGTGGGTATAGCGTAGTTGGTTAACGCGCCAGATTGTGGCTCTGGAGACCGTGGGTTCGAGTCCCACTACTCACCCCATCTTTTCCGTTTCGTTCAGCAGACAACGTACCTACGTTGGGGTGTAGCCAAGTGGTAAGGCACGGGACTTTGACTCCCGCATTCGTAGGTTCGAGCCCTGCCACCCCAGCATTTTATGACCCATTAGCTCAGTAGGCAGAGCACTTGACTTTTAATCAAGGTGTCTGGAGTTCGAATCTCCAATGGGTCACTCCCATCTGCCCTGCGGGCGTGGCGGAATGGCAGACGCGCCGGATTTAGGTTCCGGTGCCTTAGGCGTAAGAGTTCGAGTCTCTTCGTCCGCATTCATCAGGATCCCTAAGTGGAACGTGCGGTAGTAGCTCAGTGGTAGAGTGCCACCTTGCCAAGGTGGATGTCGCGGGTCCGAATCCCGTCTACCGCTCCACATGCGGGTGTAGCTCAATGGCAGAGCTCCAGCCTTCCAAGCTGGTAACGTGGGTTCGATTCCCATCACCCGCTCCAGCTTGAAAGCCGGAACACAGTTTTGTGTTCCGGCTTTTGTTATGTCTAAATTACATGCTGCGGCTTGCACAAAACAGATCCTTCTGATATAATGTAACCGAAAAGTGACTTAGACCGGAAGTAATGGTTTTTTATGCAGCAGGTAACGGAGGAAGAAGCATGCCGAATCATATCAGAATCCAGATGATGGACCATTTTATGATCTATGTTGATGAGCGGAAGATGGACCAACTGAGCAACAAGTCCAGAAAAGGTGCCGCGCTGATCCAGTTCCTGCTTCTTCATAACGGTGCACCCGTGCCGAACCACCGCCTGTTGACCACGCTGTGGGATGAAGATAAGAGCATGAACCCGGAGAACGCGCTGAAAACGCTGATCTCCAGGCTTCGTGTACTTCTGAATCAGATCGCGCCGGATCTCGGCAACTGTATCGTAGCGGACCGCGGAGCATATCACTGGGAATGCATGCCGAACATGACCGTTGACATGTTTGAGCTGGATAAGGTGTTTGACCGCCTTGCCGAAAACAATATTCCCGATGATGAACAGCGCCGGCTGTATGAACAGGTCCTTGAACTGTATCGCGGTGATCTGCTTCAGCACGCGGACCAGAATGACTGGGCGCTGACGAAAGCAACAACACTGCACAACAAATATATGACCGCGGTCTACTCATATGTTGATATGCTGAAGAATGAAGACCGGCATAACGAGATCGTCACCGTGTGCAGAAGAGCGCAGGAAGTGGATTCCTTCGATGACAGGCTGCATATGGAACTGATGACCGCGCTGATCCGGATCAACCGCACCGGAGAGGCTCTTGTGCAGTATAAGCACGTGGTCCAGCTGAATTACCGCTATCTCGGCGTGCAGCCGAGCGAAGATCTGCAGGAATTCTACAAGCAGATCGTGAATGCCGGCAAGACACTTGATTTCAACCTTGATTCGATCCGCAATGAACTGCAGGAGAGCGGCGAGAGGCACGGCGCCTTTGTTTGTGAATACGCTGTGTTCAAGGAGATCTATAATCTGCAGATGCGGAACCTTGAACGTCTCGGCGCGACAATGTTCCTGGGCATCATTATGGTCAGCCCGTATAATGAATCCGAGATGGACACGCTGAGGCAGGATAATATCATGAATAACCTGCTGCAGATCCTGAGCAAGAATCTGCGTAAAGGTGATACCGTAACACGGTTCGCGCCGAATATATTCGCGCTGCTGCTGCCCACGGTGAATTACAACACGGGTTCGCTTGTTATGGAACGCATCAAGCGTATTTTCTACGCCCAGTATCCCAACAGCAATATCGTATTCAATTACAGGATCGGTCCGCTTTCAAGCGAACCTGACGCGCATGACTGATATGCTGCTCAGCTGAAATGACTTCGGAATAACAAAAAACGCGGCGCAAAGCCGCGTTTTAATTTGCCAGAATAACGGATGAAAACGGCGGAAGCCGGAAGACGATATTTCCTTCCGAAACCGTACAGGTGAGCGCTTCACGGGTGCTGTGCCCGGAAACGGAGGTCGTCAGCCTTGCCGTAAAAGCTTCACCGTCTTCGGCACCGCAGTCCGCCGCGCGGATCAGGAAATCGGACGGGTCTTCCGTGTTGTTGATGGCGATGATCGCACGGGCGTTGTCATCAAACCTGGCATAGGCGATCTTGCCGTAACCGGCCAGAAGCGGTTTGAATGAACCGGTTTTCAGAACAGGGCAGCTTTTTCTGAGCCGGATCAGATCATGATGCAGGCTGATCAGTTCCGCGTCTTCATGCCCCCACGGATAGGTGCGCCGGTTATCGGGATCGGTCCATCCGACCTGGCCGGCTTCATCCGCATAATAGATCGTGGGCGCGCCCGGCCATGTCATCTGAATGGCAGCAGCTTCGCGGAAAACGCCTTTATTGATGTTCCGGCCGGCCGCTTCCGGCCCGAGAACGGCGGAACGCCCGACGGTGCGGTTGGTCCGCGTCAGAAAGCGGGAATGATCATGATTGGAAAGTTCATTCATCGCGCAGAGCGCCGAGGGATATGTCAGGTGCGACATGCATTCAAGCATGCTGTCAAAAAACGCCGTTCCGTTCTGATAAAGATCATCGCGATATGAATCACTGTGCTTTTCCATTCCGGTCAGGAACCATGTGACAGGCTCCATAAAGGCATCGTAATTCATTACGGTATCCCATTCTTTTCCGTTAAGCCATGCCGAGGGATCGCCGTAATGCTCGGCAATGATCAGCAGATCCGGATTGACTGCTTTCACGCGGGCGCGGAATTTTTGCCAGAACTGATGATTGAACGCATCACTGTGCCCGAGATCAGCCGCGACATCAAGACGCCAGCCGTCGATCGAGTACGGCGGGGATGCCCATTTTTCCGCGATCTTCAGGATCTCCTCCATCAGAATGGGTGATTCCTCATAATTCAGCTTCGGAAGCGTGGCATAATCCCACCAGCCTTCATAGGAAGGTTCCGGATCGTCCCCGGGTTCGTGAAAACGGAAAAAGGAACGGTAGGGACTCAGGGGCGTCTGATACGCTCCGGGCAGGAACCCTTCTTTTCCGAGGTAGATCCCTTCATGATCCATCCATTTGTTGAAGGAACCGCAGTGATTGAAGACCCCGTCCAGGATGATGCGCATTCCGCGCGCGTGCAGTTCGGAGCACAGCCTGGCAAAGAGCGCGTCGCTCTGTTCAAGGTTATCACGGGATGTCACGCGGCGGATATATCGCGGCGCGAAACCGTTGTGCTTTTCCCACGACTGCATGGCATGCGGCATATCGTCAGTGATCACGCCGAAATGCGGATCGATATGCGCATAGTCCTGTGTGTCATATTTATGGCTGGAAGGAGACACAAAAACGGGATTAAGGTACAGGACCTCGATCCCCAGATCCTGCAGATAATCCAGCTTATCAATGATACCCTGCAGATCACCGCCGTAAAAACAGCGGAAATCCGTATCTGAGGGTACGGCGTTCCAATCGGCTATATGACGGACATGCCCGGCCGTATAGTAGTATTCATTGTCAGCGACATCGTTTGTCGGGTCTCCGTTGCGGAAACGGTCCGGGAAGATCTGATACTGCACAGCCCCCTTTGACCATTCCGGAACATGAAAACCGGGCACGAAACGGAAAGCGGACAGGGAAACGGCTCCCGGCATGCTGTCAGGGGCGATGCGGACGCCGCGCTTGTCATATATGAGGAACGTTCCGTCAGTGCACTCGATCATGAAATAATAGGAGACCTGCCTGTCACCGCAGACAAAACTTGTTTCATACCAGTCGAAACGATGATCCGAACGGCATACGGACATGAGCGGCGCCAGCTCATAAGGAACGGACATGAGCATGACACGCTTCGCGGAATCGCGGAGAACGCGTATCCTGAGGATGACCGTGTCCCCGGTCTCAGGCTCGGAAGGAGACCGGTAGAACGCGGTCTCATCACTGAATACCGCGGAAAGAATATCCTGATTCACGCTCATCATGTACCTCCGACCGGCCGGACTTTGTGACCGGTGCATCTGATAAGGATATAAGTATACCGCACGGCATCCGAAAACTCAAGGACCGTGCGGTGACAAATACAGATCACGCCGCCCTGCAGGAACGGCGTGATCTGTGCTGAACGGATCCTCAGAAGGTGACGGTGACCGGCGCGCCGCCAAAGGAACTGAATATCGCGGTGGCGTTTCTGAAGTAAAGCACCTCGGTATTATCGTCTTCAGCGCTGTACATTGCTTTCAGGTTCGGATACTGATCAAGCATATGCCGCTTTGCCTCGATCCGTTCATCCGGGATCAGCTCACCGGAAACGCGAAGCCATTTTCCGTTCATGAAAGCGCAGATCTCGGCTTTGGGAGAAGCGTGAAGCTGCTTGGACACATCCTTCTTTTTCCCGGTCTGGATATACAGGCGGCCGTCAAACAGATCAACGGTGCCGAAGGGACGGACGCGGGGCTGATCGCCTTCAAGCGTTGCAAGGTAATAGGTACCTGCGGCTTTCAGAAACTCATAGACTTCATTCATCAACAGACCCTCCTTTTTATGTGAACGAATGGATCCCGCTGTACGGACGGAACCGCGGATCCGCCGCGCGGACATGCCGGGGCGGAAAAACGATCCGTTTCCGTACAAAAAACGGGACAGATATCCTGATCACTATTTTATCACAGAATGGCTCCGACCGGAAGTTTTTATGAATCGTACATGCATCTGTTATACGCGGCATTTTTCTGATATAATAAATGTGACGATCGATCATATGTAAGGTGCTGCGGAATGGAATCGGAAGAATGGACATGCCTGACAAAGGAAGAAAAGAAGAAGCGGCTTTTTCGCGATCAGAAGCGGCTGCTCGATGTGTTCCTTGAGCGCGGCGCCATCTCGCGCCGGCAGTATGAAAAAAGCCTTGGGGATCTTATCGAAAAGATGGGCATATCCGAAGACGAAAGCGAATGACCGGTCCGTAATCCGATCAGCGGCGGCGGAACCGCGCAAACGGAACGTCCGGCACAGATCCGGATCACCGGCTGAGGATACCGCGGTGAATGAAAATATCAGCCTGTACAGCAAAAAGTTCAGGATGGGAGAGTGTTCCTGCGTGAAAGAGAACAAGGTGCCGAGAATATACAGTATTCGTTTCAGGATCCGGGCCGTGATCCTGATCATTGCCGTGCTTCTGCTTGTCGCTGTTGAAACGACGGTGACACGGACGGTGGAGCAGACGGTCGAAAAGATCATGGTATCGCGGCTGGAAGGCGATATCCACTACATTGAGGACCTGATAGGCGAAAGCGCCTGGCATATGGATAACGGCGCGCTGTATTGCGGTGAAACGCTGATCGGTGACGGCAGGGAGGAAAACGCCTATCTGGATCCGTTTCTGGAAATGGAGCAAAAAACAGGCACTTTTTCATACACGTTTGTCCGCTGCCCGGATGATGAACCGAGCGGGGAGGAATGGCAGCAGGGACATTACAAACGCGTATCCGGCAGCACACTCAGCCCCAACGGCAAGAAGATCATCGGCACATATATGGATAAAGAAGTAGCTGATGAACTCGACGCGACGGGGGTGTTCCTCGGACCCGCGAATGTTGTCGGCAGGATGGTCTTCTGCCTTTATCATACCTTGCAGGACACGTCCGGAGATGATATCGGTGTGATCGTTGTGGGCAGGGACATTGATGAGATCAACAACATCTCCAGAAACGCCGTTCTGGTCCTGTCCGTTGTTGTGCTTTTACTTGTTCTGGCGGTATCGGTCGCGCTGAATGTGCTGATCTCACGCTGGATCACAAAGCTGGATAAGGCGAACCATTATCTGACGGATATATCCACAGGTGTTTTTCCGGAAGAACCGCTGGATCTGCACACAAAAGACGAGCTGAGTGTGATGACGAGCTGCATCAATGAAATGACCGCCTCGCTGAAGGAAAAGGAGAGAATAGCGGGCGAACTGGAGGCCGGCGCAAATATACAGAGGTATATGCTTCCGGGCAGGTTCCCGGCATTCCCGGAACGCGATGAATTTGATATTTATGCCAGAATGGTCCCCGCGAGGGAAGTCGGCGGCGACTTTTATGACTTCTTCCTGGTGGACGAGCAGCACCTGGCTGTTGTGATCGCGGACGTGTCCGGCAAGGGCGTTCCGGCTGCGCTGTTTATGGCAACCGCCAAGATGCTGATCAAAAATCACGCGCAGATGGGCATGGAACCGTGTGATGTGTTTACCGCAGTGAATAAATTGCTGTGTGAAGGAAATGAGACCAGTACCTTCGTTACGGCGTGGATGGGTGTGCTGGATCTGGCTGACGGCACACTGAAGTATGTGAACGCGGGTCACAATCCGCCGCTGATCGGCAGGAATGACGGCAGCTTTATGTATCTGAAATCCAGGCCGGCGCTTGTGCTGGCGGCCATGGACGGTATCGTATATAAGCAGAATGAATTGACATTGCAGCCGGGCGAGCGGGTATTCCTGTATACGGACGGCGTGACGGAGGCCGTTAATGATCGTGACGAACTATACGGTACGGCGCGGCTGAATGAATACCTCAACGCGAACGGAATGGCGCCGACTGATGAGGTACTGTCCGGTCTGCTGCAGAGTATAGATGAGTTTGCAGGAACGCGCGAGCAGTTTGACGATATTACCATGTTGATTCTTGGATATAACAAGGAGTATAATAATATGGCAGATATGCAGGAACGTACTTTTGAAGCGCAAACGGATCGCTTACCGGAGGTTATTGATTTTGTTAACGGAGAACTTGAAAGAAATCATGCTCCGGTCAAGATCATGACGCCGATATCCATCGTGGTCGAAGAATTATTCGTGAATATCGCCAGATACGCGTATCCGGACCGGAATGGGAATATGAAGCTGGGTGTTGTGTGCGGTGAAGACAGCGTGACGCTCCGCTTCACGGACAGCGGCATACCGTTTGACCCGCTTGAGAAGAAAGCCCCCGATGTGACACTGAAAGCGTCCGAGAGACAGATCGGCGGTCTTGGGATCTTTATCGTCAGGAAGACGATGGATGATGTCGGGTATGAGCGGAAAGACGGGGAAAATATCCTGACTGTGACAAAAAAATTTCATTAATGATCAGAGGAGGATCTGTTTATGACGATCGAAAAGAAACTGGAAGGAAACAAACTGGCTGTATCCATCAAGGGCAGACTGGACACGATGACTTCGCCGGAGCTTGAGGCTGCACTGCATCCGGATGTCGACACCGTTTCAGAGGTCAGGCTGGACCTGACGGAGCTTGAATATATTTCTTCAGCGGGACTTCGCGTGCTGCTCAGCCTGCAGAAGACGATGAACGGACGCGGCAGTCTGGTGCTGAGCAATCCGAATGCGGACATCCGGGAGATCTTCGATATTACGGGCTTCTCGGATATTCTGACCATTGAGTGAATACTGACAGGCAACGGTATTCGTATCATCATCGGGTAAGACCGATGTTTGTTTGCTGTACGCTTTTTCATCGATGGAACGGATGATGGAACTGCATTCATCGTGCCCGCGTGACTATGAAACAGGGGAGGATATCCAGTATGCGCACTCTGTTCCGAAACGGCCGGATCATCAATGTTTTTACCGATACAGTGCAGGAAACGAATGTGCTGATCGATGGTGAACGGATCATCGGTGTGGGCGCGTACTCCTGTGAGGACGCGGACAGCGTTGTGGATGTCAGCGGGAAAGTGATCTGTCCGGGTCTGATCGACGGGCATATCCATATTGAAAGCACGATGCTTAACCCTGCTGAATTCGTAAGGGCATGCCTTCCGCACGGAACCACGACGGTCATTGCGGATCCGCATGAAATTGCCAATGTATCCGGCTTGTACGGGATCGGATATATGATCGAAACAAGCAGGAAACTGCCGATGACGGTATACTATGTCGTTCCTTCCTGTGTTCCGGCTACGGAATTCGATGAATCCGGCGGCGTGCTGAACGCGCAGGATATCGCGGTGCTTTTCAATGATCCGTATGTCATCGGGCTGGGTGAAATGATGAATTTTCCGGGCGTTATCTCCGGCGTACCGGATGTGATGGCAAAGATCGGCGCGGCACACAAGGCGGGCAAACTGATCAACGGACACGCTCCGATGATCAGCGGCGCGGAACTCGACCGTTATATCGCTGCCGGTATTTTTGACGATCATGAATGTTCAACGATAGAGGAAGCTCTGGAACGGCTGAACAAAGGGCAATGGATCATGATCCGGCAGGGGACCGCCGCCCGTGATCTGGAAGCGCTGCTTCCACTGTTTGAAGAGCCGCTGTCACGCCGGTGCCTGCTTGTGACCGATGACAAACACCCGGCGGATCTGCTGCACAACGGGCATATCGACAGTATCATCCGGCAGGCTGTTCAGAAAGGCGCGCCGGTGCTGACTGCCGTAAGAATGGCGACATTGCAGGCGGCGCAGAGATTCGGCCTGAATGATCTCGGCGCGATCGCTCCGGGATATCAGGCGGATCTGCTGATCCTGGATGATCTGGAAACGATGAGGGTGAAGGATGTGTATCGCCGCGGCGTGAAGGTCGTGACGGACGGACAGACGCTGCCCTTCGCGGATCCGCAGATAAGACCTGATATCTGGAAGACTGTACGCAATTCGGTCATGCTCAGAAAGCTTGACAGTGCCATGTTCCATATCGAACCGGGTCGCGGTCCGTGCCGTGTGATCAGGGTGATCCCCGACCAGCTGATCACAAAGGAATACAGGACCGAACTGGATCTTACGGAAAACAACGGTGTGGACACGGAAAAAGACATTATCAAGCTGGCTGTGATCGAGCGGCATGTGGATTCCGGTCATATCGGTCTGGGCTACATAACGGGGCTGGGAATACGGAAAGGCGCGATCGCTTCATCCGTATCCCATGATTCTCACAATCTGATCGTGGCCGGTGTTACGGATGAAGATATGACGGTCGCCGCGAACCATATACGTGAGATCGGAGGCGGACTTGCCGTTGTGTGTGACGGCAGGGTCCTGGCGGACATGCCGCTGCCGATCGCCGGGCTGATGGGCCTCGGGACCGCGTCCGAAATGGCGGAGCAGAACCGGAAGGTCCGTGAGGCGGCGGCCGGACTCGGCTCCGCACCCGGCATTGAACCGTTTATGAATCTGGCTTTTGTCAGCCTGCCCGTGATCCCGGATATCAAGATGACCACGCAGGGCCTTGTGGATGTGAACGCGTGGAAGCGGGTCCCGCTGTTTGCGGATAACGCCGATAAAGCATAAGAACTGAAGAAAAGGCTCTTCACGGAAACCCGTGAATCTGTTCTTCATTGCAGTAAAGAGATTTCGCGCCTGCGGGCGCGACCAAAGGGCTTTGCGATCGCCCTTTGGAAACCTTCGCATCATAACCTTTACAATAGCTGACTTTCCGTGAAAAAACAAAGAAAACATATGAAAGAGCGTGTCTGAACGGCACGCTCTTTTGGCATAAAAACAGGTAACCGCGGAACGGTTACCCGACGGATCTGCGGAATCAGACCACAAGGAAGAATTTAACAAGGAAAATGGCTGAGATCACATAGGTAAGCACTGAGACTTCCTTTGCTTTCCCCGAGAACAGCTTCATGACCGTGAAGGAGATCATACCGAGACCGATCGCCTGACCGATGGAGCCGCTGACCGGCATGGCGATCAGCATGAGAGCCGCGGGGATCAGCTGATAGGGATCATCAAACTTCAGGTTCTTCAGTGAGCCGAGCATGATAATACCCGTATAGATCAGCGCGGCACTGGTAGCTGCCGGCGGGATGAGCGCGACCAGAGGCGAGATGAAAATACACAGCAGGAAGAGCACGGAACCGGTCAATGCCGTGAGCCCCGTACGTCCGCCGGCTTCGACACCGGTGGCGGACTCCACAAAGGTGGTGACCGTGGGCGTTCCCGTGAGCGAGCCGGCGATGGTACCGACCGCGTCAGCCGTCAGCGCCTCTTTCATGCGTGGCATGTTTCCGCTTTCATCCAGCATGTTTGCTTTGCCGGCCGCGCCGATGAGGGTGCCGATCGTATCGAACATATCGATCATGCAGAAGGTGATGATCAGCGTGATGGCAGTGAAGACGCCGGTATTAAAAAGCATACCGAAGTCGAGCTTGAACAGCGTCAGCTGCGCAAGGTCCGCGAAAGGCGGTATAAAGGATGCGCCGGCAAGTGATTCAAAGGGATCTATGCCGAAAAAGATCGCTTCACCCGCCCAATAAAAGGCGGATGCCCCGATCATGCCGAACAGAACGGAGCCCTTCACATGCTTCAGATTAAGCATGATGATCAGGAAGAGACCGAACAGCATTGTAACGACCGTGAGCACGAGCGCGCCGTAATCGGAACCGAGCTTGCCGGCAATGGCGGACGGCGTAAGCGCGCCGAAGAAATCGCGAAGCACATAGAACGGACCGCTGCCGTCGGCCGCGTAGATCCCGGCATTTGAACCGAAACCGATGTTCAGCAGCATCATGCCGATGGCCGGACCGATACTTAAACGTATTCCCAGCGGGATCGCTTCAACGATCTTTTCGCGGACACGCAGTACGGAAAGCAGAATAAAAACAATACCTTCGATCAGAATGATCACCAGCGCGCCCTGATAGCACTGAAGGTAAGTGGCACCGGTCATTGCCACCAGATTTGCGACAACAACGGCAAAAAAGCTGTTCAGCCCCATTCCGGGAGCCATAACAAAAGGCTTGTTTGCATACAGCGCCATGACGGCCGTGCCGATCGCCGCGGCGAGACATGTGGCCATAAAGACCGCGTTCCAGAGCCCCTGACCGCCGTCAATGCCGAAATTGGTCAGTATATTCGGATTCAGGACCACGATGTAGCTCATGGTCATGAAAGTGGTCAGCCCGGCGACGATCTCGGTGCGGACCGTAGTTCCGTTTTCCTTTAACCGAAACATGCTATTCACCCCGATGAACAATATGATACAGATATTATAATATGCATGGCATTGTTCCGCAATACGGCATATTCGCGGATCCGGAAAAAGACTGTGCTTTATAAGAAAAAGGCACGCCTGCGCAGCGTGCCTTAAGGAACAACGGTAAAGGAAGAAACGGAAAACAGCATCAAACGGCGGGAATATGATCCCGTATGCGCTGTCGGATGGAAAAACGTTATCTGTCGCCGAGATACGCTTTCCGTACACCGTCGTCGGACGCGAGATCGGAAGCGGTTCCGGTCATTGTGATCTTTCCGTTTTCAAGCACATAACCGCGGTCCGCGATGGCGAGCGCCATATTCGCGTTCTGCTCGACCAGCAGCACGGTAATGCCCAGCTCGTGCATCTCCCTGATCATACCGAAGACTTCTTTGACCAGAATGGGGCTGAGTCCCATGCTCGGCTCATCCATGACGATCATTTTCGGCTGGCTCATCATCGCGCGGCTCATGGCAACCATTTGCTGCTCACCGCCGGACAATGTGCCCGCGATCTGGCTTTTTCTTTCATTGAGCCGCGGAAACAGCTTGTATATACGTCCGAGGTCATAACGAACGGCTGCCTTGTCCGTGCGGAAATACGCGCCCATCAGCAGATTCTCTTCAACGGTCATCCGCTCGAATAACTGACGTCTCTCAGGCACATGCGCAAGACCGAGCATCACGATCTTATGCGGGGCAATGGACAGCAGATCGTGTCCGTCATACACGATCTTGCCGGATCTGGCTTTTGTCAGCCCTGTTATCGTATGCAGGATGGTCGTTTTTCCGGCTCCGTTCGCGCCGATGAGGGAGATGATCTCACCTTCATCAACAGCGAGGGAGACACCCTTGATCGCGTGGATACGGCCGTAATAGACCTGGAGGTCCTCAATCTCAAGCATTGCCATTGTGCGGAACCTCCTTTGTTTCCTCTTCGCCCAGATACGCGGCAATGACGCGCGGATCCGCCGCGATCACTTCAGGTGTGCCTTCGGCGATCTTCTGACCGAAATCCAGCACCATGATCCGCTCGCAGATATTCATGACAAAGCTCATATCATGTTCGATCAAAAGGATCGCGATACCGAATCTTTCCCGGATCATGTCAATGCTTTCACGCAGTTCGGCTGTTTCGGTGGGGTTCATACCGGCAGCCGGTTCGTCAAGCAGAAGCACTTTCATATTGGTTCCGAGAGCGCGCGCGATCTCCAGCTTCCGCTGCTGGCCGTAGGGAAGGTTTTCCGCAAGCTCATCCGCGACGTTCTCAAGACCGAAGAGCGACAGCAGCTCACGCGCGCGGATGTCCTGCTCCTTTTCGATACGGCGGAAACGCGGGGTGCGAAGCGTCGCGTCCATAAACGAATACTGCGCGTGCGGCACCATGCTCACCTTTACATTATCCAGAACGGACATTTCCTTAAAGAGGCGAATATTCTGGAATGTACGCGCGATGCCTTCCGCGACGACCTCATGCGGAGGCATGTTGTCAATGCGTTTTCCGACGAGACGGATCTCACCCTCGTCCGGGTGATAGACACCGCTGAGAAGATTGAACACCGTTGTTTTGCCCGCGCCGTTGGGGCCGATCAGACCGACAAGCTCGCCCGCGTGAAGGCTCATGCTGAAATCATTGACCGGCTTCAGGCCGCCGAAACTGATGCTGATATGTTCCGCTGTCAGGATGGGATCGTTCATACACCCGCCTCCTTTCCCTTTTTCTTGCTGAAGATCCTTTTCAGATCCGCAGGCAGATTGATCAGGGAAAACTCATTGTGTCCGAAGATGCCCTTCGGCCGGAAGACGATCACGATCACGAGGATGATACTGTATACCAGCATCGGATAGCCGAAGATCGTCTGAACAAACTGCGGCGCCGATGAGAGCCAAGCGCCTTCCTTGATGAAGCGGTTCAGCAGGAACATCAGCACAGCGGATACGATCGACCCTGTCAGGCTGCCCATACCGCCCAATACGACCATGACGACGATGAACGTCGAGTTCAGAATGGAGTTGTTGGCGAAAGTGAATGTTCCGGTGGAAAGCGACCCGTTGCAGCAGGCGAACAGCGCGCCGGCGATGCCTGCAAAGAACGCGCTGTAGACAAAGGTGCGCACTTTGTAGTGACTGACATTGATGCCGCATGCCTCAGCCGCGATCTCATCATCGCGTATCGCGCGTATGGCACGGCCGTATTTGGAACGGATAAACATGAACATTGCCGTAACGGCGGCCAGCGTGATCAGAATGGCCAGGAAGACCCAGGCGACCTGCTGCTTTGATGAAAAACCGAGTCCGTTTTCATAAAGCGAGGAGCTGGCTGAACCCTGTTCAAGACCGTTCTGACCGGCAAAAGGCAGGTTGTTGATCAGATTGACGATGATCATGCCGAAACCGAGGGTGATGATCGCCAGATAGTCCCCTTTGAGCCTCAGCGCGGGAATGCCGACCACAAGCCCGACCAGCGCGGACAGAAGACCGGCGTTGATAAAGGACAGGATCAGCGCGACTGTGAAGTTCAGACCGGATTTGTCCGTATAGAAACCGGCGCGTTCGAAAGCCAGAGACATAAGGGCGGCAGTATAGGCACCGATGGCCATGAAGCCGCATTGCGCGATGCTCAGCTGCCCCATGAAGCCGAGCACCAGATTGAGGCTGGCCGCGAGGATGATCAGATAGCAGCACTGCCAGATGGAAGGGATCACACTGAGCCTGAAGTTTTTGTTATTGGCTTCCATCATGCTGTTCCTGTAAAAGAAAAAGATCAGCAGCGCCGCAGCGATGACCGCTGTGTTAAGGAGATATCCCTTTGCTTTTTTGCTCATACTTTTTCCCTCACATTCTTCCCGAGAATACCGACGGGTCGGATCAGCAGCACGATGATCAGGATCAGATAAACGAATGTATCAGCCATGGCGGAGGAAATGTAGCTGACAGTGAACGATTCAGCCATGCCGATGATCAGCCCGCCGAGCATCGCCCCGGGAAGGCTGCCGATACCGCCGAGCACTGCCGCGACAAAGGCCTTCAGACCGAGTGACGACCCGATCGTTGTAAACACAAGAGGATACTGGGCGATATACATCAGGGCGGCGACAGCGGCCAGGGAAGCGCCGATCGCAAATGTGAGCAGGATGGTCCTGTCCACATTCACACCCATCAGAACAGCAGCCTTCTTGTTTTCGGAAACCGCACGCATGGCTCTGCCGAAGCTCGTTTTTTTGACGAGCAGCGTCAGCAGGACCATCATGGCTCCGGCTACAAGGATCGTGTAGATCGTTGTCATGTCAATGGCAACACCGGCCAAAGTCAGCGAACCGGCAGGGAAGATCACCTGCGGGATCTTGGGGTTCGGCCCGATCGCGGGAATGGCCTGCGCCAGATTTTCAAGGATCAGGCTCATCGCGATGGCGGTGATCAGGGCACTCATGCCGGTCCCCTTTTTTCTTACAGGGCGATAGGCAAGCAGCTCGACAAGCACGCCGACGATCGCGCATACGATCACGGCAAACACAACGCCCGTCCATGCGGGAAGCCCGAGCTTTTCGGTCATGACCGGCATAGTGAATACGAGCGTGTATCCGCCGACCATGATAAAGTCTCCGTGCGCGAAATTGATCATGCGGATAATACCGTAAACCATGGTATATCCGATCGCGATCAGGGCATAGATGCTTCCGAGCCGCAGCCCGACCATCAGTGTTGAAAGAAAAATCGTCATGGTTATACAGCCTCATTAACAGAATAAGGAGAGAAGCGCCTTGCGCTTCCCTCCGGTGAATGACGGATCGCGGTCACTTGACTTCGGGCAGTTCATCGATGACAGAGATCGCGCGGAAATCGACCCGATCGTTTTCCGTGTCATGATAGAACTCAAACATGGTAGCGCCCTTGTTCGGGGAACCGTCTTCATTCAGGGTGAATGTGCCCGTGACAAGCTCATAAACGGCGCTTGTGTCGGCCATCGCCTCGCGGACGGATTCCGCATCGGCGGCACCGGCGTTGTTGATCGCCGTCGCGAACATGTATACCGCGTCATAGGGCAGCACGCTCAGCGCGTTGGGGGTCTCGTTGTTGTACAGCGCCTGATATTTTGAAACGAAGGAACGGACGATGTCACTGTCGGCATTGGGATCGAAATGGTTGTTCCAGTAAACATTGTTGTAGATATCCAGATCGGCACCGGGAACGACATAGTCCGGCACGCCGTCAAAGCCGTCAGCGCCGAGGATCACACCGGTGTATCCGGCGGAACGCGCCTGCGGAACGACCAGCGGACCGATGGTGTTGTAATAATACGGGGTATAAACCAGCTCAGCGCCCTTTTCGATCATCGCGGTGAACTGATTGGTCACATCCATGGAGTCAAAGCTGGCGGTGGAAGCCGTTTCCACGATCTCAATGCCGTATTTTTCGCAGCCGGCGGCAAAGGAATCATACAGCCCCTTGGAATACGTGTCAGCCGCGCAGTAGATGGCGCCGACTTTCTTATAACCGTTCAGATAGCAGAACGCGGCACCGATCGTGCCCTGGAAGGAATCCTTGTAGCAGCAGCGGAAGACATAGTTGTCTTCTTCATCCAGCGCGTCATTTGTGGCGGTGCAGGTAAGGAGAACGATCTCCTCATCATTGGCCATATCGACGATCGCCTTGGTCGTGCCGGAGCTCAGCGGCCCGATGATCAGTTCAACATCCTGCTTGATGAGCCAGTTGAAACCGTTTCTGGATTCGGTCTCATCGTTCTGGTTGTCATACTTGATCAGTTCGACCTGCTTGCCGAGCAGACCGCCGTTGGCGTTGATCTCATCAACGGCCATGGTGGCGCCCTTGAACATGCATTCGCCGTAAAGGGACATTGTGCCGGTAAAAGGAACGATGATACCGATCTTGATAGTGTCCTCGGCAAAAGCACCGGCGATCCCGAGTGCCATTGTCAGTGCCAGGAGCAAAGCGATCAATCTCTTCATACGAATAACCCTCTTTCTCCAAAATGTTGTTTACATTTTACTTTTTTTACCCTGCCGATGTCAAGAAAACAATGGTCAGGAACGCGAGAAGAACAAATGACGGACAAGTGAAATGAAGATCGTTTTATGATATAATCACGGGGCAATGTCCGGCGGGAACGGACGGAATGAACGGCTGCGGGCGCAAAAACCGGAATCGTATCCGAAATGGCCCGGGAACGATCCGTTCATAAGATCAGGGGAGGTCTATGCCTATGAAACTGATGATCATTACAGGTACCTGCGGAGCGGGAAAGTCCACTGTCAGGGATCATCTTGCGCAGCATCTGGATCCGGCCCGGTATGCCTGCATTGATACGGACGAGGTCGGTATCAACTGGTGGGATTATGCTGGAACAGATCATGAGGAGCGGTTCAGTGACGACTGTCTGGCGGAGGCTGTACGCCGGGCCGGGGGGGCGTGATCTGATCTTTGTGTCCTGTATCAATCCGCAGGATTACATCGGCCGGCACACTGTTCCGGCGGAGGTCTCCTCCACTGTGTTTGTAGTACTGTGTCCGGATGACGGCGTGATACGCCGGCGGCTGCAGGACCGGCCTCCGGAACGCGGCTTTACGACAGAAGAGGCTATCCGGCCGCACGTGGAGTATAACGGATGGTTTCGCCGGAACCGGAGCAAATTTCCACTGTTCATCGATAACAGTGAACTGACGGAAGAAGAGACCGCGGACAGGATACTGGATTTTATCGCGAAACTGCAGTGACACGGCCGGAAACGGCAGGGAATAACGGAAATGTTCGAAAAACAAGATCTGCTTTGCTTATAAGAGAACCGCGGCGGCTGCCGCGGTTCTGCCTTTACGGATGAGGATCCTGTGAATCTGATGCGGCCGGTACATCTGCCGTATAGGTCACGGTTTCGATCGGGATGGATTCCAGCGGAAGCGTCTCACTGTCAAAACGCTTGTATCCGGTCCAGAGTATACGTGTTTCCTTTTTATAGGGAATGGCGCATTTGACCCACCAGATCCCGTTGCGGCTGTCCCACGCGCGGCTCAGGACCCGGATATACTGCCCGGCTACACTGTACGTACCTTTTCCGGCATACTGGGTTCCGGGACCGCTTCGCGTCGCGAGCTTATCCGTCGCGAGCCCGTAAAGCTCTTCCGGACGCGCGGAATCACCGCTTGTAAACCTTACTTCCGAGATACATACATCGGTCTTGTATTTGCTGCCTTTATAGATCTCTTCGATCAGAAAACGGACAACGATCACATCGCTGTGCGGCTGAAGATCAATGGTCGTCCAATCCTTCCTGGATCTATCGTCCGGAACGGTCACCGTGATCCCGTCGGCATAGTCGGCAGCTCCACTGTACAGGAAGTCAACGGTCATCCTTTTGACACGGCTGTTCCGGACATACTGGTCATTGCCGTTCGTCTTTTTCCAGAAGCCGTTTTTGATCCATAAAGTGTCGATGTCAGACGGCGCGTCCAGCGTGAAAAAAAGGTACTCCTGACCGAGCGGGACGGCTGCTGTCGAGAACTGAAAAGCGGTGGTTTCGTCTCCGTCGATCATCTTTTCCGGAATATAGGCAGACGGATCCTTACCGATGATCCAGTTCGTGGCGTCAACAGCCGCGATCTTCGCTTCCTCCCCGGAGCAGGACAGCAGCGGGAGAAGCAGCAGAACAGCCATTAAGGAAAGAAGAAATCCGATGCGGTTCGACGTGATCCTGTAATGGGTCGCGCCGGCGGAATGAAATGAACAACTGCGCATAAAAACACCTCCTGATGTGTAGTTCTGCGTTTTCGCTCCACGGGACCGAAACACACGGGCTGTTGATCACCGTCAGTACATCTGTATCCGGATATGGATATTCAGACCGGTTTTTCAGGAGATACCGCCCGGCATATGAGCCGGGGAGCACTGCTGCGGTCAGCTGACCACAGCCCCGATCAGCCGCAGGGGATATTCCTGTAAATGGCAGGCTTCCTTGTTCCTGTTCATACGCGAAACCCCGGATCCGTTATTCCCGGTTCAGCGCTGTCCGGTGTAATGAAAGTTGATCTCTATACGCATATTATATCAGACGCGAGTGCAGATATGCAAAGATAAAATCAGGCCGTAACCTGAATTGAAATTGGAGCCGGGGACGACTGACATAATAAGCAGACCGCTGTTGACTGCCGGCATAACGGGAACAGATATGGCAATTCAATGTTCGGAAGCGTCCGGAAGATCATGGGAACACTTTGGGATCATGCCGTGTACGATCACGGAGATCATAAAAGCACCGGAACCTTCCGCCGGCCGGATCCGGCAGTTCCGGGCTGCCGGATTTTACCTGATGCATGCGGAAAAATTTGACAATCCTTAATAATATTTAATAACAATGAAACGCTGATTACATAACGCGCAGGATGAGTTACACGGAATGCGGCTTTGCCGGATGCCGTTTTTGTTGAAATATACCGGTCTTCCGTTTATACTATCGTTTTCCAATTATTAACAATTGTTAAAATTGTACCAGCTTTGATGAAATATGAAATTAACAAAAGACGCAAAATGTGCGGGCGGGATCAGCCAAAGGGCAGGAAACGCGATCAGTATTGTGAATACGGTGCCCGGCCGTTGTTGACAAAAAAAGATGTTGGAATATATTATCAATGAACATTAATATAGGGTCCTTATATGGAACTTTGAGCAGTGTCATTTACGGGACACATTGCAGATCAATAAACTGTTATTCACGCATATTGCAAGCTTGAGAATGAGAAGGAGAAAAAGCCGATGAGAAGCTTCACAAGTCATATTCTTTGGAAGATCCTGCTGATGTTTGCCGCGATCGTACTGATCTGCGGCTTGCTGCCGCCGGAGGCAAAGGCGGCAGGCGGCGTTACGAACGGCGGGTCAATTTATGATAATGAAGCCGGCGCGTGCCTGCAGATCGAGAAAAATTCAAGTTCGACCAGCAACAAGTATGTGCTTACCGGATTCACTTCCAGTAATACGGCAGTCATACCTGAAGATAGTGTAAGTCTCGTGTATGTAACGAATGACAGCACAAAGAGCGATTCATATTGGGGCGTCGAGATCTTTCCGAATCCGGTAACGAAAGATACCACAGTCACACTCACGGTAAGCTATACCAAGGATGGTAAAAAACAGAGCGATAAGACATTTAAAATAACGGTAAAGAAGAGCGCGGGCGTCAGCAGTACCGTGCAGTTCCGTATTGTAAACGGTACATGGAAAAAGGAATATACTGTCAACGGCGAGAAGATCTCAGCACTGAACGTGTCTGAAGACGGTACCACCATTACATTCACAACATATCCGGACACCATATCAAATAAATCCGGAATGTATTATTTCAACTGCTCCAGAACACATGACGCGATCATCAACAACACCAATTGCCTTTCCATGGAAAAGGTCCTGCTTGCCATTCTGGGCGACAAGAGCGCGACTGAAAAGCCGGCCGATTACATCGAACCGGATACGGGCTATCATGTGGAATTCGCCTATCAGGACTGGACTGTGGACAGCGGATCCGCCATTGACTGGAATTTAAAGGACCTTTATAACGGAAATACGAAGACCGGCAGAAGTCAGCTGCAGGCGATAATCAGCAAAGGTATACATACTTTTGACGATAACGGTCATACATCGAGCAGCGACGGCAACGGTTTCCGCGCGGATACGATCTATACGCTGACCCTGCTCAAGGAACCGTATAGTGATGATAAGAGAACCGATTATACCGTGAATTATTACTATCAGGGCACCACTGACAAGGTCTTCGATTCCAAGACCGTTACGGGCAAACAGGCCGGAACGTCTTATGAGGAGGTTGCTCCGGCCAAGGAAGGGTACGCGCCTGATGAAGCAATTAAAGACATTACGCTTGTACTCGATAAAACGAAAAATATCATTACTTTCTATTATGATAAACAGATCACCATCAATTATCAGTCGGAGGATGAATCCAAGGGAACTGTGGAACGGGACAGCGAAACGCTGGGAGAGGTCAACGGAACGGCAGACGGTTCGGCTGCCGAAGCGGAATCCGGCTATCACTTTGTGTGCTGGAAAGACGAAGGCGGCACCACGGTCAGCGAAGATGCCGTTTTCAAACCGGTCAAGAAAAACGGCAAGAATGTGGCAGCTACATACACCGCGTACTTTGAAGAGGATATCGTTGAGATCCAATATAAAACCGAAGATTCATCAATGGGCAGCGTGAATCCGGGGTCTGAAGAAGTCGCGGTCTTCACCGGGACCGCAAAAGGATCAACAGCTGCAGCAAAACCCGGATATCATTTTGTGAACTGGACAGACGGAACCGGTACATCGGTCGGAAACGAACCGAAGTTTGTTCCATCAAAGACGGACGGCAGGAATGTAGCGGCCGTCTATACGGCTCATTTTGCCGAGAATGACCCTGTAACGATCAAATATGTGGCCCTGGAAGGCGGCAGCGTAGACAATGATCAGGATAAGGATATCGCGCCCGCGACAGGAGAACCGGAAGGCTCAACAGCCACGGCGGAAACATCGGACGGCTACAAGTTCAGTGGCTGGTATGCGGATGAGGACTGCACCATACTGCTGAGCGAGGAAGCGAAGTTTGTTCCGGTAAAGGACGCGACTGACAAAGTATACAAGGCTGCGACCTATTACGCGTATTTTACAAGAGCAGCGATCGAATTGAGCAAGACCAGTGAACTGCCGGACGGAAAGACCGAAGCAGCTGCCGGGGATATCATCACCTATACGATCACGGTCGAGAATATCGGCAATCAGACAGTGAAGGACATCATCGTGTCCGACACAATGGGACGTGATGGCGCCTCCGTTAAGCTGGCTACCGGATACAGCTGGACGATCACCAGCCTGGCGCCCGGCGCGAGCAAGGAGATCATCGCGACCTACGAAGTGACCGAAGCGGATGTCACGAATGGCTATGTGAAAAACGAAGCAACTGTTTCACAAGCGAAGGATCCGAACAATGACCCGCTGCCGGATGGCAACATCTATGATGATGACGCCAAGACCGATGATCCTACAGATAAGGCGGAATCCAAGCTGAAGGTGACC
>JAUNQH010000006.1:0-19048 GCA_030536295.1 Clostridia bacterium | reverse complement strand
ATATCATCACCTATACGATCACGGTGGAGAACGTTGGCAACCAGACGATCACGGACATCACCGTGTCCGACACAATGGGCCGCGATGGTGCTGCCGTTACGCTGGCGAGCGGATACAGCTGGACGATCGACATCCTTGCTGTAGGCGAAAGCAAAGAGATCAAAGCGACCTATGAAGTGACGGAGGCGGATGTCACGACCGGCAAGGTGACCAACGCGGCGACCGTTTCTGAGGCAGAGGATCCGACAGGGAAAACACCCGAAGTCGATGGTACTGACGCCAAGACCGATGATCCTACAGATAAGGCGGAATCCAAGCTGAAGGTGACCAAGACCAGCGAACTGCCGGACGGCAAGACCACGGTAGCCGCGGGAGATATCATCACCTATACGATCACGGTGGAGAACGTTGGCAACCAGACGATCACGGATATCACCGTAGCTGACACACTGAGCAGAGACGGTGCAAAGGTCACGCTGGCTGACGGTTACAGCTGGACCATCGACAGCCTTGCTGTAGGCGTGAGCAAAGAGATCGTAGCGACTTATGAAGTGACCGAGGCGGATGTCACGATAGGTAAAGTGACCAACGCCGCGACGGTGACCGAAGCAAAGGATCCTGAAGGCAATACGCCTGATGTGGACGATGATGACGGCAAGACCGAAGACAATACGGTCGCCGCGGAACCCAAGCTGAAGGTGAACAAAACAAGTGATGTACCGGAAGGTAAAAAGGCAGCGCTCGGCGATACCATTACCTACACGATCACTGTTGAGAACATCGGCAATCAGACGATCACGGATATCACCGTGTCGGATACAATGGGCAGAGACGGCGCAAAGGTCACGCTGGCTGACGGATACAGCTGGACGATCGGCACGCTGGCAGTCGGCGAAAGTAAAAAGATCCTCGCCACGTATGTAGTGACAGAGGAAGACATTACTGCCGGAAGCGTCACCAATGCCGCGACGATCGAATCCGCCAAAGATCCTGAAGGGAAAACACCTGCTGTTGACGATGACGGCGGTAAGACGGATAACGATACGGTCGATGCGGAACCCAAGCTGAAGGTGACCAAGACCAGCAAACTGCCGACAGGCAAGACCGTGGTAGCCGCGGGAGATATCATCACCTATACGATCACGGTGGAGAACGTGGGCAACCAGACGATCACGGACATCACCGTAGCCGACACGCTGAGCCGGGACGGCGCCGCCGTCACGCTGGCGGCCGGTTACAGCTGGACTATTGACAGCCTTGCCATCGGCGAGAAACGGGACATTGTCGCGACTTACGAAGTGACCGAAGCGGATGTATCGATCGGCAAGGTGACCAATACAGCGACCGTTTCAGAAGCAAAGGATCCTGAAGGCAATACGCCCGATGTGGACGATGATGACGGTAAGACAGGCGACGATACGATCGCTTCCGAGCCCAAACTGAAGGTGACCAAGACCAGCAAGCTGCCGAACGGTAAAACCGCGGCGGATGTGGGCGATATCATCACCTATACTGTTACGGTAGAGAATATCGGGAATCAGACCGTATCGAATATCACGGTATCCGATACGATGAGCCGCGAAGGCGCCAGAGTCAAACTGGCTGACGGATACAGCTGGACAATTGCCAGTCTCGCGCCGGGCAAAACATCAACCATCATCGCGACCTACACGGTCACTGCCGCTGACCTGCAGCAAGGCGGGATCACAAACGCCGCGGCGATCGATTCAGCACAGGACCCCACCGGTAAAAAGCCGAAGGTCGATCTGGAAGATGCCAAAGTCACGGATAATACGGTCGGTGTCGGATCGCTGACGCTCAAGACGAAAACGACCGGCAATGACGCTGATCCCGAGCACGTGTTCACCTATGTGATCCAGTTCTCGGCGGAAGGATCGTTCTCCTACACCGGAAGCAAGTCCGGAAAGATCAGAAGCGGAGACAAGATCAAACTGAAGGGCGGCCAAAGCATTACCATTGCCGGCCTGCCGGCGGGAACGGTGTTTACCATTTCAGAACCGAAGACCGACGGTTACAAGGCAACGTTCACCGGAGAACGCGGAACGATCAAGGCCGGCGAGGATTCCGTTGCTTATATTGTCAACGAGAAAAACAAGATGCCGCCTACAGGCGATCGTTCCGATCCGGTACTCTGGGCAGCGCTGATGCTGATATCCGCGGCTGGTGCATTGTGGATGGGCAAACGCAGGCATGCCGTCCGGTAACAAAAATCATGCTGCCGGCGTGCGGCACAAAATGAAAAAGATACCAAAGAAAGCACTGCGGATCCGGTTCGGATCCGCAGTGCTTCTTTCAGTGAACTGTGTTTGATTTGTTCATCGTTTTTCGTTTTGAGTAAAGAAATCTTCCGTTCTTTTCATTTTGTGTTTCTTTGAAGATGTTTTCCCGGTGCTGATAAGACCCGGCATCGTTTGAAGTACTCAGGAGCATCCTCTTCTCCGGCGCGGATCTTACAGGGTGATGCTGCGCTTTTTACGGAGCATCAGCGTCAGACAGACCAGACTGCACAGCAGTGAGAGGACGATCAGCGGGAGGTTCGTGCTGTCGCCGGTCTTCGGGATGGGGACAGGCTTGGAAGGGGAATAATCGTTCCGGACGCTGAACGGGCCAAACAGCAAACCTTTCAGCTCAACATAGCGGCTGCCGTTGTCGGACAGGACGGTGCCGTCAAGAAGCTCATCCTGCAGGAATGTATACCAGTTGTCGAAATGACGGACCTTGACCTTCCCGGCGGAGTTTTTCGAAACGGGAATGCGGATACTGATCTCCAGATTACCGGTGAGTATCTCGTTCATCTGGATCTGCTGTTCAATATCCTCCGTCATCGTCACATGACCGTTTTTGACTACATAGGAATGGGCGACGATCATCGGTGTGATGTCAAAGCAGGAGAACACCCTGTAAGCGCCGTCATATACTTCGACGGCAACGCGCGGAGAAACACGCAGATACAGGTTCATATCCTTCTTGTCCATCAGATGAAGGTCGAGCTTTTCATCCGTATATTCGACGATCTCACCCTTGTCATTTTCAGCATATGTCCGGTTGATGACATGACGCACAAGGTCCTTCATTTCCAGTTCGGTCAATTCGATCGGAACATAATTCAACAGCGCGGTATTCTCGTTGGTCATCTTCCAGGTATCCTGCCAGCAGGCTTCCATCTGCTGCTTGAGTGAAGCCAGCCCTTTACTGTCCGGCATCCGGACACCGTAACGGGTGGCGGCGTCACGGATCAGAGCTTCATATTCGTTCATGCGCTCGGAGACATTGGCGCCCATATCGTTCACGATCTGTACGCGGCTCTGGTTGACGGCGTTATGCGCGAACTCATACTCGGCACCGGGAGCATCCTGCATCCATCCTCTGGAGGAAGCAAGATAGGATTGCAGCGGATCATGCACATTGCCGCCCGCGTTATTGTTATCGGAAGGCTTGATCTTGATCGGCTGACGATACAGAACGTTGTAATCCTTATAGAAGGAGTTGTCAAAGCTTGCTTCATAATAGCTGCTGAAAATGGGTTTGTAGTCAGTACGCGTTCCGACGATCTTCGTTCCTGCGGTTTCAAAGTTGGTGATGTTCTTGGGAAACCAGCGTCCCATCAGATCTTCTTCACCGGTTGCATAGGCAAAGGCGGCTATGATCACCGCATTGGTATCGAACGCGCCGCTCGTGATATCCACCGTTTCGCCCATTGCTTTGCTTTTCCTGAAAAAACGATTCCACTTGCTCTTGCTGATGTCAGAGACGTTGTAGGACTGACCGTCTTTATAATCCGAACCGCGGATCGTTCTGGCGGTCAGCTTGAATTCGCTGCCTGCTGCAGGGGAGGAGATCTCTTCCGTATCGGTGAAATTCGTGATGATGGGCAGCGGCTTGCCGGGATCGATATAACTGCCTGTGTTCGCATTGCAGCCGGTGAGATAATCCGCGAAGGAACTGTATGTATCGCTCTGCTGCTGCTGAATATGGATCAGCATGGCTGTGGAGACCGTATCCGCGATATTCCTGCTGTCTCCGCAGATATACTCCAGCTTGTTGTCGGCAAACAGATTGTCGGGCCCTGTGATCCTGACGCGGAAAGCGGAGTCACCCGCGAAACCGATCTGGTACAGAGAACTGAGATCGTGCTCTTTGGTCAGGTAGAAGATCTGAATATTATTGCTGTAAACATGGGCGTTGGCGGCAGTGAGACGGGTACCGGTCACATAACAGTAATCATCATAACCGGTGAGCGCTTTTTCACGCATCGTTTCCAGCACGTCAACGGTTTCCGACCACTGGTCCATCAGGCTCGTCAGTTCTTTTTCCGTGGTCAGATTGTTCTTTTCCAGCAGGTCGATCACAAACATGCCGTATGCGGACGTCGCGGCGATCAGCTTATCCGACGCGTAGTTGATAAGCTCCTTTGCCTCGCCTTCGAAACCGTATGTGTTATAGATCAGCTGCAGCTGGGCGTCAAGACCGGTATGGGCGGAAACCGCGGCGTTCAGAAAATTGATGAACTCCGTTTTGATCCCGCTGAAGTTCATGGACCAGATCGCTCTGTCCTGCGCGACCTCACAGCCAAGCCGGTATTGGAGCGTTTCATAGGCCTCCTGAGCATAAAGCTCTGCCATATCGCTGCTCAGCCCCTCGCCTTTGACATAGGCGCTGACGGCGGCCCTGAAATTGTCCGCGGCGGTACCGGGCTTATAGGATGGCAGGTTCGCAAAGGCGGAGGAAGGGATCGTAAAGGTCAGCGCGGGATCCGCGTTGATGCCGGTGTCTGTTTCCGTAACGGAGGCGGGATCATCTTCGTTGGACATCAGCAGGGACTGCTCGCTCGTTCCGTCATCGGCTGCGATCATGGCATGGAGCAGCACGATATCCGCGTTGCGGTCTCTTCCGGCGGGGGTGGTATACCATTCTTTGAACGCGGCGGCAAGACAGTCGCCGTAGACCTCTATATACGTATCCAGCGGCTTGCAGTTCAGCTGCGAAAAGAGGTTCAGATTGGCGCACTCGTCACGCGCGATGGTGGAACGCTCGCGCTCCTGTGAGCTGATCTGCAGCTTCAGGATATTCTCAGCCATCCTGTCCAGCTTTTTGTTGACCGTGTTCAGTGTATTCTGCACATCGATGATCGCGTCATAGATCGTCACCAGTGTGACCGGCGTATCGGTGGAACCGTTGCCGCCGCCGAAAAACATTTCGACGATACTGCTGACGACACCCATGATCTTGTTTGTCTTGGTGGCGTATTTGATCGCCTTGTCAAAGAGGGGACCGTATTCCTTGAAGGGACCGATCTTTCTCAGGATCTTGCTCGCCTTTTCAAAGGTCTTGATGTATTTGCTGTAGTCCGGCAGAAGTGAGCCGTTCTGACTGCTTCCGGCAACAGCGCGGCCGGCGTTTTCAGACAGCGGTGCCAGGACCGGCCCGACGGCCAGAATGAGTGCGAGAAAGAATGTGAGAAGGCATCTTGATAGCTTCATTGTCAGTTCCTCCGCTTCGGTGATGTTCATATGCTGACGCGGAATGCGGTAACGGCATGCCGGTATTAAACTTATCGTTATATTATAGTAAGCATGCATGGAAAAAGTCAATCCGAACATACTAAATAGGATGATCTGTACCGGCATGAATGTAAAAAAAACACAACATATAGCGACAAGGGATAATTCACCGGAAGCGCGCTTCAAGTGTCGCGGTTCCGCTGCTCTATCCGATCATTTCAGTAAAACAAGGATCACTGTTGCATTCAGCCCGGCCGCGCGGATCACATCGGGATCGGCGGTCATGATCAGATCGTTCTTTTCCACACGCGCGCCGGCTTTCAGGGAACATGTGAATCCTTTTCCCTTCAGGGCGACCGTATCGATGCCGATATGGATAAGAATCTCATGACCGCCGTCGGAACGGATCCCGATCGCGTGAAGTGTATCCGCGACCATGGTCACTGTGCCGCTGACAGGCGCATAGATGTTGCCGCTTTCCGGTTCTATGCCGATACATTTTCCGAGAACGCCGGATGAAAAAGCCGGATCCGGGATCTGTTCCATAGGGATCAGACGGCCGTCCGCCGGCGCGCCGAAAGCCTCGAATTCATCTGCAGGTTCATCCGCGGAAACCGCGCTGAGATCTGCAAGGATCTGCTTTGCCTTCGGGATCCGCGCGGGGGACATGGAAAGCTCGCTGATCCCCATTTCCGCCAGCAGGGGAATGATCGCCGGATCTCCGCCGATCTCACCGCAGATCCCGACGGGGATCCCCGCCTTCTTTGCGCCTTCGGCCGTCATCCTGATCAGACGCAGAACAGCCTCATCGCCAGGGCGGTAATACCGCTCCATGTCTTTGCCGGTGCGATCTGCGGCAAGCGTGTATTGCGCCAGATCATTGGTGCCGATGCTGAAGAAATCGGCCTTCCGCGCCAGCTCTTCGCTAAGAACGGCGGCTGCGGGAGTCTCCACCATGATGCCGACGGGCGGAATGCGGCAGGGAATGCCTTCAGCGTTAAGTCCGGCGGCGGCAAGGCGGACCTGCTCCATCGCGTCATCGATCTCTCCGATGGAAGCGATCATGGGAAACATGATCTTTATATTGCCGTATACCGCCGCACGCAGGATCGCCCGAAGCTGCGTACGGAACAGCTCCGGCCGGTCCAGACAGACCCGGATGGCACGGTGCCCCAGCGCGGGGTTCTCTTCGGGCGCAAGGGTAAGGCAGGAAGCCTGTTTATCCGCGCCGAGGTCCAGTGTGCGGATGATGACTTCTTTTCCCTGCATATATTCTGCCGCGCTCCGATAGGCTTCAAACTGCTCTTCTTCATCCGGAGGAGTCTCTTTTTTCATGAAAAGGAACTCCGTCCGGAACAGACCGACGCCGTCCGCTCCGTAACGCAGCGCCTGCTTCGCGTCCTCAGGGCTCCCGATGTTCGCGCAGACGCGGATCCCTGTTTCGCTGACATCGCGGATGATCCGGACCCGCGTATCTTCTGCCTTCCTGCGCGTCAGTTCCGCAAGCGTGCCTTCATCCGGATCAAGGATCAGTTTGCCTTCGGCGGCATCCACAGCGACAAGGGCGGCGGAACGCAGAACGGCGACATCAGGATCAACACCGTAAAGGTACGGTATGCCGCAATTGCCGGCAACGATCGACGCGTGTGAGGCCGGAGATCCTTTGCGGGTGACATAGGCAAGAACGTTATTCCGGTCGGCGGCTGAGATCTCCTCCGGCGTGATCTCGTCCGCGAAGATCACGGAAGGAACGTCCGGACAGGACCGGTCCGGTCTGCCGGAAAGGTGATCCGCCAGGAAACGGCCGATGTCCCGCAGATCCGCCGAACGGGAACGGAGGTATTCATTTTCGTTTTTTTCGAGCGCGGCTGCTTTTTCTTCCGTAACGGAGAGAGAAGCTGCCTCGGCGGTTTTTCCGCTGCGGATCCCCGCACGGATCGCGTCCAGCAGGGAAGGATCCTCCAGCATCATTTTACGGGCTTCAAGGATCCCGCGGTTTTCAGGCGCCGCGGAGCTGAGAAGATCCGAAAACCGGTCCGGCAGCACCGCGAGCGCGGCGTCAAAACGTTTTATCTCCTGTGCGGGTTCAGCGGTTTCGGTATTGAACACGCGGACATGATCCTCCCGGAGCATTACAGGTCCGATCGCGATGCCCGGCGCGCCGGTCTTCCCGGATAGTATCTTCATGGATCGATCCTCCAACATAACATCATTATTCAGCGGGGTTTACAGATGCGCTATCAGATAAGCGTGGATCGCGTTCAGCGCATCCTCGCTGTCCCGGCCTTCTGCGGTCACCTTCAGCATGGACCCCTTTCCGGCACCGAGTGCCATGAGCTCTGTTACACTTCCGGCTGAGGCGGTTTTCGAGTTCGCGGAAAAGCGGATCACAGAATCAAATTGCTGTGCCAGACGGACCAGCTGACCGGCCGGCCGGGCATGGATCCCGAGGGGGTCTCTTACGGTAAATTCAAAGGAATTGCCCTGATGTGTGGAGAGCACCGTGTCCCCGTGACGGACTGTACGGAGATCCGGCTGCATTGCTGACGCCTCCGGAACCGGCGCGTCCGCGGTGAGATCTTTTTCATGCATCAGCAGAGAGGTGATCAGGAATCCCATGCCGGCACTGATCAGCAGCCCGAGACCGTAATAAAGCATTGTCATGAAGACCGGATTCGGTCCGGCGGTCATGACAAAGAATCCCAGCATTCCGGACGGACCCCAGACGGTTGCGGCGACCTGCATGGCCATGACGAACGCGCCGCCGAAACCGGCTCCGAGACCTGCCGTCAGAAAAGGCTTGCCCAGAGGCAGCGTCACTCCGTAGATCAGCGGTTCTCCGATGCCCAGGACCCCCGCGGGCAAAGCACCGCGGATGGTCTTGCAAAGCCGGGCATTGCCCATACGCTTTGCAAGAAAATATATGGCAAGCGCGGCGCCGACCTGACCCGCGCCGGCCATGGCAAGGGACGGATAAAGCGTGACGAAGCCCTGCGTCTCCAGCTGCACGGTATACAGGGCTACAAGACCGTGATGCATTCCGGTGGCGACCATGGGCAGGAACAGCGCGGCTGCAATATAGCCCACGAGCAGACGAATGAACGGACTCGGACTCATACAGGCCAGTTCGACGCCTTTGCAGATCCCGGACGAAACAAAGCCCATGGCCGGCATGATGATCAGAATATGGGGAATGGAACAGAAGAGCAGTGTCAGGAGCGGGGTGAAGATGATATCGAGACTGTCCGGCATCCTTTTACGGACCTGCTTTTCCACCTGCGCCAGACACCAGACGCCGAGAAAGACCGCGAGAACGCCGCCGCGGCCGGAACGGAGGATCGCGTTGAGCGGCTCGGCTTCATCCCAGAGACCGATCAGTTTTGACAGTGTGTTGATCCCGTCCATGCCGGTCATCATTCCGAGCATGCCGCCCAGGATCGGTGTCGCGCCGAACTTTTCGGCGGTCCGGTAACCGGCCCATGCGGTGATATAGGTCATGAACGCCCCGTTGATGAGCGTCAGCAGCTGATGAAGACTGCCCCACACCGGCTGGGAAGCATACCCGGGTACGCACTGCGCGATCAGGGTGGCCAGCCCGGCACAGATCCCGGCGGCAATGGAGCCGGGAATCAAGGGAATGAAAACTTCGCCGAATGTCTTCAGGAGCGCTTTGACGGAATTGCCGTTCTGTTTTCCGCTGCCGGCAGCTGCGGAAGAAGGCGCTGCGGAGGAGACAAGGTCCATTTCATGAAAAAGATCGGCGCATTTTTTGCACCGGCCCGGACCGAGCACGATCTCCGGATGGTCCGGACGGTCCGCGATGACCGCCATGACACCGTCCAGCGCTTTCAGATCATCTATGCGCAGCAAAGACGGATCTGAGACGGTCAGACGCAGTCTGGTCATGCAGTTCGTTGCGGTCAGGATATTTTCTTTTCCGCCGGCATCATCGGCGATCTTCGTTACCAGCTCACGGTCGGTCACTTCAGTATCGTTCCTTTCACAATACAGTTTCAGATAAATGCATGTTCTGACAAGCGTCCGGGATGTTCGATGAACGGGAAACATAAAAAGCGGCTTTCACGCGAGGCGGATCCGTTTGCGGAGCGACAGGGAAGGTTTGATAACGCCCCGGCAGTGCGAATGGCGTGTTCCGCTGACTGCTATTATATAGGATAGCACATAAATCCTCAACTGTTCAGCTGATATATCAGAATGACAGCATGACCGGAAAAGCCGGCATGCGCCTTTGCAATAACGGATGATGGCTTTCAAATGCCGACGGCGTGCTGCCTGTATGGATCCGGAACGGCGAAAGAGCATTCCGCGGCGTATTGCTTTTTACGCCCGCAGTTGTATCTGCTCCTGCTGTCAGTTATAATCGTAACCGGAACGGTAAAACAAGTTCCTGCTATGATAACGTATACTACCCCCAAAAAATAAGACAGACCTGTAGCGCGGAACGGAACTGTTCCGTCACCGGATCCGTCTTATAAATGAACATACCGCAAGGAGGTAAACCTATGAAGAAGCTGATTTTGATCCTGACGGCGCTGACGCTGCTCATTTCCTGCGCCGCTGCCGAAGAAACCGATACTATGATCATCGGAGGAGCCGATGAGCCAACGATGATATTTCTGACGGAAACAACCGCCCCTTCAACCGGATCTCTCACACTGTCCTTTGATGCCAACATCACCACAGGCTATGCGTGGACTGCGTTTGTTGTTGGCGGCGATTCCGTTATGATCGATGAGGAGAACAGCGGTTACGTGTCCGATCCCAATCCGGATCTTTTGGATGGCGTGGGCGGTACGCATTACTTCCGGCTGAACGCGCTGAAAGAAGGAGAAAGCGTTGTTCGATTCACTTACAGCCGCGGACCGGAGAATGCGGCTGACATGATGTATATGCTCATTACCGTAGAAAACGATCTGCGGATCCGCGCCGTTGATATCACCGGAACAGGCGTTTATGACGGCACCGTGACCGGGATCAGCGTTGAAGATCACACCGTGACGCTGGCCACGGAACGTCTGGGTGAAGTGATCGCTCGCTTTGATGAGAACGAAACGCTGCCTGCACCGGATGAGCACATTACGGTGTATACCAACGGTACCGCGACCCTGTCGCTGCCGGCGGTGGTGAACGTGATCGGCTGGAGCGCCGCGCCATCCGGAACGGCGCGCGAGACCGCAAACAAACGAGGGTTCATCTACAGTGGGGAAGGCTTCGGCAGCGAATTCAGGATCACCTTATATGATGACGGCACTTTTACCAGCTGCGAGGGAGCCCTCAGCAGCTACATCGGTATCGGAACATGGACGGAAGAAAACGGCGTTATGGTACTGAACGATACGGGCATGGGACCCGATTCCCCGATCATCAATCGTTTCCGTGTTGATGGCGATCAGCTGATCTGGATCGAAGCGGGCTCCGACAACTTCATTTATGTCAGACTGCAGGACGGCGCGGCCTTCAACCGCGCGGAATAAATGCGGCAGGCAAAAGCGATATCGCGGAGGAAGCTATGAATTTGACAGATATTATAACAGACCGGCTGACGATCCGGAGGATCAACACTGCCGATTGGGAAAGCGTAAAACGGATCTGGGATGACCAGAAACAGTCGGTATATGCATGCTATGATAAACCGAATGACACAGATCCCGAGGCGGTACGCAAAAGAATCGAAAAATGGGCGTCCGCCGGAGAAAGTATGGAGCACATGTTTTTTGCCGTATGTCTGAATGGAAGCATGATCGGCTATGTCGCGTTCAATCAGCGTGATACCGGGTATGAGACAGGCTATTGCTTTCATTCCGATCATCAGGGAAAGGGATATGCAAAGGAAAGCCTGACGGCGCTGATCACCGCTATCCGGCAAATTCAGCCCGATGCGATCATAACCGCCGGAACCGCTTTGAAAAACATCCCGTCCGTCAACCTGCTGCATTCCATCGGATTCCGTCAGACCGGTACGGAACGTCTTTCCTTTTGTAAGGATGCTGCAGGGCAGGATATCCTGTTTGACGGCGGGATCTTTGAACTGGCTGCGAAGTAAGAGCAGAACGGTTCGATGTTTTAACGGAATACTCATAGTCCGGTCCCGATAGGAGACCCCGGCGGGGAGACAGGAAAAAAAGACGGCCCGGGACAGCTTCTTCACGAAGTTACCCTTTGGACCGCCCCTTTGATTGTTTGGGTTTATTGCCCTGTGAGGACCTTGATGAACAGCAGCACCAGAACGCAGAGGATGATGATTCGGACAAAGCGGCTTCCGTTTTTCATGGCCAGCCCGGCGCCGACCCAATGACCTGCAATGCTGAACACGGCGGCAGCCGCCCCAAGGGGGATCAGCACCTGCCCGCCGGGCAGGAAGACCAGCAGCGAGGAAATGTTGCTGGCAAGGTTGGCCAGCTTCATGTTGCCGGCGGACTTCATCAGCGGCATCCGGCACAGGCCGGTGTAGACCAGCAGGATAAAGGTACCGGTGCCGGGACCGTAGAAGCCGTCATACACGCCGATGACCAGCGTCAGCAGGGAAACGATGATATATTGCCTGCGGCGGGGGATGGAGTTGGGGTCTTTGGGCTCCAGATCCCTGCGGAAAAGCACGTAGAGGGCCACCAGGGGCAGTACGACCAACAGGAGCACCCGCAGCACGGATTCATCCGCTGCCAGGGAAAGACGGGCACCGATCTGCGCGCCGATGACCGAGGCAATGATCCCGGGAATGGCCAGACCCCAGTCCACACATTTGTTTTTGCAGTAACGGACGGTGGAGATCAGCGTGCCGCAGGAGGAGGAAAATTTGTTGGTGCCGATGGCCAGATGGGGCGGAAGCCCTGAAAGCAGATAGGCGGGCAGGGAGATCAGCCCCCCGCCGCCGCCAATGGCATCCACAAATCCGGACAGGAAGACCAGGGGACAGACGATCAAAAAGTCCGTTAACCGGAGCGTCATGAGAAGACCTTCTTTCGGAAAACTGTTCCGCACGGGTGACAGTATAATGCGGCGGCGAAAAAAGGTCAACGGAATTGACAGAAAAGGGAAAAAGAAGACTATGAACCGGGATATGAGCGAAAAAGAGAAAGATCGGGGCTGAGCCCGACCTTTCTGCTTCAATGGGATCAAGATCAACGGGTGAATTGGGAAATGAACTTCCACGCATTCTCGCAGGTGTGATGACGGCACTCGTGGATCTGCCCGCTGACGCTGGCAAATGCGGTGCGGCATACGCCATCCTCGCTGTCATAGTAGCGGACGGTAAGCACGCTGCCGCGGGTCTCGTCAGGGATCTGCTCCACGCGATCACCGGGGATGCCCAGAATGGGATCCGCCCAGGCGTCCCGGTCTTCATACTTCAGGTCAAACCTGGCTTTGCAGCGATTGACTTCCGCGGCGTAGGCGACCCGCTCCAGGGCGGAATCCGCCTGGAAGGGCAGCTCCGGCAGGTGGGAGCATTCGCCGCCGGAATAGAAGAGCGGCACGGGCACATCCTCGTTCAGGCGGACCTGCGTGGGAGGCGCGAAGGGATTATTGCGGACGGGGAAAAGGGCACTGTGGGGCGCGAGACCCGCGAACACTTCCGGATACTGCTGGAACATGTCCCAGGTCTTGCCGCTGCCCATGGAGAAGCCGGTACCGTAGATCCGGTGTTCATCGATGGGATAGCGCTTTTTCAGTTCCGCCAGGACCTCCATTGCCTCGGTGGCGGTGATATCCTGATGGTTCTCCAGAGAAACGAACAGGAAGTTGTAGCGGTGGGCAATCTCGTACCAGCCGGCCACAAATGTCAGGTACATGGAGGAATCTCCGCCGCCGTGGAAGCCCAGGAGAAGGGGTACGGGACCGTTGTTGAACAGGTCCTTGTTATAGTAGGCGAAGTAACCGGCCTTGTGCTGCTCCGTTCCCTTGTATCGGCCGAAGTGGTCAGGGGATGTTTTGACCAGAACGCTGCCGGCGTCCTCTTTCATACCCATGGCATCGAAGTCCGGTTCGTATTCCATGTTGCCGCACCACATCTTGAATTTGCGGACGAAGGACACGAAATCCGCCTGATAATCGGCCTTGTCCTTGATCAGAAGATCCTTGCAGGGGGCAAAGGCCGCGTTGATCTCCGAGGAGTTGCCGACGCTGAGAATGCCGATATCCGTGCGTTCCGGGGCAGGAATGACGCTGAGACCCTGCATGGAGCACATGGCGGGAGTGATCTCCCCGGGACCCCACAGGTATTCGCCATGCACGGTGCGGAGCAGATTTTTGGCCACGTAGTCGGCAGAAACACCGAAGGAATAGATATCCGCGCGGAAGATGGCGCCCCGGACGAACCAACCCTTGAACTGACGGGTGAAGAAATCTGTCTGGGAAATGAGACCGTCCTCATAGTAGGGGTTCATCTTCACCTCGGCAATGACGGCGGCGTACAGGCTTTCGTCCGCGTTTTTCCAGCCGCCCTCACAGGTGGGGTAAATGAAAAGCACGGAGGCGTCATTGGCTGCCGCGATGGCGGATAGACCGGTCTCCTCAGCAAAGACCACTGCCTCGGCCATGGACTTCCGCTCTTCCTCAAAGACCAGCAGCAGGGGAGCGCGGAAACCGTAGTTGTTGCTTTCCCCATCGATCTGATTGGCGGGATAGTATACCTTGAGGAAAAATTTCTCATATTCGTGTTCCCAGGTCTTGCCTCCGTCCGGCAGCGCGGTGACGGCGGGCTTCTCCATCATAGGCATGCGGCTCATCCTCCTTGCGGTTGTGCGATATCAGGTCAGAGTGAATTGTACGTACTGATTATACCATGAGGGAAGGGGGAAGGAAATGATATCTTTTCCGAAAAGTGAGCATAGATCAAAAATCGAAAGGTTCTGTCTTCCTGAGAAGTTATCCTCAATCAGATAAATCGTTTTCTTTCCCGGTTTCTCAGTGATCGGCGTTTCTTTTTTCAGGATGCCCAGATCGATCAATACAGACAAATACTTGGAACACGGGCCGCTTTCCATTCCCGCCTTGACGGGCTTGACTTAGGCTCTATAAAAAGCCAGTGATATAGTAAATATGACTCTGTTGTTTACGCATTGTGCAAAATGATATATATTCAAATTGAAAAAGGTTTTGAACCGGAGTACCGATTTCCCCTTCTCAACCGTCTAATGGATGTAACGTTACAAAACAGGAGGCAGAACACCGTGGACAGGGAATCCTTCATCGCAGAGATCGAAACCTGCTCAGACATGATGTACCGGGTAGCTTGGTCGATCCTGCGGAACGAAGCCGATGTGCAGGACGCGTTGCAAGACGCGATCCTCAAGGCCTGGGAGAAGCGGGAAAAGCTTCGGGAAGAAAAGTTTTTCCGTACGTGGATCACCCGCATCCTTATCAACGTGTGTTATGACACACAACGAAAACATCGGAAAATCGTTCCATTGGAAAAGATCCCCGATCCAGTCCCTGTTTCTGCCCCGGACCATGACCTGGCGATGGCATTGGAGACTCTGCCGGAGAAACTTCGATTGCCCCTTGTCCTGTGTTATTCAGAGGGAATGACCTACGAGGAAGCGGCAGACGTGCTGCGGATCCCGCTGGCAACGCTTCAGGGACGACTTCGCCGGGGGAAAAAAGAATTAAGAAAGGAGCTGGAAGCGGAATGAAGCGTGATATGGACGATCTGAATCTGCGGGATGCTTTCGGACCAATGCCGGAAGAGACCCGTGATCTGATGATGAATACCGCCCGCTCCTTGAAGGAGGAAGAACCCGTGAAAAAGGCAACTTTCAGAACTGTACTGATCGCGGCATGTATTATTATGGCCACTATGGCGGCAGCGGTGGCAGCCGGCAGTGTTTTCGGATGGACTGATTTCTTCAAAAATGACTACGGTGCTGAACTTCCGAAGACCGCGCAGGAGATCATGGCATCCTGTGAACCTGTTTCCTGGCAGGAAGGCGATGTGGTTTTTACCGTACGGGAACGTTACAGTGATCCCCGGCTGGCGATGATCTCTGTCGAAGCCCGTCTGGCTGAAGGTGTGGAAGGGATCCTGGCGGCGGATGATTTTACTGACGCGATCGGCGCGTATGGCGAGAACAGCGCTGCTGTCGCGCAGCGCCTCGGTGTGGATCCGTCCATGACCTGGGCGGAGGCCGCGAAGCAGCTGAACCTGCCCCTGTACAGCGTACGCGCCGCATTGGAGATTCCGTCTGAACTCTGGGGCGGTGAACAGTACGAGGATCCCATGTTCAATGAGGACGGCAGTCTGACCTATTTCTCCCTGCAGCCCCTGAACGGACAGGTCAGCGATGAGGAAATCAACGCCAAAGTGTACCTCCGGACGAAACTTGTGAATCTGGAGGACGCGGAGGATGATACCAACGTCACGAAGGAATATGTGGATCTGCCGATCCATACGGAGAAGTCCATCGCTATGGCGCAGTACATCATTCCCGAAGGCACAAAGGTACTGGATGCTTTCCGTATCGACAGCATTCAGGCGGAACTGCTGCCCAGCGGTCTGCACTTCACCGCCAACCTGACCGCGCTGGACAGCGCGACGCAGGAGCTGGCTTTCGACAAGCTGTTTGTGAAGATCGTGAAGGAGAACGGAGAGGATTACCCCACCGGCATCACCCTTTCCGGCGGTTTCTCCAATCTGGATACCTGGCCTCAGATCCCGTATACTCAGATGATCTCTGTGGATCAGATGCCGGAGATGATCCGGCTGGTATTCCCTGACGCAAATGGAAATGACACCATGCTGGTGCTGCAGCTGAAAAAGTAAAGCCCCATTGGAGCACCCTCATCCACAAACGGATGAAGGTGCTCCCTTCCGGAGAAGAAATCCGGATCAATACATCATCTCCGCCTTGAAACGGGTTCCGTTTCCTTATAGCCGGTACGGTGAGAATATGCAGGCCGCGAACCAATTCAAAAGGAACGGCACGATGACGGCGGAGACCTGCGCGGCGGAGCTTGACCGGATCATCGTAAGCGGCGTCAGCGGCGTAAATGATAAGAATGTCCGGATCGCGGACTATGATGAATAAGCGATTCAAAAATGTTTCCCGCGTCCTGCCGGCAGTTGTGACGGCGCTCATATTGCTTTTCATGACTGAGGCGGGTACCGGAACGGAAAAAACCACAGATTGCTGATGGACATCAACGTGATGTAAACATTGGCTCTCGTGAAGATGACCGGAGTCTTTTGCAAAATGAAACGAATTATTCTTTTCTGTCTTGCGGTTATTTTTATCTTATTGCCATCAAGCTATTGTTTAAGTGATGACATTACAGAATATACCGCTAAAGCATCTTGCCGGTTTCATCTGCGTGATACCCCTGATGGGCGTAAACTTGTTAATGTGCCCGAGGGGGAAAAAATCCAGATCATCGAATTGGCTGACGATTGGTGTCTTGCAGAGTACCATGGTGTAACCGGGTATTGCAAAACAGCATGGATCTATTCGCTTATCTCATTGGATCCGCACTTATACCCTTCGCCTCAGATTCAATATGCTCCTACAGGATACATTGTAATGACCGGGGATACATGGATACAGGCGGGCAAATTTGACGGAACGACCGTTTCCGCCGGAAAACAGGTCTGCGCGTCGTATGGCAGTGACGGATCCTGCAGACTGCCTGTATGGCGAAGCGAGCAGACCATGGATGTCAATACAGTCGAGTACTATCCGTTTGTTGCCTGGGAGAATGCTGAGCCGGGAGATGTTATCGGCGGATTCACAACTTTCTATTCCGGAAGACAAGGGAAAAAACATCCGGAAGGAAGAGAGTCGAATATTCTTACCGGGTGCGGAAGAATAAACGGATGCATTATTTCTGTGGGTGAAACCTTTTCATTCAACAAATACTGCAGTCCATATACAAAGGGAAACGGTTACCGCCTCGCTCCCAACATCAGCAGGGAGAGAGAAGGATACGGCGGTGGTATCTGTCAGGTTACAACAACGCTGTACAATGCGGTATTGACTCTTCCGCTGAAAATAGAGGCATGGAGTATTCACAAGTATACCGGGGTATCATATGTGCCGCAATTCTTCGATGCTGCTGTCGGAAAATATTCTGACTTCAGCTTTATCAACACGCTGCCTTATCCGATATGTATTCAGGCAACTGCTGAAAATGGGGTCATCAACATTATTATCACACGAGCGGAAAATGATGTTGAAAGAAAATGAATAACGATGACGAATTACCAGCTGCTGAGCCTTTTGCCTGATCATGACTTTTCGGCCTGCAGTCAAACGGACGCTCCGATATATGGCTGCAGTGAAGCATATCCGGAAAGCATGAACACATTTTCAGGCGAGACCGTGCTGCCGGCAAACAGGATTACTTACATGGACACCTGTCAAAGAGAATGCGAATGGCTGATCAAGGACGAGATCACAGTGGGGAAGTTTTGCCGGCGGCTGGATGATAAAGAGTACGCAGAATATGAGGATTGACCGAAGGTCGGGAGATGGATTTACCCGGTCTTCCGCTTTCCTGTGTTACTTTGTCCCGACTTGGAACGAAGTAATCTCATATGATTCCGGGATGCGGTCAGTTCGGCTGCTGTTATTGCCGTTGAAACAGGATATAAGCCCAAGTGGTTATCTGATATAATAACAACGTCTCACAGCAAAAGAAAAAACCAATATTTTCAAATAAAGCAGTGCTCTCCGAATGAAACATTTTTGCACTGATACGAAGTATTATAGATGTAAGGAGTTGATGAAGGTGACCGGATGCATGACTGATAAACGCGAATTACTACTTGAACGTTTGATGGCAGCATACGGTGAGCGGGTGCTCCGAACCTGTTACCTGTTTCTGCAGGACAGGCAACTGGCAGAAGATGCTTCTCAGGAAACTTTCATCCGGGCATGGAAAGCAATAGACCGACTAAAGGAAGGTAACACGGAGAAGGCCTGGCTGATGACGATTGCGGCAAATGTTTGTAAGTCTATGAAGCATAAACATTCCAAAGTGTTTCCGGCAGGATGCGATGTTATTGATACAGCAGATATTGCTCCTGAATCCGACCGTGACTTTGACGACACTGTTTTCCAGACTGTCAGTTCACTGCCGGAAAAATACCGCTACTGTACTGTGCTTCATTATTATCAGGGATTCACTGACAGTGAAATCGCATCAATATTGCATCTTCCAGCGGCTACAGTACGGACGAGATTATCAAGATCACGTTCCATCTTAAGAGAGCAACTGAAAGGATGGTATTTGTTGATGGCTTTTACAGATATAAAAAGTGAAAAAACCATAGAATTGATTATGCATAAACGAGAATGGTTGTTGGATTTATTGCGAAGAGGATGGATAACAGGAAAATTGTCAAATGGTAAGATATCAGAAGGAGATACATTTAACTTGTTAGGAAAATATATTATTAGAAATGCGATTAGCATTTTGCCAGGTGACGAGGAAGTGTCTAAATGTGAAATATATGTAAGTGAAAAAGATGGACGCTGCTACTGTAAAATCTAATTTGGATAGTTAAATCCCAGTTT
>JAUNQH010000048.1 GCA_030536295.1 Clostridia bacterium | reverse complement strand
AGAGACCGCTCCGACGGAGCAGCCCGCTGTACAGGAAGAGACCGCGGTAACGGATGAGACCACGGTAACGGAAGAAGCCGCGGTAGCGGAAGAGAACGCTGATGAAGAACCGGCCGCGGATGAAGAACCCGCTGAAGACGCGCTGCTGCTGACTGTGAACGGCGATGAGGTCTATACGAGCGATCTGACCAATTATGTCAATAATATCGTAGCATACTATTCCGGTTACGGTTATGATCTGGATACTTCGGATGAGAGTATCATGAAGGAGCTCCGCGCTATGGCGCTGACAACGGCGCTGCAGTACAAGCTGCTTTACCAGAAGGCGGAAGAGACCGGCATCACCGCCGCGGTAGAAGCTGACCGCGCGGCGATCGAGGAAAACGCCAAAGAGGAATGGGAATCGATCATCAGCGAATTCGAAGCCGAAATGTACGGTATCTCCGAGGCATCCACCGAGGAGGAAAAGAGCACGGCACGTCTGGAAGTGCTTTCGCTGCTTGAGAGTGAGTACGGATATACCGAAAGCGTGTATGTGAGCGAGGCTGTTGACAGCGCGATCATGGAACAGATCCAGGCCGCCATGGCGGAAGGCGTTGAGGTGACTGATGACGAAGTGAAGGCTTCGTTTGAGGAGAAGGTCGCTTCCGACAAGGAAATGTATGAGGGCAACGTTTCGACCTATGAATTCTATACGATGTTTTACGGTCAGGAATCCCTCTATACGCCGGAAGGCTACCGCGGCATCACGCATATTCTGCTGAAGGTGGATGACGCGCTGCTGAGCGACTATACGGATAAGCAGACTGCCTGGGAAGAACAGCAGAGCGCCGGTTCGACCCCCGAAGCGGCTGAGGAGACCGCGGACGCGGAGAACGCGGAACCGGCGGAGACCGCGGAACCTGTGACCGAGGAACAGGTCGCGGCCGCGAAGCAGGCTGTGCTGGACAGCGTAAAGGACAAAATTGACGAGATCAAAAGCAAGTTCGAAGCCGGTACCCCGTTTGCTGATCTGATCGCCGAATACGGTGAGGATCCGGGTATGGAAGATGAGACCAACCTGGCAGAGGGATACAGTGTGCACAAGGACAGCATCATGTGGGATCAGGCGTTTACGGATGGCGCGATGACACTTGAAAAGGTCGGCGACATGAGTGAGCCCGTTGTAGGCAGCTACGGCGTGCATATCCTGTACTACCTGCGTGATGTTCCGGCCGGAGCCGTTGAAATGACGGATGAGATCGCGGCCTCTGTGCGTGAGGAACTGCAGAGCGTGAAAGAGACCGATGCGATCGAGAACGTGCTTAACCAGTGGATGAATGAATCCGAGATCGTTTATACCGACGCCGGATCTGAACTGAAGGCGCTGATGGATGAAATGAGTGCCGAAGAGTAATCATCCGTATCCTGCCGGAACTGCCATAACCGCGGTGTATTGACCGCGGTTATGATTTTTATGTATTGGGGTCTGTTTTTTATGGAATGGAATCTGCTGTTTTTTTTGAACTGCGTTCTGTTCGGTATCGGTCTGGCGATGGACGCTTTTTCCGTGTCCCTGGCTAACGGTCTGAATGAACCGAAGATGAAACGGAGCAGGATGTGCCTGATCGCGGGCGTGTTCTGCGGCTTTCAGTTTGTGATGCCTCTCGCGGGATGGGTATGCGTGCATACGATCGCAACGGTGTTTGAAGCGTTTCAGCGCTTCATTCCGTGGATCGCGCTGATCCTGCTGCTGTTTATCGGCGGGAAAATGCTGCTGGAAGGGATCCGGTACAAAGACGGCGACGGGGAAAAACCGGCCGTCGGTTTTGCCGCGCTGATGGTGCAGGGCATCGCCACATCGATCGACGCGCTTTCCGTGGGCTTTACCATCGCGTCTTACCCGTTTGCCGCCGCGCTGACGGAAAGCCTGATCATCGGCGCCGTCACTTTCGCGATCTGTATCGGCGGACTGCTGATCGGCCGCCGGTTCGGGACAAAACTGGCGGGAAAGGCATCCATCCTCGGCGGCGTTATCCTGATCGCCATCGGGCTTGAGATCTTCCTGACGGGGATTTTGTGACGGCAGCATCAAAGCTGCTGCGGAAACTGATGACAAAAAGGCTCTTCACGGAAACCTGAGCTATCTATTCTTCATTGCAGCAAAGAGATATCGCGCCTGCGGGCGCGACCAAAGGGCTTTGCGATCGCCCTTTGGAAACCTTCGCAGCACAACCCTTACCATAGCAAAACTTCCTGTGAAGAACCAACCAAAAAAGCGGAGCAGTAAAACTGCCCCGCGTTTTTGAATGCTGATCGTCAGCCGACAAACTCGTGATAGATGGCACGGATCGTGGCTTCGTAATCCTTATCATCCACACCGACCAGAATGGAGAGCTCGCCGGAGCCCTGATCGATCATGCGCACGTTGATCCTTGCTTTGGACATGGCTGAGAAGAGACGTGCCGCCGTACCGCAGGAATGCACCATGCCGCGGCCGACCGTTGCGATAATACTCATGCCGTCATGCACACTGACGGAACCCGAGCCTTCCACCAGCTCGCTGATCTCGGCAATGACCTGCTCCCTGCAGGGCGCGAGACTTTCGCTGGAAACGACAACGCACATATTGTCGATCCCGGTGGGAACATGTTCAAAAGAGATACCGTGTTTTTCAAGCACCTGCAGAACGCGGCGGCCGAAACCGATCTCATTGTTCATCATGACCTTTTCCACGCTGATGACCGTATATCCCTTGTGACCGAAGATGCCGGTAATGGTGGGAACATATACTTCGTTAGGGGCGTTCAGATAGATAAAAGTGCCCGGATGATACGGCTTGTTGGTATTGCGGATGTTGGTGGGTATGCCGGCTTTGTGAACGGGGAACATCGCTTCCTCATGGAACACGGAGGCGCCCATGTAGCTGAGTTCACGCAGCTCTTTGTAGGTGATGGAGCCGATCTCGGCGGGGTTGTCAACGATGCGCGGGTCGGCCATCAGGAAGCCGGAAACATCCGTCCAGTTTTCATACACATCGGCATTGACGGCACGCGCGACCAGCGCGCCCGTGATATCGCTGCCGCCGCGGGAGAAGGTCACCACTTCGCCGTCGGCACGCGCGCCGAAGAAACCGGGGATCACGGAGGATACACCGTCAGCCAGCAGACCGGAAAGCAGCTCCTGGGTCTTGTCTTCATCCAGATTGCCGTTTTCATCGAACCGGATGCCCAGCGCGCTGTCCACAAAACGCCAGCCGAGATAATCGGCCATCAGCAGACCGTTGAGATATTCACCGCGGCTGGCGCACCAGTCACGGCTCTTGCCTGCCGCGATGCCTGCCCTGACTTCCTCAAGATGGGCGTTGATATCGATCTTCAGGGAAAGGTCGCGGGCAATATCGGTATAACGGACGGCGACTTTATCGAACTGCGCGTTGAAATCTTCACCGTTATGGTTCAGCGTCCAGCAGCTGTACAGAAGGTCCGTGACTTTTTCATCTTCCTTAAAGCGCTTGCCGGGCGCGCTCGGAACGAGATAACGCCTTGCGGGTTCCAGCTCCAGAATATTCCGGACCTTTTTGAACTGATGCGCGTTGGCAAGTGAGCTGCCGCCGAATTTGGTAACAATCTTTTCAAGCATAAAAGCAATCCTCCGTATCGACCTTAAACAAACGGTATCTTAACGCCCGGAAGACGGGAATGTCAATCGAAAAACAGGGAAAGTGCCGTATAATAAGGGACAAATTGACGCGGGACTATTGCGCGGATGTCGCGGTAAGCACTTTTACGGAGGAAACGCCTGCCCCGAGAAGCACTTTCGCGCATTCGGCGGTCGTGGCGCCGGTGGTGATGACGTCATCAACGAGCAGAACGGTACCGTCGCAGGGACAGACCGCGTCAAACAACCCCTGCAGATTCCGCTTGCGTGAAGCGCGGTCCAGCCCCTGCTGCGTCGCGTGCCCCGCGTCCGCACGCTTAAGAAGGGCCGCGTAGGGGAGCGAGAGCCGGCGCGCGACGGCCCTGGCCAGAAGCTGCCCGTGATCGATGCCGCGTTCGCGCAGGCGGCTTTCCGGCATCGTAACATAGGTGACGACCGTATACGGCGGCAGCATCAGACTGCGCGCGGGCGGCATCATATATCCGGCAAGCAGATCGGCTGCCGCGGCGACTGACTGATGCTTGAGCATCAGCACAAGGTCACGCGCGATGCCGCGATGCGCGAAAGCCGAACGGACATCCGGCAGATCCGGACGTGCCCAGCGCCCGGCGTACGCGAGCGCTTCACGGTCCAGCGCGGCGCGGCATCCGGAGCACAGCAGACGCTCATTTGTGACGGCCCCGCATACGGCGCATACGGCATCCTCCGGAAACAGAATGTCCCTGATCAGACTGTTCATACCGGTATGCCTCCCAGACCGGCCGCGTCTTTCAGGGCGGCGGCCAGCGCCGTATAGCGTTTCTGCTCATGATCATTGGCCGTCATGGCGCGGATCACTTCTTCGCGGCCGACAAGGACGACCAGCTTCCGGGCGCGCGTCAGCGCTGTGTAGAACAGATTGCGCGTCAGCAGCATCGCGGGTCCGCCGACGACCGGCATGACGACCGCGGGGAATTCGCTGCCCTGGCTCTTGTGAACGGACAGGCAGTAAGCGAGTTCCAGATCCTCAAGCCCGGACAGCTCGTATTCCGCGTCACGGTCATCGTCAAAGCGGACGGTCAGCGTCTGCTCTTCCGGATCGACATCAATGATATAACCCATGTCGCCGTTGAAAATGCCTTCACCGTCGACCCATCCGGCGGCGGTCTCACGATGCCACGCGAGGCTGTAGTCATTCCTGGTCTGGATGACTTTATCACCGAGCCGGAAGACCGTGTCGCCCCAGATCAGCTGCGGCTTCGAGGCAGCGGGGGGATTCAGCTCATTCTGCAGAAGACCGTTGAGCGCGATGACGCCGCAATCGCCTTTCTTCGCGGGCGCGAGCACCTGAATGGTGCGAAGCACATCATCGCCGCACCTCATATACGCCGGCAGACGGCGGGAAACAAGGGCCACGATGGATGCTGCCGCGTCACGCGGGAATTCCTTCCGCTCAAAGAAGAAATCCGTATCTTTTTCATTCAGAAGCGGCATTTCACCATGATTGATGCGATGCGCGTTGACAACGATGCGGCTCTGCTCGCTCTGGCGATAGATGTCCGTAAGCCGGGCGGCGGGGACGCTGCCGCTTTCGAGGATATCCCCGAGTACATTGCCGGGCCCCACGCTTGGCAGCTGATCGGCATCGCCGACGATGATCAGCCGGGTGCCGGGCTCGATGGCGCGAAGCAGCGCTTTCATCAGCAAAAGGTCGATCATGGATGCTTCATCAACGATGACGCAATCGGCTTCGATCGGGTTTGACGCGTTGCGCGCGAAATCCCCCTCCTCGCCGCTGTATTCGAGCAGGCGGTGGATCGTGCGGCTCTCGGCTCCGGTCGCCTCCGACATCCGCTTTGCGGCGCGGCCCGTGGGCGCGCACAGCGCGACATCGTTTCCGTCCTCGCGAAGCAGATCAAGAATGCAGTTGATGATCGTTGTTTTGCCTGTGCCGGGGCCGCCCGTAATGACAAAAACACCGTTTTCAACCGCGCGGATCACCGCGTCCCGCTGCCTGGCGGAGAAGGTGATGCCGTGCTTCGCTTCAAATGACGATACAGCCGCGCGCCCGCCGGAGAACCTGTCCGGACGTATGGCGCACTGCAGCTCGCGGAGACGGAGCGCGACCTCCTTTTCGGCACGGTAGAACGACGGAAGATAACAGCGGTTTCCTTCTTCAGCGGCAACGGAAATGATCTCATGCCGCAGCAGCAGGACCGACAGCGCGTGGACGCACAGATCCAGCGGAACACCGAGCAGACCCGCGGCTTCGCGGCACAGGTCATTTTCCGGAAGATACACATGCCCCATGGACGATGCCGCTTCCCGGAGCAGATATTTTAAAGCACAGCAGACACGCGGCTCGCTTTCCGGCGCGATGCCGAGCGCGAGACCGATCCTGTCCGCCGTTTTGAAGCCGACGCCGTTCAGATCGTCACAAAGACGGTAGGGGTCGGCACGGACGATCGACTGTGTTTCTTCACCGTAAAGCTTACTGATACGAACGGAAAGCGCTGCGGGAATGCCGTAGCTTTGCAGGAAGATCATCGCCTGACGGGTGCCCTGCTGCTCCCGGAAGCTTTCCGCTACCATGATCCAGCGCTTTTTGCCGAAACCGGAGATCTCCTGCAGCCGCTCGGGATGCTCGCTGAGAACGGTAAGGGTCTCCTCACCGAAGTGATCCACGATCCGTTTCGCGGTGACCGGTCCGATACCGCGAATAAAGCCGCTGCCGAGATAACGCTCTATTCCGAGGCGGGTCGTCGGTGCCTGCGGCGCGCATGAAGCGCACTTGAACTGACGGCCGTACTGACGGTGCTCGATCCACTCGCCGGAGAAAACGGCCTGTTCGCCGGGCGCAAGTTCGGGCAGCGTTCCGACAACGGTGAATTCATTGCGGCCGGAACGCACGGAAACAACGGAATAACCGTTTTCCGGATTGCGATAGACCGTTCCGAGAATGGCGGCTTCAAGCTGTTCCATACGTTTTCTCCCTTCATCAGATCAAGCCGGGAAACATTATATCAGAAAGAAATAGGGCGGGCAACGCAAAAACGGATTGTATTTGACAATGTATGTATGCTATAATGAACGGCAATATTATGCGGGAGCGTGAGGCAGACGATGGATTTCATGAAGACTCTTCTGATCTATATGACGGCGACATTTGCCCTTGCCGTCGATTCGGCCGCAATGCCTTCGGCAACTCCTGAACCGACACCGGCCCCGACGCCCACCGCGATCGTGAGCACCGTGCTGCCGGATGTGACCGCGACATTATCCCCGGAACCGGCCGCGACACCCAAAGCGCAGGAAACATCCACTCCCGCGCCGGAAGCGACGATGACGCCGAATCCGAAATATCATATTCTGAATACAAAAACACGCGGAGACAATGTCAGAAAGCTTCAGGAACGGCTGATCGAACTCGGATATCTGACGGGCAAGGCAGACGGCGTATACGGCAATCAGACACGCAAAGCGGTGATGGAGTTCCAGCGCTATAACGGTCTTACACGTGACGGCGTTGCAGGGAAGATCACCCAGACGCATCTTTTTGAAGACCCGAACGTAGTGCCGAATCCGAAGAGAAAGGCACAGGCTACGGATACCCCGGCGCCTACAGATACGCCCGTGCCCACGGATGTACCGGCACCGACGGATGAGGCGGAACCTGAGATCACCGAAGCGCCTGAGAACGCGACCGAAACGGCCGGCGTGACGGCAGAACCGGATGAACAGACCGGGGCGGAAACGGAAGAAGCCGCGGTTCCCGGTGAAAACGGGGAAGAAACTGAAACTCCCGACACGGACGGGCATGATGAGAACAGCATCGAAGCGGAAGAGACCGCGGATGCTGACGCTGACGGCATGGATACGGAAGAGATCGCGGATCCGGATCGGATCAAGGGCTCGGTGGCCTTCAACGATTCGGGCGCGCCGGTCTCCGCGCTTGTTATGGAAGACGGTGTGAATGTCAGCAAAAGCCCGCGGCTCTGGCGGATCGACGGAACGGTATACGTATCGCTGGAAGATCTGGCTCAGTGCATTGAACCGTGGATCCTTACGCGGGAAGATGAACACCTGATCCTTGAAGCCGAAAGTTATGTGGTCGTGATGACCGCCGACGGCGATGAAAACGTGTGGACGGTGGACGGCGCGGCGGCTGAGATCGAAGAGAACGAAGCGCTGACGGAGAGAGACGGCATTCCCGTATCCGCCGCATTCCTGGAAAAAACGCTGAAAGCGGAGGTCATCTGGGAAGAGGATGAAAGCACGCTGATCATCCGTGTGCTTGACAAGCATCTTGCCGAGGCTATTGATTGAAAACGGAGGAATAAAGACGAATGAAGACAGCATTGATCCGGCTGAGCCTTGTGGAGAATGTGAACGATTTTGTGAACATCGTAAACGCGTATCCCTTTGATATGGACCTGCGCGCGGGAAGACACGTGGTGGACGCGAAGTCCATTCTGGGCATTTTCAGTCTGGATCTCAGCAAGCCCATCACGCTTGAGATCTACAGTGAGGATTGTGAAGAACTGCTGAAGGATATCCGGCCTTTTCTTGCCCAATGATGACGAGCTACGAAAGAAAAAAAGTTCCTGAAAACGTGCAGAAACTGATGATCCTGTATTCGCTCCAGACGCTGGGTCCGGTCACCGAGACCCAGCTTTTGCAATTTCTGACGGATCTGGACGCGATGAACTATATTGAGATGCGTATCGCGCTGATGGCCCTTGCGGACAGCGGCGAAGTGACATCGAGCCCGCACCCGGAGGAGCGGCTGCTGACCCTGACGCAGACCGGAAAGGAATGCATACAGCAGTTTGCCCCGAAGATCCCGGCCAGCACCCGGCGCGCGATCGAACGGCACGGGGACGGGATGCGAAAGCGTTTCCGTAATGAACAGCAGACGCAGGCACGCACCTTTGTTTCAACGGACGGCCGCCAGTATCTTCAGCTCAGACTTACCGAGAATGACAGGATCCTGCTGAGTATACTGATCCGTCTGCCGGCGGGCAGCCGGATGACATTTGTTCAGGAACGCTGGTTCATGGTCGCGGAGGATATCTATAACGGGATCACGCGGTACGCGATCCGCGGCGGCGGAGAATTCACCGAAGGGGAACTGAAACAGTACCGGTCTGAAAATTGCGAACTGATCCTGGATCTTCCGGCTGTTCCCGCAGCTGCCGGCGAATGTTCCGAGATCGATCCGGAACAGATCGCGAACGAGACGATCAGACGGATGCAGCAGGTGAATTTTTGACGAAAAGACGAACTATAAACAAAAATAATACTTTTAAAATTCGGGAACGGGTGGTATACTTACTACCGTTCCCGAATTATTGTATTTTTTTACGTTTATTCAGTGAAGAATTCGGCAAGGAGACGAACCAAGTGGAAAAGATACGCCGTAATGAGCGCATGAGCGCAATGATGAAAGTACTGAGCGATTCACCTAACCGTATCTTTACTCTTTCCACCTTCTGCGACATGTTTTCAGCCGCAAAGTCAACCATGAGTGAGGATATTGACATTCTACGCGAAGTGATGAAAACCTTTGACCTCGGCCGCATCGAAACGGTGACCGGCGCGGCGGGCGGCGTTTGTTTCCGGCCGCTGGTCAGCCGGCAGAGATCGCTGAATTTCATCCGCGATCTCAGTACGCAGCTGAGCGGACCCGAACGTGTGTTGCCGGGCGGGTTCCTGTATTACTCTGATATCCTTTCCAGCCCGGATACCGTTCGCGTGATGGGTGAGATCATTGCCACCGAATATTGTGAAGCGGGCGCGGATTTCGTGCTGACGATGGAGACGAAGGGAATACCGGTCGCGTATGCCACCGCCAACGCGCTGGGGATCCCGCTCGTGATCGCGCGGCACTCATCCAAAGTGTATGAAGGGTCTGCCGTGAACATCAATTATGTTTCCGGCTCCGGCAATATCGAGACGATGAGCCTGTCCCGCAGAGCCGTAAAGGAAAACCAGAAAGCGCTGATCGTGGACGACTTCCTCAAGGGCGGCGGGACCGCGAGGGGCATGATCGATCTGATGCGTGAATTCAATGTGGGCATCGTCGGCACGGCCTTTGTGATGGAAACGGCCTCGCCCGCGAAAAAACGCATACAGGGCGAGAAGAGCCTGATGATCCTGAAGATCACGGAAGATGATCCGGCAAGCGCGATCGTGGCGCCCGCTCCGTGGCTGGAGGCATGACGGAATATACACGGCGGCCCTGCTGTTCTGCAGCAGGGCTGTTTTTATATTGCAATCAAACATATAAATGTGGTAAAATATGATGTTGATTTTCGCGCATGGGAGGAGGGAAAGCCATGTATCAGCCGATGCCGCCGATGCCGCCAAGGCAGCAGCCGCAGGCGGGACAGGGCAGAAAACGGCTCAGCATCTTTCAGATCATGCTGATCGTGGCCGTGCTTGGCTTTGCCGTATGGTATACGGTCACGGCGCTCACGCCTGACGCCTCTCCGTACGCGCAGATCATGTCGGGCAGCCTGGGAGCGCGGTATTCCGGGGATTGCCTGATCGTTCGGGATGAAACACCGTTTGACGCCGAAGGCGTATCAAGCATCGAGTATCTGGCTGAGGAAGGGGTCGCCGTAAGCAGAAGCACGGCGATCTGTGAGGTCTATTCCTCGGGCTTTTCCACCAGGGAGATGACCGCACTGCAGGATTACCGCGATCAGATCAAAGAGTATCAGCTGAAGTTGCTGTCCTCGGAGGTCGCTACGGATTCACGCATGGACCGGCTTGAAACCGAAGTGCTGAACCGCGCGCGTGAAGTGCGGAAGCTGATCAGCGGCACACGCGGCAATATGTCGAATCAGGAACAGCTGATGGACGCGGCGATCAAGAACCGGCAGACCTATCTGAAGCAGAAATACAGCAACGATCAGCGGATGACACGCCTTCTGGACGATGAACAGAGTCAGAAACAGCGCATCTCCAGCTGGACAAAACAGTATGTTGCCATGACGGATGCTGTTGTCAGCTTTTATTCGGACGGATATGAATACGGCCTGACCGTCAGCAACTATGATCAGTTCACCCCGCAGGATGTACGGGCGATGATCAACGGCAGCAAGCCTGACAAGAGCACCGTGCAGAAGGGCAAGACGACGATCTACCGTATGGTGCGCGACGGATATTATTACGTGCTGTTCATGGTGCGCGATACCGGATGGAACCCCGTTGAAGGGCAGGTATATCAGCTGAAGATGGAAAGCTTCCAGGATACGACCGTGGACGCGACCGTTCTTTCATTCACGCGCACCGGCGGCGAACTGCTGGTGCGGCTCGGCGTGAATGCTTCCGTGAAACCGGTGCTGTATATGCGTACATGTACCGCCGAACTGGGTGACAACGTCGCGAGCCTGATGGTGCCGCAGAAGGCCATTTACTATCAGGACAACATGCCCGGTGTGGTCGTGGTCGACGGACAGTATCAGACGTTTATTCCGATCAACATCATCAACAAAAAGGACAACTGGGTGTTTATTTCCGCGATACAGCAGGGCGTCCTGTTTGAAGGACAGACTGTGAGGCTGTTCTGATGGATATGAATATGATGGCGGAAAGGATCGCGCTGATCAGGAATGATCTGGCGGCCGCGTCGGAAGGCAGGTATCCCGTTCCGGAACTGATCGCCGTGACCAAGACACATACGGCGGAAGAAATACTGCCGCTGGAACAGCTTGGCATCAAAGTGATCGGCGAGAACCGCGTGCAGGAGCTGATGGGCAAGATCGACGCGCTGGAAGGCCGTTTCGGAATTCATCTGATCGGCCGTCTGCAGAGGAACAAGGTCCGGTATATTGCCGGCAGGGTCGATATGATCCAGTCTGTTGATTCCGCGGAACTGGCGGAAGAGATATCCCGCAGATGCGCCGCTCTCGGCAGAGTCATGCCCGTGCTTGTGGAAGTAAGCCCGGCGGGCGAAAAGCAGAAAGGCGGTGTTCCGTTTTCGGAAACACGTCCGCTGCTTGAAACGATCCGGCGATTTGAAGGGATCCGCGTGGAAGGACTGATGGCCGTGATGCCGCAGACGGATGACGAGGCGCTTCTGGACCGCCTGTTCGGCGAAACGAGAACGCTGTTTGAGCACATACGGGATGAGGCTCCGGAAGGCGTTGCCATGCGGGAGCTGAGCATGGGCATGAGCGGCGATTACATGATCGCCGCGCGGCACGGCGCGACAATGGTACGCGTCGGAAGTGCCGTTTTCGGCCCGCGGAACTGATCGAAGGGGGAGAAAAACCATATGTCAATAAAGGACATCAAGGACCGGCTGGTAAGCCGGTTCGGAAACCGCGGCCCGAAGGATTTCGCCAGACGGCCCGACGGAGGCACGAGCTGTTATCGTCCCTTCCAGAAAAAGAGCACCGCGGCGGAAGAGAACGGGATGGCGGCTGAACGGATCCAGTACGCGCATACAGGCTTTACCGGTATGAATCCGCCGTCCGAAGAAGGAACGTTTTCGTCCGGGCCCATGCAGAACGAAAGTGAAACACCGTACAACGCCTTTGGCGGTTACGGCGCCCCGCTGACACAGAACGCGGCACAGGGCAATGAGACGGGATACAATTACGGCCCGAAGGATAACATTTCCTATATGCCCGGCATGCAGAGCCGGGAGGGAACGTTTTCCGAAACGACGGTCGAAACGGTCAATATCGTCACGATGACCTCCCTGCGCAGCTGCTATGATGCCATCGCCTCGATGAAAAACGGGGAGATACTGATCCTGAGCATGGACGCGATCGCCAATGACGGTGAAGTGACCCGCTGCCAGGATATGCTGGCGGGTGCCGCGTTTACCCTCGGCTGCACGGTGCGCCCGCTCGCCGGGACCAGGATGATCCTTGTGGCGCCGGCAAGCGTAAGGATCCTGCCCGCTGAACGCGAACGCGTACAGCAGGTATGGCAGCCGCAGCCCGTTTACACGCAGCCTGCCGCCGCGGCGGCGGCGGATCAGCCGAGACAGCGCAGAGCCGTTCAGAACTATGACCTTTACGGGAACGCGGCTGCAGGGATGAATCCCTATACGGGAAGAACACCTGTAACAGCGGGGGAATATTCCAATTACGGCGGCTACGGATACTAAATGACAAACTGATGAAGGAGGAGCAACATGGAACGCATTACCGTAGATCTGATCAGCAGCAAGGAATTCACTTTCGAAAATCGCGGATATAACAGGAAGGAAGTTGACGAGTTCCTGGATGAGATCTGTGACGAGATGGAACGGATGGAAAATGAGATCGCGACGCTTCGGCAGCAGAACGCGGTCGTGCGCGCTCCCGCCCCGTCAACAAACGCGAGCGAAGTGAACAGCTTCAGGGAAATACTGGAGATGGCTCAGAAAGTCAAGGATGAAACCATCCGGAAGGCTCAGGAGGATGCCGACGCGATCCGCGCGAAAGCACAGATCGACGCTGAGGAACGCATGGACGGCATTGGCGAAGAACGCGAACAGCTCAACCGTGAACTTGAAGCACTGAAAAAGGTGGTCGCGGATTACCGCGCGTCTTTTGAGGCGCTGCTTCAGGCACAGCAGGACGCGCTGGACAAGGCAGCGGATCTTTTCTGAATAAACTGACGGGGAAGAGGGTCAAAGCATGTTCGGACGTAGAAGTGACGGCAGACGGTTGTCAAATGTGGACCCGATCGTACGGGTCACCCCTTATCTGATGCCCATGCGCTGCGATTCAATGGTCAATCTTGAGCATAAGCTTGATTATGAGCAGCTTGCCAGATACATCGCGGCAAAGAGCGCCGAAGGGGAAAAAGTTACCTTCATGCAGATCATCATTGCCGCGTATGTGCGTGCGATCAGCCAACACCCGGAGATCAACCGCTTTATCATGAACAAGCAGTATTACGCGAGGAACAACTGCTCTGTTTCCTTCACGATGCTGAAGGATCCGCAGGATCACAACAGCAATGAAGTGACCTGCAGGATCCTGTTTGATCTGACGGATACCCTGTTTGACGTACGTGACCGCATGAACGCCGCGATCGAGGCTAACCGGGGCGAGGCCGCGGACGATGCTTTCGCGATAAAGCTGGCTTCATTCGCGCTGTCCGTACCGGGCCTCGCGACCTTTATGGCCATTATTGTGAAACTGCTGGACCGTTACGGACTCTGCCCGAAGGTGCTGACCGATGAATTGCCCTTTTACTCCGGCATGTTCATAACGAACAACGCGTCCATCGGTCTTCACCATGTATGGCATCACATCTATAATTTCGGCAATGTGAGCATGTTCTTCGGGATGGGCATGGTCATGAAAGAGGCGACCGTGGACGCGAACGGGAACGCGCGGATGAAACGCTGGCTTCCCATGGGGATCACCGTGGATGAGCGGGTATGTTCCGGCGCGCATTATGCCGCGTTTTTCGCGGATATCACCAAATACCTGACGCATCCGGAGATGCTCGAAACGCCGCCGGAAGAGGTGTTCTTTGATGAGGGCGTTGAGTATCATGTCGCGAAGATCGCCCGATGAATAAGTGAAAGCGCGGATCACTGATCCGCGCTTTCGCTTATTCATCGGCTCTTCACGGAAACCGGGCTATCTGTTCGTTATTACAGCAAAGAGATTTCGCGCCTGCGGGCGCGACCAAAGGGCTTTGCGATCGGTCCGCAAGCTCAATAGTCGCAGCTCAACACTGTTGAGCCTGCTCCTTTTCGCTTGAGAAACTCATTCACGAAACTTCCGCCACTGGCGGTCATGAATGAGATTTCCCTTTGGAAACCTTCGCAGTATAACCTTTACCACGGCCAAACTTTCCGTGAAGAATCTATTCATACAAAACTTTCGGGCGCGTTGAAGACCGGAATGAAGTCGCGGTCCGCCGAATCCGGTTCCTGCAGAAAGCCGGGCAGACCGAGCGAGAGCATATGATCCCTGACGCGAATGTATTCGGCATCGGTGACGCGCCGGTCCATGCCGGGTATCGAAACATTGTTGCAGGGAATATACTGCCGCATAAGGCTTACGGGGATCCCCTCCGGCAGCTCATCCCGGACCCAGGTGAGCAGCCGGCAGCTTTCAGAAGTGAGCCCGGGCAGGATCAGATGGCGGATCAGAACACCGCGCGTCATGATGCCGTTTTCATCATAGGTACAGGGCCCGGCCTGTGAGATCATTTCCCTGATCGCGGCTGATGCCACGCTGAAATAATCAGGCGCTTTCGCGCACAGGGCGCTCATGCGGGAAGACCAGTGCTTCAGATCCGGCAGCCAGACATCAATGACGCCTTTCAGCATCCGCAGCGTTTCGACCGATTCATAGCCGGATGTGTTCCAGACCAGGGGAACGGGCGGACGGTACAGCTCCAGTGCTTCCAGAACGCGCGGGACAAACGGGGTGGCGGTGATAAAACTGATCGTGTGCATTCCGGCGTCCGTCAGGCGGCGCATCGCGTCCGCCAGCTGCGCGGGCGTATACGGACGGCCTTCATTGCGATGGGAAATATCCGCGTTCTGGCAATACGCACAGCGTAAAGTACATCCGCTGAAAAAAACAGCGCCGGTGCCGTTTGTACCGCTGATCGGGGGCTCCTCCCACAGATGCGGGGCAATACGCGCTATACGCATATCGGACGGCATACCGCAGAACCCTTTTCCGGTCTGCTCGTCACGGGCGGAAGCGCACGCGCGGGGGCACAGGGTGCAGGATCTGATCATAACACAAAACCACCGTTCACACCGATCACCTGACCGGTAATAAAGGATGAAGCAGGATCAGCGAGAAACAGCACGGTCCCCGCGACTTCACGGGCTGTTCCGATACGGCTGAGAGGCGTTTCATCCTCAAGCGCGCGGATATCCTCCGCGGAAAGACGGCTGTTCATTTCCGTATCGATCACCCCGGGCGCGACACAGTTGACACGGATACCGGAAGGCCCGACTTCCGCGGCCAGCGCTTTTGTAAAACCGATCACACCGGCCTTGGCGGCGGAGTAGGCCACTTCACAGGAAGCGCCTGTCTGCCCCCACATGGATGAAATGTTGATGATGCAGCCGGAACGGCGCGAGATCATTCCCGGCAGTACAGCTTTTGACAGCAGGAAAACGGAACGAAGATCCGTATTCATGACCGCGTCCCACTCCGCGACCGACATATCGGTCAGCAGACCCGTCCACGCGATGCCGGCATTATTCACGAGCACGTCGATATGACGGTACGTATCAAGCACTTCCGAAAGAACATCGCTCACCGCGGCGGGATCCTTAACATCACATTTGCGCGCGCTGACATCCAGCCCTGAAGCTGTGAGCTCATGCACGAGATCCGCGGCACTGTCATCGGAAAGACGATACAGAAACACAACGGAGAACCCGTTTTCCGCCAGCAGGCGCACACATGCGGCGCCGATCCCTCTGCTGCCTCCGGAAACAAGCGCGACCCGACGCATCAGGCAAGCCTCCTTTGTTTCCGGCCGGTGATACCGATCACGATCAGGGTGAGGATCATGACACCGTAATCGACAAGGATCGGAACATCCGGAAGCTTATCCAGCGCGAACTCCACGCCGACATCAATGACAAGCATGGCGCAGACGAGCCAGACAGGACGGAGATCACGCCTGCCGGTCCGCCTGCCGCGGAGAATGCACCAGAAAACGGTAAGCAGGATCAATCCGACCGCACACATCAGCTGTTCCACACGGACAAAACCCCAGCGGATGGATTGATTATGCAGGCTTTCACAGAAGATCTGGATATCCATCAGCAGAAAAGCAGCCCACAGAAAACGCCCGGCATGGGCGTCATCCCCGGGATCCTTTTTTGTGCCGTTCACTGCCGTGAAGATGAACACAATGAGAGCCGCCGCGGCTTCAAGCATGAATATCGCGAGATACGGCATGTCCCAGCGGTCACGGACGGCAACCGGGAAAAAACAGTACCATGCTTCGGGGTCGAGGTCGATTCCGAAACCGATCTGACCATGTTTGATAAAACGATTGGTAAGAAAATATTCCGCGGCACGGGAGATCATGATGAGCAGCGTACCCGGAAGCGTGAATACATCAAGCGATCCGGACACGGTGAGCCCCGTAAGGCGCCCCGCCAGCACAAAACCGATACAAACGCCGATGCAGCCGCCGAAAAACGAAAAGTGTTCGGCATTGATCAAAGTCAGCGCGCGCAGACCGTACTGAGAAAACTCACCGGGGATCATGGGAAGCACATAAAAAAGTTTCGCGAAAACGAAGCCGGACGCCGCACAGATGAAATAAGCGGGCAGGGCTGTGAACGCGCGCCTGCCGGAACGGCGGAGAAGAACGGCCGCGAACAGCATGCACAGGGCAAGCCCGCATGCCATTATGACCAGATATGCAGTCATCGTTTAGCCTCCGGATCAAACGGAATATATACGCCGGTCTTGAACATTTCGTAGATCGTGTCATAGTGAGTGCCCGGATCACGCCATGTGCCGAGGGTGGAGTAATGGGTGGAGTCAACATGCGTGTCCGGATGGTGCTCGATCAGCGCGTTCACGACATCCTTTGGAACGGGAGACGAATCCGAATAGTTGTTGCTGTTGTACAGCCACAGACGCTGCAGTGAGGGCAGATCATAGATCGGGGTCCAGTCACTGATCTTGTTGAAGCAGATGTTCAGATCCAGCAGCGCGGTACAGTTGGCCAGCGGGGAAATATCGGTGATCTTGTTTTTGAAAAGCTCGACATATTCCAGATCCTTCAGGGAACCGACGGGCGTGATATCCGTAATGGCGTTGCAGGCGACGATCAGCACCTTCAGGTTCGGCAGATCGTAAAGGAAGGACAGATCATCGACCCCGTTATGCCCGATATCCAGCGCAAGAAGGTTTTTGCAGTATTTGAGAATAGAAAAATCAGCAGAGGTGTGATGCACGGATCTGTTATTATGCAGGGTGGAGAAGGCAGTCGCGTCGGTACGGATCAGGTGGGACCCGTCTTTCGCGGCGATCTCCATAGTCCAGCCGAATGTAATGTCGGGGAAGCTTTCGGCCAGCCTTTCGATATTCTTTTTCCTGATCTTTGTTGTGAACATGTCGACAGCTTTCAGGTTCGGAAGGGCAGAGAGAAAATCGATAAACGCGTCATAGTCCTTGACATAGGTATCTCCCATGTCAATATATTCCGTGTCGGCCGGAACGGAGAAGGAAGTGCCCTTCAGCGTGACGGTGACCGGCTCTTCGGCGGAAACGGCGGAAACGGAAAATAAGCACAGAGCAAGAAGCACAAAACATATCAATCTGCGCATGACGATCCCTCCATATTATAATAATTAAGGATACCATATCAGCCTGCAATAAACAAGTATATGCTCTGCGGGGAGAAGAAAAACCGGGGTTGTGGCAAATCACGATTTAGGCTATAATAGAAGTCAGTCTTTACAGATAAAGCAAAGGAGCAAAGAGCCTTGAACGATCCGAATGAAATGCGGGAGATAAATAAAGAAGAACAGCAGGCACGGCCTGTAACGGCAAGAAAACGGCGCAGTGACCGGTGGAACAATGAGGAAGCTTCCGCCGTGACGGAACAGACCGGTACGGACACGGGCAGCGGCACTTCCGGACAGGCGGAAGACGATCTTCCGATGACATCACGCGTGCCCGATCCCGGCGTTGTGCATAGGGTGAATGACTATTCGCGCATGCGCGTACAGAACATACCGGAAAAAGATGACGGGGGAACGAAGCGCATTCCGGCCGCGCCGCACGGTTCAGCGGAACCATGGCAGAACAACGGCGGGCAAACCCGGAACATATCGCGTGATATCGAACAGTACCGCCGTCCTTCAGCTGTAAAGGACACCAGGGCGGAGCATGACCGGATCTATGACGGCTACAACTCCGGCCGGATGAGTGTACGCAGGGAAGAAACGGATCAGAACGCGGCGAGGCGCACCGGTGAACGGACAATGAATGCCGGCCCGCTGATCGACACCGGAAATGAAAAACGGCATATCCTGCCGCTGATACTGATCATACTGCTGATCGCCGCGGCGCTCGTGTTTGCCGCGTGGAAACTGATACCGGAAAACGCGGACGGTGTTCCGGGAAAGGTGCGCGGTTTCCTTGACGGAGCGTTCGGAGCGATCACCGGTCAGGATGCGGATACGAAAAAAACGGCGGTCACGGTCTCCGGATTCAGCGTCAGCGGCGGGCAGGAGGTTACCGCGCCCGCGACCGTGATCTTTACCGTGATGACCGGGAACGACGTGCAGTCCGCGCGTGTTACGGATGAAGACGGCAGCGTGTTTGAAGACACGAATGTGAACCTGGTCAACAACACAGACAACAATATATGGACGCTGATGCTCGGATTCGATGACGGATACGAGGGAACCGTCAGGGTGGAACTCTATGACGGAACGGAGTGGCAGGCACCGGAAGAACTGGCGGCCGAGCTGCGTATCGCTTCGGCTCCCGCGGTGTCCGGCGCTCCGGAAACGGGCACCGTGCCCGAGATATTCGTGACGCCCGCGGCCTCATCCGCGACGGCCACGCCGGAACCGACGTTTACGGCGGGAATAACGGTGACGATACCGCCGACCCCGACGCCGACGGCAACGCCGGAGGAAACGCCGTCTCCGACGCCGGAACCCACGGAGGAACCGACCCCGACGCCGACCCCGACG
>JAUNQH010000047.1:13249-19496 GCA_030536295.1 Clostridia bacterium | reverse complement strand
GAAAAAATCTCCAGTGTCCACTTTTGAAAAAACATAACGTAAAAAAATATTTTTCATGTCCACTTTTCTTGACTGGTACAACTTGAAACAATCGTGTTTGGAAAAGAGGACAAAACCAAAAGAATAAATGTTGGAAAAACGGACAAATCATATTGAAATGATGTTGTAAAATCGGACTGATTGTTGTATAGTGAAGCTGTATCATTGGACAGGGAGGCTTATCCCGTGATTAAAAGAAAGATTGAAAAAGAGCTGCAGCGTTTCCGTGATTCAAAGGAAAAGAAGGCATTGCTGGTTACAGGTGCCCGTCAGGTCGGAAAAACCTTTATCATCCGCGAATTCGGCAAACAATATGATTCCTTTGTCGAAATAAATTTTTATGAAAACAAGTCTGCACAGGCTTTATTTGAAAACGCCGGGAGCAGTGCCGATCTGTTATTACGCATTTCGGTGATTGCCAATGCTCCGCTGATTCCCGGGAAAACGCTTATTTTTCTGGATGAAGTGCAGGAGTGCAAGGAAATCGTAACAGCCATCAAATTCCTGGTCGAGGAAGGCAGCTATCGGTATATTCTCAGCGGCTCTCTGCTCGGCGTAGATCTTAAGGATATTCGCTCCGTTCCTGTCGGATATATGGATATTCTTGAAATGTACCCGCTTGATTTTGAAGAATTCGCAATTGCCTGCAAAGTATCTCCCGCGATCATTTCCAAGCTGCGTCAGTCTTTTCAGGATAAAACACCCGTTGACGGGATTGTTCACGAAAAGATGATGGAGCTGTTCCGGCTGTATCTGATTGTCGGCGGTATGCCGGCAGCGGTCATGCAGTATCTTGAAACGAACAATCTGCCGGAAGTGCTGCGTATACAGCGTTCCATTATCGCTATGTACAAGCGGGATATTGCCCGTTACGATCCTTACGAGAAGCTGTATCTGGAGGAGATCTTTGATCTGATTCCCAGCGAACTGAACTGCAAGAACAAGCGGTTCATCCTGAAAAATCTTAACGAGAACTTCAAATTCTCCCGCTACAGCCATAGCTTCCTGTGGCTCCGGGACGCCGGCGTAGCTTTGCCCACCTTCTGCGCCAACGAGCCGACCATTCCGCTTCTGCTTTCCAAAGCGACCAATCTGTTCAAGCTGTTCCTTTCGGATGTAGGTCTTCTTGCAGCCATGTATGTGAATGATATCCAGATCAGGATTCTGAACCGTGAGCAGGATATCAATTTTGGCTCCGTATACGAAAACGCGGCTGCTCAGGAGCTGAAAGCCCACGGCTTTGAACTGTATTATTTCAACAGTAAAAAGCAGGGTGAGCTGGATTTTCTTGTGGAGCAGAACGGCGCTGTGCTTCCCATTGAGATCAAGTCCGGCAAGGATTACACCAAGCATGCCGCTTTGAGCAATGTGATGGCGAACCCGGATTACGCGATTCCGGAAGCCTATGTGTTCCATAATGGCAATGTCAGCACAGCGGGTAAGGTCACCTATCTGCCGATTTATATGCTGATGTTTGTGGAACGAAAAAAAGCCGAAGAAAAACTGGTTTACAAACTGGACCTCAGTGTCCTGCAAGGTGAATAATCACAGAAAATCCTGATAGCAGGTACTTTTTTTACGGAGAACAATGCAGCTGATCAACATTCGCAAACTTGAGAGCGAGCTGTGGGAATCCGCAGCTCTGCTTCATGCGGGCTCCAGGCTGACTCCAACCAGTACCGCATGCCGGTTTTGGGTCTGATTTTTCTGCGCTATGCCTGAAGACGCTTCAAGATGGTGGAGGAGCAGAGCGAACAGCTGATTGTCATGCGGTCGAAAGACTACACCATGTTCAGCGATGAGCTGCCGGCGGAACTACTCCGCATTTTCAATAACCGCATAAAGAAGAAACCCCATAGCTGCTGACACAGCCATGGGGTAAAAAGCCTTGATATACAAGGGTTCTCAGCGCTTGCTGAACTGGGGAGCACGACGGGCAGCCTTCAGGCCGTACTTCTTGCGTTCCTTCATACGAGGATCACGGGTGAGGAAGCCGGCTTTCTTCAGAGCGCCGCGCAGTTCGGGGTCAGCCTTGCACAGGGCGCGGCTGATGCCGTGACGGATCGCGCCGGCCTGTCCGGACAGACCGCCGCCGTTTACGTTGACCATAACATCGAAGTTGCCAGTGTTGGTCAGCGTCAGGGGCTGACGAACAGTCATCTTCAGAGTCTCCAGACCGAAATAGTTGTCAATATCGCGCTTGTTGATCACGATCTTGCCATCACCGGCAACCAGACGGACGCGGGCAACAGCCTTCTTGCGGCGGCCAACAGCACTGTAATCTACCTTAGCCATTTTTCGTTACTCCTTTCCGTCAAATGAGTTCCAGCTTCTCGGGCTGCTGAGCGGCATTCTCATGCTCGGGGCCTGCATAGACCTTGAGCTTGCGAGCCATCTGGCGGCCGAGGGGGCCCTTGGGCAGCATGCCGACAACGGCACGGCGAACCGCGAACTCAGGCTTCTCAGCCATCAGCTTGCGATACTTGGTTTCTTTCATGCCGCCGACATAGCCGGTGTGATGATAGTAGATCTTCTGATCCAGCTTTTTGCCGGTCAGAACAGCTTTATCAGCGTTGATGATGATCACATAGTCACCGGTATCAACGTTGGGGGTGTAGATCGGTTTGTTCTTTCCGCGCAGGACTGAAGCGACCTGGGAAGCCAGACGGCCCAGAACCTGGCCCTCGGCATCGACAACATACCATTTACGGTTGATGTCCGCAGCTTTTGCCATGTAAGTCTTCAAGGTAGTTCCTCCTCAAGTGGATGGTTGAATTGGTGTCCCGCTTGTGATGGTCGCACGCGCGGGTGTTGTCAATAGTTACCGGGGCTAGCGGAGCTATTGATGCCAAACGCTATTTTACTTCAGGTTCAGGCCCTTGTCAAGGCTTTTCTCAAGCCTTTCGGGTAATGATTTTTGATCATTCCGTCACTGATCTTTCCGAAGCCCAGTGCCAGCCCGCGGCAGCATACCAGTACCCAACCTTTTCCGCCGTGCGGTATCGTTTCTCCGGCGCAGTACAGCAGCGCTTCCTTCTCATTCAGCCCGATCCGTTCAACGCACGGCGGGTTTTCGGCATGAGACCACGCGTGGTCCGGTATGAACAGTTTCCCGCGTGCCTCTCCCAGGTGCAGCCCGACACGCAGCACTTTGATGCCCTTCAGGTCGGGGATCTCGCCGCAGCTCACCAGCGTCTCTCCGAATACGGCGTCCGCCTCCGGGGCGTCCCCGCAGAACGCGCGCAGAAGAGCTTTCTGTTCTTTCGTCGGCGCGGGGAAAGGACGGGCGGCGATCTCACCGCGCGGCGCGTCTCCGCCGCGTCTGAGCTTTGCCGTAAAGTGACCTTCCGCCCGCATCCTGTGCGGATAACAGGTCAGCATGCCGTCCGGAGCAGAAGCGCCGGGCAGGCTGAAGGGTTCGGAGGTGAACTCCGGGTGTTCCTTCAGGAAGCGTTCAATGACCCCTTCGTTCTCTTCCGGGTTCATGGTACATGTTGAATAGACGATCCGCCCGCCCGGGCGCACAAGGCGCGCGGCCTCGTTCAGGATCTCCGTCTGTCTCCCGGAGCATCCGGCCGCCATCTCCGGCGACCACTCGCCGATCGTTTCCGGGTGTCTCCGGAACATGCCCTCGCCGGAGCACGGCGCGTCCACCTGCACGCCGTCAAAGCATCCCGGCATGCGTTCGGCCAGCGCGTCCGGATAAGCGGATACCACGATCGCGTTGGAAATGCCCATCCGTTCGATATTTTCCGAAAGAATTTTCGCGCGTTTCGGCACCGGTTCATTGCAGATGAGCAGACCTTCCCCGCGCATGGCGCACCCGAGCTGTGTGGACTTGCCGCCCGGCGCGGCGCACAGGTCCAGGATCCTTTCACCCGGCCGCGCGTCCATCACCGCGGCGGGCAGCATGGCGCCCGGTTCCTGCAGATAAAAGGCGCCGGCTTCATGCATCACGGTAGCGCCCGCGTCCGAATCCGCCGGCAGCTCATACGCGTCCCGCGCCCACAGTACAGGCGGCAGATCCGGATGTTCCGTCACCTTCAGCGGATTGTAACGGATCCCGCGGAGATACGGTTCATTGTAGCACTGCAAAAAAAGAGGCAGCTCATTGCCGAGCTGCCGGCTCATTCTTTCCGTAAAGGCTTCCGGAAGCATCCGTTCGTTCATTCTTCCTCCATCCAGTCCGGCACCATCATCCTGCGGATCTCAAGATAGTCCGTTCCGTCAACCATACCGGCCATGCCCGCGTCAAGCACGCACCCGACATTCAGCATCTCCGCCGCTTTGCGCACGATCTCACGCCCTTTGGCCGACAGGTCAGGTGTCGTTTTGCCGCCGAGATTTGTGTTGTTGATCAGTATTTCCACCGGCACCCTGCCCCGCGCGCTGATCCGCCGCGCGAGATCAACGATATCCTCTGCCGTTTCCGTCAGCGGGCGCATGCAGTTCACGACCAGCGCGCAGACCGTATCCCGCGCGAAACGCCTGAAGGACGGCGCGTATCTTCCCAGCGCGGCCGCGCCCGTGTCATCCCCGCCGACATCAAAGATCACCTTGTCGCAGGGCGTTTCGAACACACTTTGTATTTCCGCCGGCAGCGCCGGAATATCAACGGTCGTCAGGGCAAATGTCGGCTTCAGCACCCGGATCCCCGCCGCCTCAAGCTGATCGGTCTTTTCGCTTGATCTGAAATAGGGGTTGACGATATCCAGGTCCACCAGCGTCGTGCTTCCGGTTCCGGCAAAACGGAAAGCGAGATTCAGCGCCAGTTCCGTCTTCCCGCTGCCGTAATTGCCCGTCAGTATGATAAACCGTTTTTCATCGAGTATATCTGCCACTTTCCCTGTCCTTTCCATTTACAGCCCTGCGCCGTTACCGGTCTGATCCGGATACCGGCTGGCTCTGCGGCGTCTCGGCTGACCTTCCGCCGGCAGCGCCGCCTGTTCGGGAGCGTTTCCCGTATAAACATGGATCTCCATCCGGTCGATCGGTTCGGCTGCAGAAGCATTCCGTTCGAAAGCATACATGTTGTTTTCCGTTTCCGTCACCGGTGCTTTTTCTTCGGTCTCATCGGCTTTGTTTCCGCGGTTTCTGATCCGGGCGATCGTGCTGCGCCAGACGCGGAAAGGCTGCCATCTGGCCAGATATACCGCCAGATCGATCAGCGCCCCGATCACACACAGCGCGATGAAAACGAATATCCAATGTTCACCGAGCCATTGCGAACCCGTGCTGCTATTTCCGTCCAGCAAGTTCCGGAGCCACACGGCAGATGACCGGACCCATCCGAGCATGAAAGTGAATATCGAAGTGACAAGACTGCCCATCGCGCTTAAATTCCTTTTCTCTCAGGCTTATGTTTCGGTTTCCGCGGCATCTTCCTGCTGTTCTCCGCCGTTTTCCGCGGGTACGATCGTCACGGTCACGGTCACGGTATCCGCACTGAGATGTACGATATCGGACGGCTTTTTCAGCTTCAGCTCCGTCGTAATGCTTTCTTCAGCTCCGGTCACATCGACCGTGCCGGTGATCCTGACATTTCCGAGCTGATCCAGCACTTCCTGCCGCCCGGCTGCCGAGACCGATTCGGCTCCGAAGGTGATATCGCCGATCACATACCCTTCCGCAGGCTCGCCTGTAACGACCCCGTTCGTTCTGATACGGACCTTCTTTGTCGGATATATATTCTGTTCCACAATGATGCTGTCGATCAGTACGGATTCCGTGGTGACCTCAAGCAGGGACGGATCGATCTGCTCTCCGTTTCTGTCATACAACATGAAGGAAGTGGCCGTTCTGCACACGCCTTCATTCCATTCGATCTCATCCGCGTTCAGCATGACCCTGGCCCTTGACACCGAATCGATCACGGACTGCGGACCGGATATGGTGATCAGTGCCGGATCCGCCGTGGCTGCCGACATATACCATCCTTCCGGCGCTTTCCCTTCCACGGTCACGGAAACAGGAATACGCGAGCGTGTCTTGTACTCCTCCACCGTGATCTCGATCGTTTCCGGTGTGACCGATACAAGCTTTCCATAGTTTGAGTTCGTGGATGAGATGATCTTTACGAGCTGCGTGCCCGCGGTGCTGATCTTGCTCAGATCGACGCGGGGATTGTAGGCTGCCGCTTCAGCCGCGTCATAATTCTGCTGCGGTACGGCCGCGACCGCGTTGACGCCGGAAAGCGCCGCGCTGATGT
>JAUNQH010000047.1:0-13239 GCA_030536295.1 Clostridia bacterium | reverse complement strand
TGATGTCGCTCGTCACGATATAGCCGTTCCGTTTCATTGTATCCAGGCCGCTGATGCTCACGGTGATCCCCTGAAAATACTTATCACGCGTCAGTTTCGGTTCCTGCGAGATCAATCCGGCCCACAGGCACAGTGAAATGATGACCGCCAGCAGCTTCATCCAGCCGTTATGCAGAAAGATATGACGGATAACGGTCAACAGTTCGTTTGCCGCCTCATTCGTTTTGTTTTCATTCGTCATCTGCCGCGGCCTCCTTCCTCTGTATCAGTTTTGTCAGGAAGGAGACGACACTGCTGTTTTCCTTCTCATAAAGCCCGCCGAGCACATCGCGCAGCTGTTCCTCATTCATCGGGCGCTGCAGTTCACCGTGCTGCGCCATGGAGATCGTTCCGGTCTCTTCACTGACCACAAGAACGAGCGCGTCCGTATTCTCGCTGATGCCGATCGCGGCGCGGTGGCGTGTGCCGAGCTCCAGGCTCACGCCGCTGGCCTCCGTCAGCGGAAGAATGCACGCCGCGGCCGCGATGCGCTCGCCGGTGATCACTACCGCGCCGTCATGGAGAGGGGTATTCGGTTCGAAAATATTCTCGATCAGCGGCGCGGAGATCTCCGCGTCGACCGCGGTCCCCGTGTCAATAACGTCCTGCAGACCCGTCACCCGTTCGAAAACGAGCAGCGCGCCGACACGGCGGCGGCTCAGATCCTGCAGGCACTGCACGATCTCTTTTGTGATCCGGTCCGTTGTCGCGCGTTCGGTCTTTTTTCTGTTGTCAAACAGCTTGCTGCGCCCCATGGATTCCAGCGCTTTGCGCAGTTCGGGCTGAAACAGGATGATCAGCACGATGACGCCGTTGTTGAGGATCGTCGTCATCAGCCAGTTCAGGCTCGTAAAACCGAGGAGACTGCTTGCAAGCGCCGCTGCGCAGAAAACGATCAGACCTTTGATCAGCGCGCTCCCGCGTGTATGCCGCAGCAGGATGATCAGTTCATAGATAACGACTGCAACAATGATTATATCGATAACATCGGCGATACCCAGCCGGTGTGTGACGTTCCAGACCATATTCCGCAATGTGGTGATCAGTTCTGCCATCCGGCGGTCACCTCCCTGTTCACATCAAGTGTTTCATTTAATTATACACGATAGATATCAAAAGAAAAGGGAAAAAGTGATAAACATTTATCGTTTTTTCTTCGTTCATAAACGCAGCGGAGCCATGATTTGGCTTGACACAGGCATGATATTCATCTAAACTGTTTCAATTAACTGATTAAGGGAGGTTTTCTTATGGCACACATCGACGAGATCTTCGGCTTGAATGTTTTTAATGATCCTGTCATGCGCCAGCGCCTTCCCCGGGAAACATACAAAGCCCTTCACAGGACCATTGACGAAGGCCGCCGCCTGGATCCCCAGGTCGCGAGCGTCGTTGCCAACGCGATGAAGGACTGGGCGCTGGAACACGGGGCAACACACTTTACCCACTGGTTCCAGCCGCTCAACAGTTTCACGGCGGAAAAGCACGATTCCTTCCTTTCGCCCTCCGACGGCGGCAAGGCGATCTGCGAGTTCAGCGGCAAAGAGCTGGTCCGCGGTGAAACAGACGCCTCCTCATTCCCCAGCGGCGGTCTGCGCTCCACGTTCGAGGCGCGCGGCTATACCGCGTGGGATCCCACTTCCTATGCTTTCATCAAGGACGGGATCCTGTGCATTCCCACGGCTTACTGTTCCTGGGGCGGAGAGGCGCTTGACAAGAAAACGCCCCTCCTGCGTTCAATGGAGGCGCTGAACCGTCAGGCCCTGCGCATCCTGAAGCTGTTCGGCCGCAATGACGCGATCCGCGTCATCCCCACGGTCGGCCCCGAGCAGGAATACTTTCTGGTGGATAAAACACTGTATGAAAAGCGCAGCGATCTGATCTTCACGGGCCGCACGCTCTTCGGCGCGAGGCCGCCCAAAGGGCAGGAGCTTGATGATCATTTCTTCGGTACGATCAAGCCGCGCGTCCAGGCGTTTATGACCGAGCTGAACGATGAGCTCTGGAAGCTCGGCATTCCCGTACGCACGGAGCATAACGAGACCGCCCCCGCGCAGCACGAGCTGGCCCCCGTTTATGAGGCTGTCAGCATCGCGTGCGATCATAACCAGCTGACCATGGATATGATGAAGAAAGTGGCGCGCCGGCACGATCTTGTCTGCCTTCTGGCTGAAAAGCCCTTCGCGAATGTCAACGGCAGCGGCAAGCATAACAACTGGAGCATGAGCACCAACACCGGCTACAATCTTCTTGAGCCCGGCGACAGCCCGCACGAAAGCGCCCAGTTCCTGCTTTTCCTCACAGCGGTGATCAAAGCGGTCGACGAATACCCGGATCTGCTGATGGCCTCCATCGCGTCGGCCGGCAATGACTGCCGCCTCGGCGGATGCGAAGCACCGCCCACCATCATGAGCATGTTCCTGGGCAATGAGCTTACGGAGATCCTCAGCGCCCTTGAATCCGGAACGAGCTATAACGGGCATGACCGTGAGGAAATGACGATCGGCGTGCATATGCTTCCGAAGTTCCCCCGGGACACGACCGACCGCAACCGCACCTCCCCCTTTGCCTTCACCGGCAACAAGTTCGAATTCCGGTCCCTCGGTTCGGGCTGTTCCATCTCCGATGCCAATGTCGTGCTCAATACGATCGTGGCGGAAAGCCTCCGTCAGTTTGCCGATGAGCTTGAGCAGGCGGAAGATTTCCGCTCGGCGCTGCATGATCTGATCGTGCGCACGATCCGTGATCACAAACGGATCATCTTCAACGGCAACAACTATTCTCCGGACTGGCTGAAAGAGGCTGAGCTGCGCGGTCTGTGCAGCATGCCTTCGACCGTGGACGCCCTGCCGGCGTATCTGGCGCCGAAAAATGTGGATCTGTTCACCCGGCACCGCGTCCTCAGTCAGAGCGAGCTGCGTTCACGCACGGAGATCGGTCTGGACGCTTACGCGAAAGTCATCAATATCGAGGCATCCACGATGCTCATGATGACGCGGCGCCAGATCCTGCCCGCCGTTATCGGCTTCAGCGGAAAGATCGCCGGCGCGGTGAACGGCATACGTTCCGCCGACAGCTCGCTGGATGTTTCCGGCCCGCTTTCGCTTCTGACGGAGCTGACGGTCAGGATCAACGACCTGAAAGCGGCCGCCGACGAGCTGGACCGCGTCAGGAACGCGCTCAGCGCGGATCTGTGCGTCGCGGAACGCGCGCGGTACATGCATGACGCCGTGCTTCCCGGAATGGACAGGCTCCGCGCCGCGGCCGACAGGCTGGAAGTCATCACCGACCGTGAGGTGTGGCCCTTCCCCACCTACGACGATCTGCTTTTTGATATCTGATGCAGCGCTTTCACGCCGCTCCGTAAAAGGAGCGGTTTTTTTCGGAATTCACGAACATTATCCGCAATATACGAACATTATCACGGAAGCCGTTTTTATCTTTACTTTATCGCGGTAATGTGTTAATATATTAGTGTATTAATGCAAGGAGGAACCGCCATGTCCCGCATTGCTTCCGATTCACTGGACCGTCTTTTTGACGTCATTCTGCATTTGCATACCAAGGACGAGTGCTACTCATTCTTTGAGGATCTGTGCACCATGCGCGAGCTCAAGGATCTGTCCGCTCGTCTTGATGTTGCCGTGCTGCTGGAGCACGGGCAGAATTACCAGCAGGTAGCCGATGAGACCGGCGTATCATCCGCCACGATCAGCCGCGTCAAGCGCGCGCTTGAATACGGCAGCGGCGGATATAAACTGATGATCAGCCGGATGGAGGAGAAAGAATGAACCCGGTAAACCGAGACACCCTGCGTCCCGAAGAGAAGATCCTTTTTTCTCTCCGGTCCCTGTACGCGCAGAACGGATATACACAGTACAGGATGAGCAAGTTTGAAGAATACGATCTGTACGCCGGCAACAAGGAATTCCTGCTCAGCGACAGCGTCATCACCTTTACGGATACGAACGGCAAGCTGATGGCGCTCAAGCCGGACGTCACCCTGAGCATCGTGCGCAACTGCCGCAACGCGGGCGACGTGACCAGGAAGCTCTGGTACACGGAAAATGTTTACCGCGTATCCGGCAGCACCAACGGCTACCGTGAGATCATGCAGACCGGGCTTGAATGCATCGGCACCGTTGACGACTACAATCTGTGTGAGGTCGTCCGTCTTGCGGCGGAAAGCCTCCGCTCGGTCTCCGATACGGCACTGCTGACGGTCTCCCATCTGGATATCGTTTCCGCGTTCATTGACCGGATGCACGTGAACGATGATACCCGACATTCGCTTCTGTCCTGCATCAGGCGCAAGAGCATGCACGAGCTTGCCGCGCTCTGTCCGGATCAGGCTGCCGATCTCATCCGGCTCCTGTCTCTCCGCGGCAGCCCGGAGGAAACATTCGCCGCGCTGGAAGAGCTGCACGCCCCGAAGGAGGCGATCCGCCAGCTGCGCGTCGTCTTTGACGCGCTCAGCCTGTACGGGCTCAGCGATACCGTCCGGTTCGATTTCTCGGTCATCAGCGATACGGAGTATTACAACGGTGTTGTTTTCAAGGGATATGTCGGCGGCATTCCCGAAGCGATCCTCTCCGGCGGGCGCTATGATCGTCTGCTGACCCGCATGAACGTGCATGCCGAAGCGATCGGCTTCGCGGTCTATCTCGATCTGATCGAGCGTTATATGACGCCGGAAGACGGGTTTGACACAGACATCCTGCTGCTCTACACGGCGGAAGACGATCCCGTCAGGGTCGCGTCCGCGGTACGCGCCTTCACGGCCGACGGCTACAGCGTACACGCGTCCCGTGAGATTCCGGATATGCTGAAATACCGCCGGAAAGCGATCATGGAGGGAAACGGGGTGAAATTCATTGGACCGGATGCTTAATATAGCCCTGCCGAAGGGGCGTCTCGGTGAAAAAGTCTACCGCATGTTCGCGGAAGCCGGTTTCCGCTGTCCTTCCATCGAGGAGGAAAACCGCAAGCTGACGTTCGAATCCCCCGAAACAGGCGTCCGCTACTTCTGGGTGAAGCCGTCCGATGTTTCCGTATATGTTGAGCGCGGCGCCGCGGATATCGGCGTATGCGGCAAGGACATCCTGCTGGAGTACGTCCCGGATATCTATGAGCTGCTGGATCTCAGAACAGGCGTCTGCAGAATGGCGGTCGCGGGGCCGGTCGGTTTCCGCGATGACCACCGCCGCACACTGCGCGTCGCGACAAAGTTCAGCCGTATCGCCGCGGATTATTACGCCTCGCTGGGGCGGGATATCGATATCATCCATCTGAACGGCTCCATCGAGCTCGCCCCGATCCTCGGGCTGTCCGATGTGATCGTCGATATCGTGGAAACGGGTACAACGCTGAAGGAAAACGGGCTGCACGAACTGGAGACCATCGTCCCCGTCAGCGCCAGGCTCATTGCAAACAAAGCCAGTTACGCCTTCCGGCAGGACGTGATCCTGAATATCCGGAACGGGCTTGAAAAACAGATCGGAGGTTCGAAACAATGATCAGGATCATGAAATACGGTGAAGTACCGAACAGTGAGATCTTCGCGCGGAAGATCCCGACTGCCAATGTCACCGATAAAGTCGCGGACATCCTGAAAAACGTCCGTGAGCGCGGCGACGAGGCCGTGCTGGAGTATACCGCGCGTTTTGACAAAGCGGAGCTTGATTCGCTGCTCGTCACGCCCGAAGAGATCGACGAAGCCTTTGCCGCGGTCGATAACAGCTTCCTGGATGTGCTGCGCAAGGCTGCCGCGAACATCACGAAGTTCCATACCCGTCAGGTCAGAAACAGCTTCATCATCAATGATGAGGACGGTATCGTCATGGGCCAGAAGGTCATTCCGCTGGACCGTGTGGGCCTGTATGTTCCGGGCGGCACCGCGGCCCTGCCCAGCAGCGTGCTGATGGGCGTGATCCCCGCGAAGATCGCCGGCTGCCGCGAGATCGTCATCGCCACACCTCCCGGAAAGGACGGAAAGATCGCCCCGGTGATCCTCGCCGCGGCAAAGATCGCGGGCGCGGACACCATCCTGAAGGCCGGCGGCGCGCAGGCGATCGCCGCCCTGGCATTCGGCACCGAAAGCGTGCCGAAGGTCGACAAGATCATGGGGCCCGGAAACGCCTATGTCAACGAAGCCAAGCGGCAGGTGTTCGGTTCCGTCGCCATTGATATGATCGCCGGACCCAGCGAGATCATGGTCATTGCCGACGGAAAGAGCAACCCCGTATATGTCGCGGCGGATCTGCTGAGCCAGGCGGAGCATGACAAGCTTGCCAGCGCCGTGCTGGTCACGGACAGCATGGATCTTGCCGAAAAGGTCCGCGATGAGCTTGAGTGTCAGCTTCCGCTGCTCTCCAGGGAAGAGATCGCCCGTGCCTCCATTGAGAGCAACGGCAAGATCATCGTCGCGGATGACCTGAAGAAAGTCATCGATGTCGCCAATGAGATCGCGCCGGAACACCTTGAGCTTTGCCTGGACAATCCTTTTGATTATCTGGACGGCATCCGTCACGCCGGCAGCATCTTCATGGGCCGCAACTGTCCCGAGGCGCTCGGTGATTATCTGGCCGGCCCGAACCACACGCTTCCGACGCAGGGCACGGCGAGATTCTCCTCCCCGCTGAGCGTGGATGACTTTGTCAAGAAGACGCAGTATACCTACTTTACCGGTGACGCGCTGCAGCGCGTCGCGAGGGATGTGGAAGCCTTCGCGCTGCAGGAAGGGCTGACGGCACACGCGCGCAGTGCGGTCGTCCGCCTGGAGGAGTGAATATGAGCCGTTACTTTTCGTCCAAGTTTGATCAGCTTAAGCCGTATACGCCCGGTGAACAGCCGTCCGACCTGAGCCGGTTTATCAAGCTCAACACCAACGAAAGCCCCTTTCCGCCTTCCGAATCGGTGATGGACCGCGCCCGCGGTCTGCTCCGCCCGCTGAATCTTTATTCGGATACGACCTGCGCGGACCTGCGCCGCGAGCTGGCGGCGATCGAGCACGTGGATCCGGATGAACTGATCATGACCAACGGATCGGACGAGGTGCTTGACTACGCCTTTGCCTGCTTCTGCGACAGGGATCATCCGGCCGCATTCGCAGATATCACCTACGGCTTCTATCCCGTTTTCGCGCAGCGCAATCTGGTCCCCTATACGGAGATCCCGCTGAAGGAGGACATGACCATCGATCCGGAGGACTATACCGGCATCGGAAAAACGATCTTCATCGCGAATCCGAACGCGCCCACAGGCATCACGCTGTCCGCGGAGGCGCTGGAAAAGATCATCGCCTCCAATCCGGATAATGTTGTCGTGGTCGATGAAGCTTATGCCGATTTCTCCGGTGTGACCTGTGTGCCGCTGATCCGGAAATATCCCAATCTGCTCATCACGCGGACATTCTCCAAATCCCGTTCGCTGGCCGGCGCCCGGCTCGGCTACGGTATCGCGTGCAAGGAGCTGATCCGCGATCTGGAAACATTCAGGTATTCGCTGAACCCCTACAACATCAATTCCATGACGATCGCCGCCGGCATCGCCGTTCTCCGGGATGAACAGACGATCAGGGCCAACATCGCGACCGTCATCGCCACCCGCGACTACACGACCCGCGAACTGACAAACCGCGGTTTCCGCGTATTGCCCTCGGGCACGAACTTCGTCTTCGCGGCGCATCCGGACATCCCCGGCGACGAACTGTATGAGAAACTGAAGGACCGCGGCATTCTTGTAAGGCACTTTACGATCGAAAGGATCCGCGATTACAACCGGATCACGATCGGCACAAAGGAACAGATGGACAGCCTGCTGGCGGCCGTGGATGAGATCCGGAAGGAGATTTGATACATGAGAAACGCTATGATCGAAAGAAAGACCGCCGAGACGGCGATCTCGCTCCGTTTTTCCCCGGACGGCAGCGGAAAAGCCGACATCAGCACAGGCATCGGATTTCTGGATCACATGCTGACGCTGTTTGCCGTTCACGGGCGTTTTGATCTGACCCTCCGCTGTGCGGGGGACACACAGGTCGATGATCATCACTCGGCGGAGGATATCGCGATCTGTCTCGGTCTCGCTTTCCGTGAGGCGCTGGGCAATAAAAAAGGCATCATCCGCTACGGCAGCATCACCCTGCCCATGGATGAGGCACTCATTCTGGCCGCCGTTGATATCTCCGGCCGCGGCATGTTCTGTGACGGGCTGGAATTCCGCACGGAAAAGATCGGCACCTTTGATACCGAGCTGGTCCATGAGTTCTTTACGGCTTTCGCCGCCAACGCCGGCATCACGCTGCATCTGCGGATGCTCACCGGCGTCAACAGTCATCATATTGCGGAGGGCGCTTTCAAGGCAGCCGCCAGAGCCCTGCGTCAGGCCGTATCGATCGACCCCGAAGCGGCTGATCTGATTCCTTCCTCGAAAGGTGTGCTTGCATGATCGCGATCATTGATTACGGCGTCGGGAATCTGTTCTCCCTTCGCTCGTCTTTTGCCATGATCGGCGCGGAAACGGTCGTCACGGGTGATCCGGAGATCATCCGCGGTGCGGAACGCATCGTTCTGCCCGGTGTCGGCGCTTTCGGAGACGCCGCCGAAAAGCTGCGGGAAGCGGGTCTTGCCGCGGTCATCAAGGAACGTGCCGCTGCCGGTACTCCCCTGCTCGGCATCTGTCTGGGCATGCAGCTGCTGTTCGATCGCAGCTATGAATTCGGCGAGTTTGAAGGGCTCGGCCTGATCCCCGGTGAGATCCGCCCGATCGCGGACAGGATCCCGGCCGGGCTGAAGATCCCGCACATCGGCTGGAACGCGCTGCACATGACAGCCGCGCCCTCCCCGATCCTGAAGGACCTTTCCGACGGGGACTGCGTCTATTTTGTACATTCCTTCAGTGCCGTCAGCTGTGATCCGTATGTTTCGGCAACGACCGGATACGGGGCTGAACTTACGGCGGCCGTGCGCCGCGGCAATGTTTACGGGTGCCAGTTCCATCCCGAAAAGAGCGGAAAGATCGGTCTGAAGATCCTCCGCGCATTCTGCGATACGGAGGTGAGCGCGCTATGCTGATCTATCCCGCGATCGATCTCTACGGCGGCAAGGCCGTGCGGCTCTATAAGGGCGATTACGCGCAGATGACCGTATATAACGATGATCCCCGTCTCGTTGCCGCGGATTTCGCGTCACAGGGCGCGACCTGCCTGCACCTGGTCGATCTGGAAGGCGCGAAGACCGGCGAAACGCCGAACCTGGAGCTGATCAGCGAGCTTGCCGGCTCCTATGGTCTGTTCACGGAGGTCGGCGGCGGCATCCGCAGCATGTCCGTCATTGAGCGTTATGTATCCGCGGGTGTCCGGCGCGTCATTCTGGGCACCGCCGCCGTGACCGATCCCGGTTTCGCGGCGGAGGCTGTCAGGGAATTCGGTGAAAAGATCGCCCTCGGCGTCGATCTGCGTGACGGTTTTGTTGCCATCAAGGGATGGACCGAAACGACCGCCCTGCCCGCGGCGGACTTCTGCGCCCGCATGCGGGATCTCGGCATCGGCACGATGATCTGCACGGATATCTCCCGCGACGGCGCCATGAAAGGCACCAATGTGGACCTGTACAGAACGCTGTCAGCCGATCTGGATATGAACATCATCGCCAGCGGCGGTGTGTCATCGCTGGATGATATCCGCAGGCTCCGCGCGCTGGATCTTTACGGCGCGATCGTGGGCAAAGCCTATTATACAGGAGCCGTCAGCATCTCCGACGCGATCGAGGTGGCACGATGATCACAAAGCGCATCATCCCCTGCCTGGATGTAAAAAACGGCAGAGTCGTCAAAGGCGTCAACTTTCAGGGGCTCAACGACGTATCGTCCCCGGTCAGCCTGGCGCGGTATTACAGTGATGTCGGGGCGGACGAACTGGTCTTCTACGATATCACCGCCTCCGCCGAAGGGCGCGCGCTCTTCACGGACATCCTGCGTGAGGTCGCTTCCACGATCTTTATTCCGCTCACGGTCGGCGGCGGCATCAATACCGTGGATGATTTCGACCGTGTGCTCAAATGCGGCGCGGACAAGGTCAGCGTCAACAGCGGCGCGATCCGCGATCCGGATCTGATCGGCCGGGCCGCGGAGAAATACGGCAGCCAGTGCGTCGTGCTTTCCGCGGACATCAAGCGTGTGGACGGTTCCTTCCATGTGTTTGCCAAGGGCGGACGCGAGGATACCGGCATGGAAGCCATTGAATGGATACGTTCCGGCGTGGAGCGCGGCGCCGGCGAGATCGTGGTGAACTCCATGGATACGGACGGTGTCCGTAAAGGGTTTGATCTGCCGCTGCTGCAAGCCGTGTGTGACGCGGTCTCCGTACCGGTGATCGCCAGCGGCGGCGCCGGCAGCATTGAGGATTTCGTTACGCTTTTCAACACATTGCCGGGTGTCGACGCCGGGCTTGCCGCCTCTGTCTTCCATTACGGCGACATCCCGATCCCTGTGCTCAAAGCGGAGCTGAAGAAAAATCACATTCCTGTCAGGGAGGTAGAGTGAACATGGTTACGATCGATGAACTGAAATTTGATGAACGCGGGCTGATCCCGGCCATCGTCGCGGATGCCTGGAGCAAAAAGGTACTGACGCTCGCCTATATGAATAAAGAAAGCCTGCGGATCTCCATGGAGAAGCAGCTCACCTGTTTCTGGAGCCGCAGCCGGCAGGAGCTCTGGCTGAAGGGTGAGACCAGCGGCAACTATCAGCATATCGTGTCCATCACGGCGGATTGTGACCGTGACGCGCTTCTGGTGATGGTCGAGCCGGACGGTCCCGCCTGTCATAAGGGAACATTCAGCTGCTTCACGGAGGAAGCGTTTCAGAGTGACGAGCGCCATGAATTCACCATCGACGGTCTGATGGATCTGCTGAACGGCCGGAAGCAGCAGCTGCCGGAGGGCTCCTATACCACCTATCTTTTCCAGAAAGGGATCGACAAGATCCTGAAAAAAGTCGGTGAGGAAACGACCGAGGTCATCATCGCCGCCAAGGCGGAAGATAAGAAAGAAACGATCTATGAGATCGCGGATCTGGCCTACCATGTCATGGTCCTGATGACGGAGCAGGGCATCACGCTTGAGGACGTACGCCGCGAGCTGGCTTCCCGCCACGTGATCGATCATAAAGTGAAACAGGAGAAGATGACCTGATGAGAACATATGACCTGCATACCCATTCGACCTTCTGTGACGGGAAGAACACCCCCGAGGAAATGCTGCTTACAGCGATCGACCTCGGCATGACGACCTACGGTTTTTCCGGTCACGCGAACGCGTTCACGGATCCGGAGTGCAGCATGACCCCGGAAAAGATGATCGCGTACCGGGATGAGGTGCTCCGGCTGCGGGAGAAATACAAAGACCGTATCCGGGTGCTTCTCGGGCTTGAAATGGACTGGTTCTCCTCCCCGCCCGGCTTTGATTGCGATTACACCATCGGTTCCGTGCACACCGTGGAATGGAACGGCCGCTATATCACGGTCGACTGGTCCGCGGACAGGCTGTGGAACTGGATCGCGGAGGTGTTCGGCGGCGATCCCTATCTGCTGACCTCGCGGTATTATGAAATGGTCGGTCAGATCGTTGACCGGACCGGCTGTGATATCATCGGTCACTTTGATCTGGTTTCGAAGTTCAACGAGCAGAATGAGATCTTTGACAGCAATGATCCGCGCTATGTGCAGGCATGGCAGGCCGCGGCCGACCGCCTGCTGAAGACCGGAAAACGGTTTGAGATCAACGCGGGCGCCATTATGCGCGGTTACCGCAAAACACCGTATCCGTCCATGGCGATCTACACCTACCTGAAAGAGCGCGGCGCCTCCTTTGTCGTAAACAGCGACGGACACGCGTGCGATCATCTGCGCAGATTCGCGTCGTTTGATTTCTCCGCCTACGGAATCGAATAAACAAAAGAAGGATGCACTGCCGCATCCTTCTTTCTTTTTCAGGCCTTTGCGTGATCGAACACGATCAGCCGTTCGTCAGAGAAACGGATCACCCGTGTATCGATGGGGCTGCCCATATCGACCGGCTCCGCCTTCGCGATCGCTTCATCCGTTATGCTGTCCACAAAGGATACCAGCTCCTCCCGCGTCCGCAGGTCCGGCTGATGTGAACAAAGCACATGCGTGAAAGGCAGGCTGTACAGCTGTTTCATGTTCGCGCGCCAGGTGCCGATCCCTTCGGCCGACGGGAACCAGATCCATGTGCAGGGGTTCCAGTCATCCCCGGACAGCAGCAGACGGTGTTCCGGGATATACGCGACGAATGAGCCGGGCGTATGCCCCGGTACATGCATGACGCGCACACTCATTCCGCCCAGCGCGATCGTCTGCTCATGCAGCGGTTCAGGCTCCTTCACCGCGCGCGTCATCCAATCCTCCGGAACGCTCAGCCCCTTCACGGCCGCCTGCTCCGCCAGTACCGCGCGTTTCGCCGGTCCTGTCAGTTCGCGGAACTCATCCAGATCCTCCGCAAACATATATGTCTTGTCAAACCATCTCGCGCCGACAGCGTGATCGTGATGCCCGTGCGTCAGCAACACGGTGATCTCACGTTCCGTCAGGCCGGACACAAACGCGCGCACATCCTCCGTGCCGTATCCGGTATCGATCAGCAGCGCCTTTTCCGTGCCCGTCAGCAGCGTCATGCACACGCCCATGGCATCACGGATATGATATATGCCCGGCAAAACCGGATTCACACTGAACATATGATCGTCCCCTCCCATATGGACCGGCACGCTCTGTGCCGGATATCCGGGCTCAGTATACCACATTTTGTCTCCCGGTAAAACAAAAAGCTGCCGCTTGCGCGGCAGCCTTTTTGTTCAGGTATATCAGCCCTTGATAGCGGCCTGAGCGGCAGCCAGACGGGCGATCGGTACACGGAAGGGAGAGCAGCTGACATAGTCCAGGCCGATCTTGTGGCAGAATTCCACAGAGGTCGGATCGCCGCCGTGCTCACCGCAGATACCGATGTGCAGGTTGGGATTGACGGGACGGCCCAGCTTGATGGCCATTTCCATCAGCTTGCCGACGCCGGTCTGATCCAGCTTGGCAAAGGGATCGTTCTCGAAGATCTTGGCATCATAGTAGGCGTTCAGGAACTTGCCCGCGTCGTCACGGCTGAAGCCGAAGGTCATCTGGGTCAGGTC
>JAUNQH010000005.1 GCA_030536295.1 Clostridia bacterium | reverse complement strand
AGCCATGTTTGAAAACTGGGCGCACGATCCGGAAGTCACTAAATTTCTGACCTGGCCTGCCCACGCGTCTGTCGGAGTTACAGAATCCCTGCTGGAAAACTGGGTATCCAGATATACGAAACCGGATTTCTACAACTGGGCGATCACTCTGAAGGACTGTGACAGACCGGTCGGCAACATATCGGTCGTGCGCGTTGACGATAATATCAGCGAAGCCGTGATCGGCTACTGTCTCAGCAGGGCGCGGTGGGGCATGGGCATCATGACGGAAGCGCTTTCGGCTGTGATGGATGATCTGTTTGATATCGGTTTTCTGCGCGTTTCCGCTTGTCATGATGTCCGCAATCCCGCATCCGGCCGCGTAATGGAAAAAGCCGGTATGAAAACGGAGGGATGCCTGCGGCAGTCCGGCCGGAACAATCTCGGCATCTCGGATATCATATGGCACGCTGCCCTGCGGGATGAATATCTGAAGGAGAAAGGAAGAAAAGAAAATGAGTGAATATATCAACAAAGTCATGGAGCATTATGATTCCAACCCGAAAAAGGAATGGGACCGCCTGCAGAAACGGTTCCCGGCGGAAAAGTATATCACCCTGAAAATGATGGACCGCTATATCCGTCCCGGCGACAGGATCCTGGATATCGGCGGCGGTCCCGGACACTATTCGATCGCGTACGCCCGCAGGGGACACGATGTCACCCTGCTGGATCTGAGCAGCGGCAACGTGCGCCTTGCGAAAAGGAAAGCTTCACAGTACAAAACACGCATCGACGCGCAGCAGGGCAACGCGCTGGATCTCAGCCGTTTCCCGGATGAGAGCTTCGACATCGTCTTTCTCATGGGGCCCCTGTATCACCTGACAGAAGAGGAAGACCGCCTGCAGGCGATCCGTGAAGCAAAGCGCGTGCTGAAGAAGGGCGGATACCTGTTCTGCTCCTTTATCCTGATGTTCGGCGGCGTCATTTACGCGATGCGCGAGCTGCCTGTGCTTCTGTTCGGTGAAAAGGAGCAGGTGCACTTTGAAACAGCCGCCCGTGTGGAAAGCAAAAGCTTCTGCAGCTTCACCTGGACCTATATGACCACCGTGAAGGACGCGAAGGCGCACTTCGATCATTTCACCGATCTGGAGACCGTGTCCGTCTTCGGCCAGGAGGGCATTCTCGCGCCGTACACCCACAACATGAGTGCGCAGTCGCGCAAGGTGCGCGAGGCGTGGTATGACTATGCCGTCCGCTACTGCGACCGGGAGGAATACCTGACACACTCGGAGCATCTGGCAGTCATCTCAAGGAAGATCTGATCCGAAGACCGTTTTTCCGCCGCGGCATTCGCGGCGGTTTTTTGATGATACCGCGTCAATGGAAATATAACAGTTCTTGAGTTATTCCCCGCTTGCATGTATAATGGAAAAAACTGCTTGTCCGGAGGACACCGCATGAAAAAGCATATCGCGCTGCTGCTGGTTTTTCTGATACTGCTGTCCTGTATCTCCGCTTCGGCTGAGATCACAGTGACCGACGCCGCCGGGCGTACGGTCACGCTCGAAAAACCGGCGGAGCGTTTTGTATCCTGCTACTATATTTCCACGGCATCGCTTTTGGCGCTGGGCTGCCGGGAGCGGATCGCCGGTCTTGAAAAGAAAGCGGACACCCGCGGCCTGTATCAGCTGGCCGCTCCGGAGCTGATCAGTCTGCCGGCCGTCGGTTCCGGCAAGGAGGTCAACCTGGAGACCGTGCTGGCGCTGCAGCCGGACGCGGTCATCCTGCCCATGAAGCTCGCCTCCGCGGCGGACAGTCTGGCGGAGTTCGGCATTCCGGCACTGCTTGTCAGCCCGGAGGATGAAGAGGGATTCCGCGCCTGTGTGCGCCTGCTTGGGGCTGTTTCCGGCAGGACCGGCGAGGCGGAAGCCCTGCTCGCGCGGTGTGACGCGGTAACGAACGCCCTTTCGGAGAAGCTGGAAGGCGCGGAGAAGGTAACCGTATATATGGCGGCAGAAAGCGATCCGCTGATGACCTACCCTGCCGGGCTCTATCAGGATCACCTGATCGCCCTGGCCGGCGGCGTCAATGCCGCGGGGGAGATCCGTAACGCCTCCAAGGTCGCCGTAAGCCCGGAACAGCTGCTTCTGTGGGATCCGGAGATCATCGTCATCGTGTCCGGCGCCGGTTACGGTCCGGAAGCCTTTACGGAAAATGAACAGTTCGCCTCCCTTCGCGCGGTGCGTGAAGGGCGCGTCTATACCATGCCGGAAGGCCCGGAATCCTGGGACTACCCCACCCCGTCCTCCGTGCTGGGCGCCGCGTTCCTGTGCACGCTGACGCATCCGGAGCTGTATGACGCCGGGCAGCTGCTGGCGGATGCCGCAGCCTTTTACCGGGATGTATACGGTATCGAAACAGACGCGGAGATCCTGGGGCTCACCCCCGCGCCGTAAAGCAGAAAGGAACGATCCGATGGTCCACTGCATTCTGCTGGCCGCGGGCTTTTCCGTGCGTTACGGTTCGGATAAACGTACGGATCTGGTCGATGGTATCCCCATGTACCGCCACACCGCGGATATCCTGCTCCGTCTGGCGGAGGAAGGGCTTTGCACCGCGCGCATGGTCACCCGCGGCGACCTCCCGGCGGATCCCGGCATAAAGATCATCCTGAATCCCGCAGCCAAAGAAGGCATCGCCTCCTCCGTGCGGGCCGGCATTCTGTCCCTGCCGGATGACGGCGCGCCCGCGGCGTTTTTTACGGCGGATCAGCCGTATCTGAAGGAGGAAACAGTCCGCGGTCTTCTCCGTGCCTGGCCGGAATGCGGTCACGGCATTCTCCGGTGTGAATCCGGCGGTGTACCCGGCAGCCCGGTGCTTTTTGACCGGCGGTATTTCCCGGAGCTGCTTGCCCTGCGCGGGGATACCGGCGGCCGGAAGGTGATCCGCGCGCATCCTGAGGATCTGGCACTGTATCATGTTCCTGACGGAAAGGAGCTGACAGACATCGATGAAAAGCAGAACTGACAAAGCTTCGGCGGCGGATCTTCCGCGCCGCGGCCGTCTGCTGATCCTCTGTCTGGCAGCCGCGTTGCCGCTGGCGATGCTTCTCTCCCTGTGCCTGGGGCGTTATCCGCTGAGCCCGTCCGCTGCCTTCGGCGCGCTGTTCGCGCCGGAACAGAGCGGGACGACGGCGGACATCGTCCGCCTGATCCGGCTGCCCCGTGTATGCGCCGCCGCGCTGTGCGGCGCGGCGCTGTCCTCCGCCGGGCTGCTGTTTCAGCTGGTGTTTCATCATCCCATGGCCACACCGGATCTGCTGGGCACTTCTTCCGGTGCTTCCTTCGGCGCGGCGCTGGGGCTGCTGTGCGGCTGGAGCACCGCGGCGGTCACGGTCAGCGGTTTTGCCGCCGGGCTGCTTTCGGTGATCCCCGTCATCCTGACCGCGGGCAAATACCGCGGCCGCGGCACCGTGACGCTGATCCTGACCGGTCTGGTCACCGGCAGTCTTTTCAGCGGCGCCGTTTCCTGCATCAAGCTGCTGGCGGATGAAAGCAACCGTCTGCCGGCCATCACCTACTGGCTCATGGGCAGCCTGTCCGGCATCCGCGTCCCGGATGTATGGAACATCGCCGCCGTGATCCTGCCCGTTTCCGTGCTGATGCTGCTCATCCGCTACAGGCTGAACCTGCTGGATCTGAATGATGATGAAGCCGCTTCCCTCGGCACCCGCATCCGCCTTCTGCGCTTTGCCTGCATGCTTGCCGCCGCGCTGCTCACCGCCGCGTCCGTCAGCGTGTGCGGTGTGATCGGCTGGGTCGGTCTGTTCATTCCCAACCTCTGTCGCGCGCTTTCCGGTGAGGACACCCGTACGCTGCTTCCGTGCACCATGCTTGCCGGCGGGCTCTTTCTTCTGCTGGCGGATGATGTCAGCCGCACGCTGCTGGTCGCGGAGATCCCCCTCGGAATCCTCACCGCCGCCATCGGCGCGCCGCTGTTCCTCGTGCTGTATCTGAAAGGGAGGTACGCGGAATGACGGAGCTGCAGCATGTTTCATTCACATTTCCGGGCGGCGTCACCGCCCTGAAGGATGTCAGCGCGGTGTTTCCGGAAGGTCGCGTCACCGCGGTGCTGGGGCCCAACGGCGCCGGCAAAACGACCCTCTTCAAATGCATGCTCGGGCTGTGTCCGGGGCATACCGGATACATCCTGCATGACGGCACGGATCTCCGTACGTTTTCCCCCGCGATGCTGGCGCAGAAGATCGCGTATATACCGCAGCAGGGCGGCCGGCATTCCGGTCTCACCCTGCGGGATTTCGTTACGCTCGGTTCCGTGCGCACTCTGTCCCTCACAGGCGTACCGGGGCCGCGCCAGCGGGAAGCCGCGGACCGCGCGATCCGCGCGCTGTCGCTGGAACCGCTGGAACGCAGGCCCGTCAAGGACCTCAGCGGCGGCGAACGCCAGCTGGCGCTGATCGCCAGGGCACTGTGCCAGCAGAGCGATGTTCTGCTCATGGATGAGCCGGACGCGTCGCTGGACCCGGCACACGCCGGCCGCGTTCTCTCCGCCGCCGGGATGCTCGCGGAGCAGGGGCACACTGTGATCCTGTCCACCCACCGCCCCGAATACGCCGCGCGCTACGCCGCCGATGTGCTGCTGCTGAAAGCGGGCGCCGTACTGGCGCACGGAAAGACCGCTGAGATCATGACCGGTGAGCGTCTTTCCGGCCTCTATGGCACTGAAATACGCGTTACGGATGTCGGCGGCGAGCTGTTCATCAGATAGTCCGGTGCGTTTTTCCGGACGGAAACCATTGTTAACAGCCTTCGGGCTGATATGATGAGATACAACACAGGAGGAATGTCAGATGCTGTTCAATGCCTACACGGCCCCCGCGGCGCCGGACGAGGTGATCACGCTCCTCGGCAAACAGAACAACCGTATCGTGGCGGGCAATCTCTGGCTGCGCATGTCCCGCCGTACCGGCGGCACGATGATCGACCTTAAGAACCTCGGGTGGGATCGGATAGAGGAAACACCGGACGCTTACCTCATCGGCGCCTCTGTCACGCTGCACGCGCTGGAGACCCATCCCGGGCTGAACGCCATGACCGGAGACCTTTTCGCAAACGGGTTCCGCGCCGTCGTCGGCGTCCAGTTCCGCAACGCGGCAACAGTGGGCGGCAGCCTCTATATGCGTGCCGGCTTCAGCGATCTGCTGACCATGCTGCTGCCGCTGGATGCTTCCGTGCTGCTTTATCCGGAGCGGGAGATCCCGCTGACGGAATACGCCCGCCTCGCCCCCGCCGGGGAACTGATCCGCGGCGTCCGTATCCCAAAGCAGGAAACGCGTATCGCCTATCGCGCGCTGCGGAACACATCCGGCAGCGTGCCGGTGCTCACCTGCGCCGCCGCCGTGCGGAACGGCTGCCTGTGCGCCGCGGTGGGTGCACGGCCCATGCGCGCGGTGCTGCTCGGCGGTCCGGGCGAAACGAAAGAAAGCCTGGCGGCCGGGGTGGCGGAACTGACTTACGGCACCAACAGGGCCGCGTCCGAAGCCTACCGCCGCCATGTCGCCGGCGTCCTGTTCTCGCGCTGCATAGCCGATATCACCGGAAAGGAGGCCCGGGTATGAATATCACCTTTACCCTGAACGGAAAGACCGTGACCGCGGACGCCGCGCCGGATGAAAACCTGCTGGCCCTGCTGCGCCGCCTCGGCATCATGAGCATCAAATGCTCCTGCGACACTGCCAACTGCGGCTGCTGCACCGTGTGGGTCAACGGAAAGCCCGCTCTTTCCTGCGCGTATCCCGCGCCGCGGGCGGACGGGCAGGAGATCACTACCCTGGAGACGCTGACAGCGGAAGCCGAGGAACTTGCCGCGTACATGGCGGATGAAGGCGCCGACCAGTGCGGTTTCTGCAATCCCGGCTTCGTGATGAATGTGCTCGCCATGAAACGCGAGCTGACCGACTTTTCGGATGATAACGTACGTGCGTATCTGGCCGGAAACCTGTGCCGGTGCAGCGGCTTCGCCTCACAGCACCGTGCCATTGCGGCCTGGCTGAAGGACTCCGGAAAGGAGGCGGCAGACAGATGAAGCAGATCTCACGCCCCGTGCGCAAAAAGGACGCGTTTGCCCTGCTGACAGGCAAGCCCGTGTATACCGCCGATATTTTCCCGCAGGACGCGCTGACCGTGCGCCTGCTGCGTTCCCCGCATTCCTTCGCGGATATCACGGATATTGACACATCCGCCGCCCTGAAGATCCCGGGCGTTGCCTGCGTGCTCACCTGGCGGGATGTGCCTGATGTCCGCTTTACCATTGCCGGGCAGGCGGTGCCGGAGTGGAGCCCGTATGACCGGAAGCTGCTGGACAGCACCGTACGCTACGTGGGCGACCCGGTGGCGATCGTCGCCGCCGAAACGCCCGCCGCCGCGGCAAAGGCGCTGAAGCTGATCCGCGTCACCTACCGGGTGAAAGAGCCTGTGCTGGATGCCCGCGCCGCGCTGGATAACCCGATCCTCGTGCACCCGGAAAGCGACTGGCGCACCGTGGCCGATTTCGGCGCGGACGCGAAGCGCAACCTCTGCGCCCATGAGATCGACCGCATCGGCGACGCGGAAGCGAAGCTGAAGGAATGCGCGTATATTGCCGAAGGCACCTATCATACAGGGCAGGTCAGCCAGTGCTTCATGGAGCCCTACACCACCGGCGCCTACACGGACGCTTTCGGACGGATGACCGTGATCTCCAGCACGCAGATCCCCTTCCATGTACGCCGCATCGTATCCACAGCGCTGCAGATCCCGCTGCAGAGCGTGCGGGTGATCAAGCCCCGCATCGGCGGCGGCTTCGGCGCGAAGCAGACAGCGGTCAGCGAGATCTACGCCGCGGCCGCCTCAAAAGCGACCAGCCGCCCCTGCCTGCTGCAGTACACCCGTCAGGAGATCTTCGAAGCGGGCAGCCCGCGGCATGAGATGGAGATCAGCGTCCGCGTCGGCGCGGACAGCGAAGGGCACATTCTGGCCATCGACCACCGCGTGCTCAGCAATACGGGCGCATACGGCGAACACGGACCCACCACGATCCAGCTCAGCGGACGGCAGCCCACCTCCATTTACCGCTACGCCAAAGATATTTATTTTGAAGGCACCGTTGTTTATACCAACACGGTTCCCGCCGGCGCCTACCGCGGTTTCGGCGTCACGCAGGGCGCCTTCGCGGTGGAGAGCACCGTGAATGAACTGGCCCGGCAGATCGGCATCGACCCCATGGAGATGCGGCGCATCAATCTGCTGCGTGAAGGCGATGCCATGGGCATCTATGACAACGGCGAAGTGACGGAAAGCTGCCGGTTTATCGATTGTCTGAACCGGGCGGATGAGCTGTTCGGCTGGGAAGCGAACGCAAAGCGCCGCGTGATGCCGGACGGCATGATCCGTGCGGGCGGCATCGCCGCGGCCATGCAGGGCAGCGGTATTGCCTTTGTGGATACCGCGACCGCCACTGTGCGCCTTGTGGAGGACGGCTCATACATTCTGGAGATCGGCGCCGCGGATATGGGCACGGGCTGTGACACCATCCTCGCCCAGATCGCCGCCGAGGCGCTCGGCTGCTCTGTTGACAGGGTCCATACCGCAGCCGTGGATACGGACCATTCACCTTATGACACGGGTTCATACGCCTCCTCCACGACCTATGTGACAGGCAATGCCGTTGTAAAGGCCTGCGCCTCACTGAAGGCAATGATCTTTGAGGCTGCCGGCGAACTGCTCGGTCCGGACGCGGGTGAGATGACGCTGGACGGCAGCGGTGTATCAACCGCCGAATGCGCCGTTTCCCTGCAGGAGATCTGCCTGCATACCCAGAGCGGACAGGCCATGATGCTTCAGGCCACGGAAAGCCACTCGGGCAAAGTCTCCCCGCCGCCGTTCATCGTCAGTATGGCGGAGATCGAGCTGGACCCCGGCACGGGCAGAGTACGCGTGACCAGGCTCGTGAATGTGATCGACTGCGGCACCGTGATCAACACGGCACTGGCCCGCGTGCAGGCGGAAGGCGCCGCCATGCAGGCGCTGGGCATGGCGCTCACGGAGCGCGCCTCCGTGGGGGAAAACGGGCGGCTGCATGAGCATTCGCTGCTCACTTACGGCATGCCCACACGGCTGGATATTCCGGAGATCACCGTTGATTTCTGCCCCAGCTATGAGGAAACGGGGCCTTTCGGCGCCAAGTCCATCGGTGAAGTCGCCATCAACGCAACGGCGCCCGCCATCACACAGGCTGTATACAATGCCACCAGCATCCGCGTACACAGTCTGCCGGTCGACCCGGAAAGCCTCATCTGATACGGCACACCCAATACAGACACAGGTCCGGATACGGTTCATTCAAACCGTTCCGGACCTGTTGTTTATTCATTTTCACGGCGGTACGCCGACCGCGCCGTCACACGCGCGCAGCGTGCGTATATTCCCGCGTGATCACCGCGCGTACCGTTCCGTACGCGGCAGCCGTGTTCCTGCGCGCTTTGATACGGTTTATCGTGATCCATCCGCCCAGCACGAGCAGTGATGCCGCCACCACCGCGATCACCGCGATCATCAGTTTTTTCTTCAAATCTCTTTTCCTCCGGTTTTTTTCAGTTGCGTGCACCTTCCGTCACGGCTGATACAAGTATAGCACAGCCGGGTGCTTTTGTAAAAACGGCATTTGCGTGCCGGGGCAGATCAGATCAGGCCGTCCATCTCCAGCTTTTTCCGCAGGGCCTGCACCTCGTCCTCCATCTCCCACGCGGCGTTCTGATGCAGTCCGCTCCGTATTTTTTCCAGTGCCCGCGGCATCTCGTCATCCAGCAGATGAAGCAGCTCATCCGGGTTGTACGCTTCGGATGACAGACCTCTGGCGAGCGCGTTATGCTCGTATCGGATATACTTTTCAAGCAGTGATCTCAGCATCGGGATCAGCGTGTTTTTCAAGGCCCGCTCATCCGTATAATTCATCGCGTTCTCGTTTCCTTCGGTCATACCGAGCAGCTCATTCAGGCTGCCGCGGATCCGCCCGACGGATGCTTTCACCCGCGCGTCGGCGATCTGCCGCTCCGCGCCGGCAAGATACAGCACGCTTTCACGCAGGCTCGCGCCGATAGCATCCGGGTCATTCGCCGCCGCGGTCTTCAGTGACAGATCCAGCATCTCCGGATACTTCGGCAGAAAATACTCCTCCAGCCCGCGGGCGGATTTCCGCACGATATTCCACGCGTCCTCATACTCGCTGATCTTTCCGATATACGTGTTCCACTCCGTCAGTGTTTCATGCAGCGCGTTCAGGAAAACGCGTATCCCGGGCTCAAAAACATTGTCCGGACGCGCGCTGATATTATCCTGCAGCTTCGCCGTATACTCATACAGTCTGTCCAGCACCGCTTCGATATCGCACTGCCCGTTCACATCGACCTTCCGTGCGAGGATATCCCCGCTCCGGCGGAGCACGGTGCCGAACTTCTTGCCTTCCAGGAACCCCTGCGCGATATTCGATAACGCCCGGCCGACATCCTTTGCCTTTTCCGCGGCAATGCTCCGGTTCACGCGTGCCGTATACTCTTCCGTACATTTCCGCGCTTCAATGATCTCCTGCCCGATCTGTTCCGTCAGATACGCGCAGGCGGCATATTCCGCGTATCTTTCCTCGCTCACGACCAGTTCAAGCGCATCGTCGCAATACAGGATGCCCGAAACCATCAGACCTTTTTCCTCCATCCTGCGGATAGCCTTTCGCACACCGCCGGCGGAAATATGCATCGCGTTCGCCGCCCGTTCGAACGTGATATATTTTTTCCCCTTCATCGCCGTCTGCAGCGCGGCGTACTGTTCCTTTGCAGGATGAAACAATCCCATACCAAACCCTCGCGTAACCGTTTCTTTCACCGGTCATTATACAGAATATGTATATATATTTCAATGAAGGAAGGATCAGCAGAACCTTTACAGGATCACGACCGTGATCCCCTGATTGCCGTTTCCGAAGTCCGGATCCTTCGTCATTGCCGGCATTCCGTTCAGTGCGGGATGTCCGCCGTATCCGAAGGGACCGAATTCGTCCCCCGGAATAAAGTCCATGATCTGTCCGCGTTTCTTCATCGCGTCCAGCTCCCTGAGCACACCGACGCGGATCCTGCCTCCGGTGCCGCTGCTGCCGTATCCGTGGATCAGCTTCACCGCGCGGCCTCCGCGCAGCTTTGCCGTGTTCAGCTCCGCGCGCATCCGGAACAGCGCCTCCTCCACCGTCGGCATGCCGTTTTCCAGGTTGACCCGCACACAGCCTGCGGGTCTTGCTTTTTTCACGGGCTGTTCCTTTTCCGCCGGCGGTGTGCCGTATCTGTCCAGCATCTCCAGCGTCATTTCCTCTTCCGGATAGTCAGGCCGCGTGATCCGCGGTATCTTTTTCACCTTTGCCGGAACCGTCTCCGCTTTTATCGGCGCGATCTCAGCCGCTGTCTTCTCCGGCGGAGCCGCCGCGGCGGCCGCCGGTTTCTTTTTCCGATGCAGCGGACTCTTCCGCGTGTGCACGTTTCCGCCGTTCTGTTTCTGCTTCATGCCGGCACCTCCGCCCGTATTCGCCGTTTCTTCTCACAGCATTCTATCAGAAAACCTGCCGGTTTGCCAGCATTCCCGATGTGTTTCCGGACAGCTGCCGGTGATTGAACCACAAGTTCAATGACATTTGGTTCCGATTATGTTATTTATATATCCCAGCCTTTCAGGACGGGCTTTCCGGTTTTTACCGCATGATACACACGCTGCCTTTCCCGGGCTGTCTCAATTACGCTTATATGTGACACAGTGAACAGAAAGGAGATGTATCGGCGATCAACATCAGTGAAATCTGCGCCAGCCCGGCCGGAACGCGTTTCCTGGCGGTATGCGCCTCCGCGGACCGGGAAAGCATGGTCGAAGAGCTCAGTTCCCGGATACCTCCGGTCCTTCTGGAAAGGACCGAATTCAACAGAAGCGCCACAGTTTCCATGGATATCATTCCGGACGCGGAGCCCGGGCGTTTCAGCGATCTTTCAGCCCTCTGCGTGAGGCTTATTCGCGCCGCCGGCAGAAGAAGCCATTTTGAAGGTCTGCTGATGCTGAACATCTCCGCCTTCACACGTTCAGCCGATGATATTCCGCGGCTCAAAGCCCTGGGTGAGCTGCTTGCGCTGCGGAACGGCCCTGCTTCGGAATGCCGCACGCTCCTCTACGGTCCTGAAAAGGAACGCGATGTCCTTTTCATCGCGGATCACCTGGATTTTGACGGCAGGCTGAAAGTGATCGGATACGAGCGGCCCGGACCGTCCTCACTCACGGAACTGCTCTCAGAGGCTGAACTGCGCTGCGCCACAGCCGGCGCGGAACATCAGCTGGAAGCGGTGCTGCAGGACATGGCCGGGTACCGCCGGTTCAACGCGGATAAATTCATCCGGATATGCGGCAATGACCGGGGCGTCATTACGGAGGACGACGTTTTTTCCGCGCTGAATGACCCGTATTCCTACATCAACCGCGTCAAAAAAGCTGCGGAGCCCGATCACAGTGATCCTGCGGACCGCAGGATCGGCTTTCATACAGCACATCAGCTGCGGTAAGGAGGGAAAACCATGTACTACGAAAGATACATGAACAGTCTCTGTACTTCATCCGGCTGGGCGTCGGACGCGTCATTCGCCGCTTCGACAGGCTGCTTGCGCGGCAAATGGAACACGCCTCCCGCCGAACCCGGCGTTATCCTTTACAGCCATAACGGCAGTGCGATCACAGACGGCGGCGATGAATGCCGGCACGTGCTCATTATCGGCGCCACGGGAACGGGCAAATCCAGGCTGGTGATCATGCCGTCGCTGATCTGGTCCCTGCGTTCCGAAAGCCGGCGTTCGTACGTGGTCTTTGACGTCAAGGGCGAGCTGCGCGCCGCCACGGAAAGCACAGCCCGTGAAAACAACTACAAAATCATCAACATCAATTTCCGTTCGCCTGCCGAAGGCAGCTGCTGGAATCCTTTCACACGCGCCAATAAGCTCTATGCATCCGGAAATCAGGCAAACCGTGAGAAAGCCTGGCGTCTGCTGGAGGATATCATCGCCGTTCTCTTCAGCGACGGCGATTCACAAAAAAATACCGATCCGTTCTGGCGTATCTCCTGCGCAAATCTGTTCCGCGGTATCTGCAGCGTACTGTGGGAAACCAGACACAACATTTCCATCAACGCAGTTCTGGGCTGGAGCAGCACCATTCCGGATGATTCTTATGAGGATTCGCGCTGCAAGCTTTTCAGAGCGGCGGATGAGCTTCCCGCCCCCTCCGTTGCCCACCGGGCGCTGGCCGGTTTCCGGAACGGGTCCGAAAAAACGCGCGGAAACGTACTATGCTGTTTCTATGGATATCTCTCTCCGTTCTCCGCGCGCAATGATGTGCTGCAGATGCTCTCGTCCGAAAGCTCCGTTAGCTTCAAACAACTCGGTGAAACCCCGTCCGTGCTCTACATCACCCTTCCGGATGACTCAACCGCTCTGGGCAGCCTGGAGGGCATTCTGCTGACCCAGCTCATGCAGGAACTGAACGAATGCGCGCTGGAAAACAGCGGCCGCCTGCCGGTCCGCGCAGAGATCTATCTGGATGAGCTGTGCAATATCAAGCCCGCCATCCCTTCCCTTGAAACGGCGCTGACGATCTCAAGATCAAGAGGCATCCGGTACATCCTCGCGATCCAGAGCTACGCGCAGCTCTGCGGTGTTTACGGCGCCGCGGCCGAAACCATCAGCGCGAACTGCTCGACCTGGATCGCCATGAATATCGCCAAAGATGAGACCTTCCGCAAAAAGCTTTCGGAACTGTGCGGCAAAAACGAGCTCGGTGATCCGCTGATCACCCCGTCACAACTTTCCCTGCTCAGCTATGAGCAGGCCATCGTGATCCGTGAGCGCTGCGCGCCCTACTTCACCCGGTTGGAGGATATCGGCAGGATCACGCGGCACCTGACGGAGGGACACGCGGGATCATCCCCCGCTTAAGGCAGCCCGAGGAGAACGTCCGGGACCGGCAGCGTCAGGCCGCGCCCGAACGATCGAACACAAAAACCCGGACCGACCTGTCCGGGTCTCCATGCGCGCCGGCACGTTCTCAATTATTTTTCAAAAGAGTGTAAAAAGCTATTGCATATTCATCAGGGGTCTGATATAATCCGTCTCCCGATGAGCTCATCCGACCGACCAACCGAATACGGAGGGAAATGCGATGGAAATGAAACACTTTCCGACCATCAACCTGGAAGCCACGGGAAAGCGCATCGCGCAGCTGCGTACCGAGCGCGGTCTGTCTGTCCGCGACCTGCAGGACTACTTCGGGTTTGAGGCGCCCCAGGCCATTTACAAATGGCAGAACGGGGTCAGTCTTCCCACAGTGGATAACCTGCTCGGTCTCAGCATGCTGCTGGGCGTACCCATGGATTCCATCCTCATCGTGACCGCCGGCAATGACGCGCAGCCGGCTTCCGAGCCTGACGGCTCTTTTTTTTTACTTTTTTCGTTCTGTTCTCCGGTCCGGCAGGAACCTCCCGTGATCCCGGAAGCGGCGCAAAGGATTCACCGTCTCCCGTGTATGATCTCTTCAACGTACGCGAATACCGCGTTCGCGACTTGCCTTCTGTAAGGCCGTTCCTTTGAGACAGTCCCGTCATATACCGGCGGCAGCCCCTGCTGCGCGGCCATTCTGTTCATCAGGATGATATCATCCAGCAGCTTATCATGCCGGCCGGTCCGCGCCTTATCCAGCTGTTCGGTCATCTCATTCACGCGGTCCGTATCGGTGTTTCTGTGGTTCCTGACCATCAGGCTGATCTCCATCCGGTATACGGACTGATGATAATTTTCAAAATCCGTAAGCATCTCTTCCATCAGGTCCAGCATTTCCGCGTCATCCCCGAGGCTGTCGATCAGCCCGCGGACCGTTGTCCCGTTCAGCGTCACGGGTACATTTCCGTTCTCAGCCACCGCCGCATCCTCCTTCGCGCAAAACAGACCGGGCATGCCGTACCGCCGGCATACCCGGTTCCGCGTTTTTCGTCCGCTTACAGTACATCGCGGATGCTCTCCACTATTTTCTCACATGCACCGTGCTCAATGCAATAGGCAGCGTCAAGTTCCCAGTCATGGCAGCGCTGACGGTTCAGCGTCGCGGAACTGATCTTCGTTCTGGAAATGATATAATCCTTCATCTGCCTGATCATGCGCTTGTAGCTTTCACTGGCGTCCATCACCTTCACGGCGTCCCCGGCCATGCACGCGGAGCCCTCGTGGATCACCAGCCGGCTGCGCGGCATCATGAAGCGCTTATGACCCGCGAGATAGATGATCCCGGCCGCCGAGGCCGCGACCCCCATATTCACGGTATATACGGGCGTCTCACTCGTCTCAATGGCGTCCACCAGGCTCCACATCACATCCACGTCCCCGCCGCCGGAGAAGATATACAGGTGGATCGGCTTCCGCTCTTCCGCCGGTCTGCCCGCGTCCTCCATGTTCCACCGCAGGATCATCCGCTGCTGGTTCAGGATATTGTTGTCCACATCGCCGTCCAGGTACAGCTTTCTGTCATTTTCCAGCACATAGTAGCTCACCAGGTCCGGCATCGGAAGCCCCGGGTTCTGCCTCACAAGGATCGTTCTCACGGCTTCGGGGATCTGCGGAATATGCGGCAATTCCGCGGGCATTGCCTTCATCATGGTATTCATCGTCCTCACTCTCCCTCATTCTCACAACGTCTGTCCCGGAGCATCTGCCTTCTTTTGTCCGGGATCACTCTGGTTACAGGGTTCACACCGTTCCAGTCGTTCCTTCCGGCCGCGAAGTACGCCTTCCGCGCCTTCTTGCTCTGTTTTTCCAGAGGAACCTTCTGTTTCGCTTTCGTCGCTGTCACCCCTTTTCGCACCGTCTTTTTCCCGTCCGTCCACACCCGCGTTTCACGCGTGCCGATCGGGTGCACAGAGAATATCACACCATGCGCCGCGTGTCATTGAACCTGTGGTTGAAAATGCATCCCGGGATTCTCCTGCCGCGGGCTGGTAGCAGCCGAAGTCCGGCAGGATCATTCACCGCACATCTTGTTATCGTTTGCCATATGCTGTATTATAATCAGTATATAACCCTTGATCCCGCACTGAAAAGGAATGACCGATCATGCTGAAAAAACTTCTGATCCCATTTTTTCTGTTGATTTTCTGCTTCATCTGTTATCCGTCCGCCCCGGCTTCATCCACGTCTTCCGGGCAGATACCGGTCCCTGATCCGGCCGATCTGGATGTCACCCTGTCCGTGCAGACCGGCGAGGGCTCCTCCCCGGTCGAAGTGAGCGCTGTTCTGCGTTATCTGCATGTCGGCCCGCTGTACGGGGACGGCATCGTTTTCACATCTCCCCAGTCATATGCGATGGACCCGATATTCGGCGAGATCGGATCCGCGGCCCTGACCGGCGAGCTGACCTGGAGCATTTCGGTCCGTGATCCGCAGGCGAAGGTCACCGCTGTGCCCGGTCTCTTCAAATGCACGGATACCGGTCTTGCCGCCGCGGAAGCCGAACTCATATCGCCCGGGACGCTTGGATCCGGAAGATATCTGTGGGTGCTGGATATCAGCGTGGAAAGAGGAAGCGACTATGCTTCGTATTACGGTTTTCTTTGGCTCACGGTGGAATAACGCCGCCGTTTGCCGGAATGACGCGCATCGGAGCACGCCCGCAAAATTCTACCGGTCTTCGAGTTGTTTTCCTTGTCTTTCACCGGCAATATATGTATGCTGTAACCGGAGGTGGTAATGAATGATGAATGATTTTGAATTCGGTAACCGGCTGTATCAGCTTCGCGGAAAGCAGGGGCTCACGCAGGCGCAGCTCGGCGCCAGGCTCGGCGTTTCGGACAAGGCCGTTTCAAAATGGGAGACCGGCAAGGCCAAACCCGGTCTGGGCACCATCCACAAGCTGGCGGATGTGCTGTGTGTATCGGTGGATGATCTGCTGCAGACGGCACAGGCCGATAAACTGATCTCCAGGATCGTGATCACGGGCGGTCCGTGCGCCGGCAAAACGACCGCGATGAGCTGGATCCAGAACGCCTTCACCAAACTGGGCTACACGGTCCTCTTTATCGATGAGACAGCGACGCAGCTGATCACCGGCGGAGCCGCCCCGTGGCTGAACACATCCGCGCGGGATTTCCAGCTTCACCTGCTGGAACTGCAGCTGGCCAAGGAAAAAGCTTTCACCGATATGGCAAAGACCATGAAGGGAAGCAAATTCCTTGTGGTCTGCGACCGGGGTGCCATGGACAATACCGCCTATATGTCGGAGCAGGATTTTGACTGGGTGCTCCGGCAGATGAAGACAAACAAGATCCTCCTGCGGGACAGCTATGACGCGGTCTTCCATCTGGTCACTGCCGCCAAAGGCGCTGAAAAGTATTACACCGTTGAAAATAACACGGCACGGACAGAGACCCCGGAGCAGGCAGCGGCACTGGATGACAGGCTGATCGCCGCGTGGACGGGACATCCGCATTTCCGTGTGATCGATAACTCAACGGATTTTGAAAACAAGATGCTCCGGCTGATCAAAGAGATCAGCGTCTTCCTGGGCGAACCGTCACCCATGGAGATCGAGCGCAAATTCCTGATCGCACGCCCCTCGCTCCGTGATCTGGAAAGCAGGCCTCACTGCGAGCGGGTCGATATCATCCAGACCTATCTGAAAACGGAGAATGAGAAGGAGGAGGTCCGTATCCGGCAGCGCGGCAGCAACGGCAGCTTTATCTACTTCATGACCAGCAAAAAGCCCGTTTCAGGCATCCGGCGGATCGAAACGGAGCGAAGGCTCAGTCAGGATGAGTATCTCGCGCTGATGGTCCGCGCGGATCCCGCATACAGGCCGATCCATAAGCAGCGTTTCTGTCTCAGCGAAAACGGATTGTACTATGAGATCGATATTTATCCGGAATGGAAGGATAAAGCGATCATGGAGATCGAGCTTCACAGCGATGAGCAGCCGCTCACCTTCCCGGACGGGATCGAAGTGATCCGCGAAGTCACAGGTGACCCGGCATACTCCAACCATGGGCTGGCCCTGATCAGATAACAGAACAATGAAAGGCGGTCACATCAATGAATATCTCAACACGCCGTATCTGTGTTCTCGCGCTCGGCATCGCGCTGTTCTGCGCACTTTCCATGTGTCTTCAGGTCCCGGTCTTTGAAAACTACTATCTGTGCCTCGGCTATATCGTGATGGCCGTCTACTGCTATTCCTTCGGCACGCTCAGCGGTACCGCGGCCGGCACGCTCGGCGTGATCCTTTACTGTCTTCTGATCAACGGTCTGCGGGGCATGCCCGGCTGGGCACTCGGCAATATCGTGATCGGCGTGATCCTCGGTCTCACCTTCCGCGCGACAAAGAGCATGAAAAGTCTTCCCGTCAAAACGGTTCTGAACGCCGCGGCCGTCATCGTCTCCGCCGCGCTCGGCATCCTGATCGTCAAATCGCTTACGGAAAGCCTGCTATACGCCCAGCCCATGGCCGTAAGGATCGGAAAGAACATCTATGCCTTCGTCGCCGATGTCGTGATGCTGCTGGTCAGTCTGCCCGTATGCATGTCGCTGGACCGCACCGCGAAGAAGCTCTTCCCGGAGCTTGTCAAATAGAGAACCGTTCATCTCATCATCGGCAGCAAAAACCGAAAATGCAAAAAGGGGATCGGCCATGAGATCGGCCGATTCCCTTTCATGATCGCCGTACAGGCTGACAGTCGGGATATTCCGTATTATTCCGGAATGACATTCACCGTAAGCGGACAAAACACCGGTCTGTTGTTCAGGACCGCCTCCGGATCATCAATACTGCTGATCAGATAAAGCATTATTTCGTCCTGACAGGCTTTATCCATGATCACAAACATGCCGTTGATCTGCATGTCAGCCGTTCCTTCAGCCGTAAGCGTTATGGGATCGCGCTGTTCGCATCCGCCTGTATCCCATTGCAGGGGATAATATATCAAAGCAGCGGCAAGTGACGCGGGATAGTCGGAATCATATTGATATGCCATGTCAAATGCCAGGGTGAATGACCTGCGGTCACCGTTGTTCATGATGATCCCGGCGTATAATTCAGGGCATATGTCATGGGATCTTCTGTCGGTGACAAGGGCATCTTCACTTTCTATCAGCGTGGCATCCGCAAACGGGAAAAAGAGCACCTCTGTTTCGTCCTGAAAGCATTGCAGCTCGATGTCAACATAACACACGCCAGATTCCGTTCTTGCTCCTGCCGCCCGGATGACCGCATCTTCAACAGCGCCCGGATCATGATCCGTATCTGTTGCGGTACACATGACGGGTATCAGAAGGAAAAGCGCTGTCAGCAGCAGCCGGATCCGTTTTTTCATTTCATACGCTCCCTTTCTCCGGATATGATCCCGATCCGCATCCGGACACAAGCATTCTGTTCCGTTTTCCGGAATCAATTCCAATATATCAGAGTGATCCTTGTTTATCAAGGCGGCATAGGAAAAATGACGCGTTTGTATTATAATCAGCGGTAGCATAAATGATGTATCCGGAGGGATCATATGTTCTGCTTCCTGTTCTGTCTGGTCCTCGTTCTGTGCGTTCTGCTGCCGGTCTGTGTTCCGGCGCACGCGGAGAATGTCCTTTCCCCTGAAGATCTTCCACGGCCGGAAGGCTTTCCTCCCCTGATGAAGCTTGCAAACGGTTCTCCCGTCGAGAGCGCGGAGGACTGGCAGCTGCGGCGGGCCGAGCTGCTGGAGCTGTATTCCCGCTGGATGTACGGCAGGATGCCGGATCCCGCCTCTGAAACGGTAACATGGGAGATCGCGCCCCATGAGACGCTTCCCGGGCAAAAGCTGACCGTTCATGTGGCAGCCGGAAACGCGGCAGTCTCTTTCAGCGTCATCGTCAGCCTGCCGGACGGTTCCGCTGCCGACGGCGGCCGGCCCTGTTATCTGGAATACGGTTTTTCATGGGGCGGCGGTGAATTCATCCCTGACAACTGCAGATATGCCGCAAGCCGCGGCTATGCCGGCATCACCTATTTCCCGACAGCCGTCGCATCGGATAACGATCGGCATTCCGGCGCGTTCTATGAATTATATCCTTTCGATGAGGATGCCGGGGATTTTCCCGGTGTGCTGGCCGCATGGGCCTGGGGCGTCTCCAGGGTGATCGACGCGCTGGAAAACGGCGCCGGTGAGACGCTGGGGATCGATCCCGCGAAGTGTATTGTTGCCGGTGTATCCAGATACGGAAAAAGCGCCGCGGTCGCCGGCGCTTATGATCCCCGTATCCGTGTGACGGTCCCGTCCTGCTCCGGTGCCGGAGGTGTTGCCGTTTACCGGACGGATAACCATGGAAAAGAATATGACCTGTCATCCCTTGGCGGAAGCAGCCGCTGGATCAACGATTCCATCAATGAGCCGCTTTCCAACCTTCAGGGAGGCGAAGGATACTGGTTCTGTGAAAACTTCCGTAAGATCGCGGACGCGGGCTCCATTCCCGTGGAACAGTACATGCTCTGTGCGCTGGCTGCAGCTCCGGACCGGCATCTGATCGTCGTCACCGGCATCACCTCCGAAGGCTGGAACAACACCGAGGGGCAGTGTCTGGCATGGATCGGATCCCAGCCTGTCTGGGATCTGCTGGGCTGCGGAGAACAGAACAATATGATCATCCACCGGGACGGTCATGCCATACTGAACTCCGATATGGAAATGATCCTTGACTACTGTGATGTCCGTCTTCTGGGCAAAGAACCGGCAGAAGTGAAAACCGATCTCTCGCTGATGAAAGGCAACCTTTTCCTGCAGCATAACCGGGACAGGCTCGATCCGGCCTTTGACCTTCTCGGGATCGATTGAACCTGTTTCCGGGAAGGATCATTGCGGATTTTCAGACCTGTCCGGTTTCATGGAAATGCGCCCGGCATTTCACTCGCCACGCTGACAGGGATGCCTTTGGGAACCGGCGCATGCCGGATATGCGATCGCCGCGGAACAGAAAGACGGGGCTGCCGGTCCGGCAGCCTCGTTTTGTATGGCTGAAAGCTCACTCTTCTGTGCTCAGGGAGCAAAGGGGCATGACCGCTTCATTTCCGTCAACGGCTTCTTTCCCCCTGCCGCGTTATTGTTTCCTTTCGGTTTCCCGTTCCGGATCCGTCTTTATACTGTTTGTCTTTCTCTGAACGTTCGCCGCCTGTTACCAGAACTTAAGGGCGTTCCAGACCTTCTTGCCCAGAGTAGCCGCCTTGTCCGCGATGGCACCCACGTCCACCTCGAAGCCGACCGATCCGCCGATGCCCAGCGCCGCGCCGAGCTCACACTTGAGCTTGCCGTTGCTGTAGCCGACCTTCGCCTTGACGCCGACACCCACCTTCACGCTGCCTTTCACTCCGAACTCCACTCCGCCGATCGTGCTGCTGGCCTGAGCGCTGGCTTCAACGATGTTTGCCTCGGCGCCGGCTGTCGCGCTCACGACCACCTTGCCTTTGTCCATACCCACGGTCGCCCCGGCGTTCGCGCCGGCCTTGGCCACCGTAACGCCGCCGCCCACCTGGGTGTTGTATTCCTTGTTGCCGACACGGAGCTTTCCGTCCACTTTCACCGCTTCGATCTCCGCCGCCGTGGTGGCGCTCACGCCGTTCACGGTGCCCGTTGATCCGTCATCCCTGATGTAGAGCGTCTCACCCGCGCCAACGTGTCCGTCAACATCGCCCCTGCCTACCGCGACCTTCGCGGTGTACTCGTAGTCTTCTTCATCCTCACCGAATTTATCCTGATAGGCCGCGAAGCCGAGACCGTCAGCCAGAGAGACGGTCGTCAGGGTCAGGATCAGTGCCAGAGCCAGAATTGCTGTCAGTATCTTCTTCATTTCGCGTCACTCCTTTTGACTGTCGTTTCGTTTCTTTTTGTTTTGCATCCCGGGGTGTTCCCCCGTTTGCAGGAACAATATACAACACGACCCGTTGCAGAAACGTTGCACATCAAAAAAAGTTATCGCGTATTTTCGGGATCCTGTTTCGTTTTACTTTCTGTTTGCAAATTCAGTTCTGTGCCGCGTCGATAGCCAGCAGGAGCGCACCGAGAGCGCCGCTGTTATCTCCGAGACCCGGGGATACGATATATTCATCGATCTTTTCCATGATCTGCGGCACGCGGATATAGTTGTTCAGCAATTCCTTTACCCTGGATCGGATCAGCAGGAACAGATGCTTCCGGTGCATAACTCCCCCGCCCAGTATGATGATCTCCGGCGAGAACGCGCAAACGGCATTCATGCAGACCTGGGCCAGATAGTCAGCTTCGATGTCCCAGGCGATATGATCTTCCGGAAGTTCATTCGCTTTCATGCCCCAACGCTTTTCAATAGCCGGACCGGAGGCCAGACCTTCGGCGCAGCCTTTGTGATAAGGGCAAAATCCGGCCGGAGAAGGATCATCGGCCGAGGACCGCAGCAGGATATGACCGATCTCGGGATGCATCATTCCATGGACCAGTCGGTCCTCAACGATCAGTCCGCCGCCGATCCCGGTCCCCACGGTCACATACAGGCAGCTGTGCAGGCCTTTGGCCGCGCCAAGCCGATACTCCGCCAGTGCCGCGGCATTGACATCCGTATCGATACTGACCGGAACACCCAGTTTATCCCGCATAAGCGGCATCAGAGCGCAGTTCTGCCACGCCAGCTTGGGCGTGGAGGTGATCCACCCGTAGGTTTCGGACGCGGGATTCAGATCAACAGGTCCGAAAGTCCCGATTCCCAGGGAGGCGATCTTGCGCGAGGCAAACCACTCTGTCATCTGAGGGATCACAATATCAGGATTTTCAGTGGGGATGGACACCCGTTCAAGCAGTTCGTGATCCTCATTGCCGATCGACAGTACCATTTTCGTTCCGCCGGCTTCAAGTGCTCCATAGATCATGTCCGTTTACCTCCGCTAATAAGCCATGTGCGGCGTTCATTGTTCAGTTTCCAAATACTTCGCCTGTTTATATAAGCTTGTCCGCGACCTCATCCAGGATCCCCAGATCCCATAAAAGCCGTGAAAGAACATACTTATCACGGATATCTTTGCTCGCTCTGAAGGTCATAGGAAGGAGCTCATTTCCAATACCGATCTCCGCCGGTGCGGACGGGCAGCCGATCTTTTTCAGCAGCTTTTCGATGTCACCGGCCGCAGGCAATTCTTCTCGCATGATATCAAGCAGTTGTCCCCAATGCCCGATGATCCGTTCAAGCCGTGCGGCGTGCTTCTCTACGCTGTACTTCTGCTCACGGGTTTCCGCGGTGATCATGGTTTCCGCGCCCGATCCCAGGAAAGCGCGCAATTCTTCACTCCAGCGTTCAAAATCGAATGCTTTTACATAAGCAAGTGCTCTTTTTCTGTCCGGAACAACATTCCGGAGAGATTCATACGCTCGCAGCGCGGTCAGTGTTCCAATCGCGCATTGTATCCCGTGAGTGGATACCGGTGTACCCAGTGCCAATCCCCGCATATCCCAAAGATGGCTGATATAATGCTCCACTCCGGATGCAGGTCGTGACAGACCGGCAAACTCCATTGCGGCGCCGCATACGACCAGACCTTCAAACACCGCCCTTACGGCATCCGGCTCCCGTTCCATCAGACCTTCCGCGTTATTAACACACTCGGCAAGAGACATTCGAACCAGAGACGCGATGTTTTCACAATAAGCATCTCCAACCAGCAGATTCGCGATACGCCATTCACAAATACTGACATATTTGGCCAGCATATCACCGAGACCCGAAATCAGCATCTCCCGGGGTGCCAGCTTCAGCACATCGATATCGCCGATGATCACATCAGGGCATCCGGAAGGAATTGATACTTTCAGTCCGTCCATTGCCATAGAGGATGTGGCGGAATTATATCCGTCCATGGAAGGAGCTGTTCCTGCAATGATATATGGCCGGCCCGCGGTTTTGCTCAGGATCTTTCCGATATCATTGATCACGCCGGACCCGATACCGATCACGATATCGCAGCTGTGATCGAAATGCATGATCGCGCTTCCCACGCTGCTTTCATCCGGTTCGGGTCTGCTTTTGGAAAAGACATAGCGGGAAACGTTCATTCCGTTGCCGGCAAGTACATCGTTGACCTTCTGTCCGGCCGCTTTCCAGGTATTGGGATCCGCCAGGAGGAAAGGATGTTCCGCCCCGAGTTCCCGGACGATCTCCGGCAGATTCCCGATCACGCCGGAACCGACGACTAATTTGCGGAGGGATGTTTTATGTGTATTTCCGCAGGAACAAGGCTGACCGTTGATCCTGTTATAAAGTTCAAGGACTTCAGACATACGTTTACCCCGTTATCATTCCTGCCGGGGTTCACTCTCCGGCAATCAGTTTTCGGATACTTTCACCGGTCTTCCGGATCATGGTCAGCCAAGGCAGAACAAGATCCGGATCAAGATCATACACCCGGTTCGTCTGGGCAAATGTTTCAAAGCTGAGGTCACCGTTATAACCAATAGCCCGCATGGCATCCGTCCACTCCTTCCAGTGGAAGGAACCGGTCAAAGGAGCCATGTGCCAGTCGGCAAAGCCGGGATTGTCATGGATATGAAGCGCCGCGATGCGGCTCCCGACTGTTTCAACATACCGAACGGCATCTTTACCGTACAGATTGAGGTGACCGGTGTCCAGGCATAACGCGAATGCTTTCCGGCCCGCAATGGCATTCAGCCTGTCAATCGTTTGGACGGCTTCCGACGGATCACCGCAATGACCTTCACGCATATGACCGTCAACATTGACGAACAGATTTTCCAGGCAGACAACAGTCTTCCTATCTCTGAGGAATTCCGCCAGCGGTCCGTACAGACGTGTATTCAGCCGTTCTCCGGATTTACTGTCCGCAGCGATTCCGTGGATCACGAAATAAGGGACACCTGTCACCTCGCAGAACTCGATCCCTCTCATATGCATCTGCACTGACCAGTCGATCAATTCTTCATGCCCGTCCGTATAAGACGGGAAAAACGAATGGGCCAGACAGATCGAGAGTTCATTTTCCCTGATTGCCTTCAGGGACGGCTCATAATACTCAAGCAGTTCATCCAGAGATCTTTCAAACAGACAGCTTCCCTTATATTCCAGATTTCTGATCTTCGACGGATGGATCGCGTGATCAAGACTCCAGTCGATCCCTTCAAATCCCGCTTCGCGGATCAGGGCATAACCCCGTTGGACACCAAACTGCAGTGGCAGATCTCCGCTCTGCATGGACAGTTTCATAACGGTCCTCTCCCCTTATTCTTCGGAATCATCCACGTCGATCAGCACTTTCATCGTGGTTTCACGGTTGGCATCGATATACTGATAAGCGTCATTGTAGTCCTTGAACGCGAAATGCTTGCTCATGAGCGGCTTCAGGGCGATCTTGCCTTCACCGACCATGCGGATGGCATCAAGATAGTCCTCATGACGATACATCATGGTCGTATTAAGATCCAGTTCATGGTCATTCAACACCGCGAGATCGACCTTCGCCATATCCGCGAATACAGCGACCAGAATGATCGTGCTTCCTTTGCGCGCGCAGCGGATAGCCTGATTCATGGTGATATCGTTGCCGGCGCAATCATAGATCACGTCTGCCTTATCGGGTCCGAAAGCAGCTGTCAGGGCCTCACCGAAGTCCTCGTTGCGGGTATTGACGGCAAAATCCGCTCCGCACTTCTTCGCCAGTTCCAAACGATAATCGCTGACATCCGTGACCAGCACCTGAGCAGCGCCCATGGCTTTTGCGCTCTGCGCCAGCAGGATACCGATGGGACCGGCTCCCAGCACGGCGATCTTCTGTCCGGTAACATCTCCGGCTCTCTTGACCGCGTGGACCGTTACAGCCAGCGGTTCAATCATAGCCCCTTCATTGTAGGTCATATTATCCGGCAGAGCGGTCACTTTAGACGCGTCAACGGCAAAATACTCGCTGGCGGTACCTGTGGTCTGGAAACCCATCACTTTCAGTTCTTCGCACAGATTGTACTTTCCGTGGGTACAGGGATAGCATTTTCCGCAGAACACCTGCGGCTCGATGGTCACTTTCTGGCCGGCTTTCAGTCCGGTCACATTCTTTCCGAATTCCACCACGGAACCGGAAACTTCATGCCCCTGAGTGACGGGATATTTGGTGAAAGGATGTTTTCCGTGATAAACATGGATATCGCTTCCGCAAACACCGATCTTTCTGATCCTGACCAGAACTTCGTTATCTCCGATAGCGGGAGTCTCCACCTCACGAAATGTGATCTGACCGGGGGCTGTCATAACCTGCTGCAACATTGAAAACCTCTCCTTTCAATTCTTGTTTATAAAAACATATTGATTCAGATACTGTGACCGGCATTCATCCGGTCATTTCCGGTTGCCGGTCAACATAGGCATGTATACGCCGCCCTGTACGCTTCTGGCAATAAACTCCACATAGCGTCCGGTCTTCGTATCATACCAGTCGGAAAAAGGAACTCTGGTTTCTGTTTCCCGCAAATATTTCGCCAAAGGCGCGATCAGGCGGCAGAAAGTGTCCCGATCGGGTGACAGGGACGCGGACCACACCAGCCAGTCGGATTTTGTGTAATCCGCCCGGCTATCCAGAGGCAATCCGTAACCGTTCATCTTTTCGAGATAGGACGTGGCTTCGTTCCTGTAGAAATCTTCCGGAAGAAGGTCCAGATCAAGTACACGATCCCATATCAGGTTATACTTCATGCTCCAGCCTTTGCCGTCGAAGGTCAGTGCGGTACCGTTTTCTCCGGCTGCCCGTTTCAGCCAGCCTTCCGCCATTTCATGTGCCCGGTCTGCCCACCTGGCCGCTTCTTCTTCACGTCCGACGCGCCTCATGATACGGCCAACGCAGGCAATACCGACGATTGCTTTTGCGGACAGATTGATGTTCCTCGACAGGTGTCCGGCAAAATCATCCGTACACAGTTGTTCGCCCGGATCATCGCCATACCGGTCCAGATAGCCCACCCATTTCCCGATCAGGGGCATATACTGCCGGATCAGTTCATCCCCCGCACCGTAGGAAACCGCGGTCTCCATCATGATAAGCATATTTCCGCATTCTTCCACCGGCATCTGGTTACGATCTTCATAGATATCGCAGCCCGCGGGATATAAATAATACGGCGGATATACTTCTCCGTTCCCGGCAGCATACCGTTTGCACGCGTACACCTGACCCGTGGCGTGGGGATAACGTCCCACATCATGCGGCGCGAAATCGAATTCCCATACCGGCATACTCGCGAACTCCAGAACGGGCCTGCACAGCGCGTTTACCAATTCCGGGCAGAAGCGCAGGAACAGCGGAATGGACGGATAGCTCACATCCACGGTACCGATACATCCGTTGGAATCATTTTCCTTGGACAGCATTGCCATTTCCCCGGATGGCGTGGCGATCAGCTTATGCGCCGCGAAAGTGTGACGCCATGCGGTTGATGCGATCAGCGCGTAATCATCGCCACCGATCTTCTGCGCCTCGGCGATCACGTCACGGTCCAGTTCGTCGCATTCCCGGTTCAGTTCCCCGTAGTTTGCCGCAAGCCGGACCATCATTCCCGGCAGAGTCTGTCCGTTTCTCATATACCATGCACGGCAGAAAGTACCGAAATAATCGACTGAGGAAATATCATCATATCCCTGCATCCACCAACTGCGAACAGGCCGGGAAGAAACATTGAATTCCCCTGACAGCGCGATAACGGCATCCGATACATCAAACTTCCACATACCCGCGGGGGCAGCCGCGTACAGATAACCCCAGTCGATCGTAATGTTATCACCGGAATGACAAAGCACCTTCTGTCGGGATTGTCCGACCCATGCGAAGTCCAGACCGTCCCTGATATAACTGTCGCAGACCATGGGAGGCTGCACGGAACCGTCATAACAGATGGCTGTGGAAATCGAATAGTTCAGAGTCGCCTGATGTTCTTTCCCGTCCATACTCTGCAGTTCAACACCCGTAAATGTGACAGGAGCAGAGAGAATATCGGGATCGGAAGGCAGAGCCGGAGTACGGAATCGGACGCGGAGTCTGACGCCGTCCGCTTCCATCACGAAAACAGTGGCCGTCGGAGTAACCTTGACCTCAACCGTCTCCATGGCAGGCTTGCCGGAACGGCCGAGAAAACGCCAGGTCTTTCCGTCGATCACAAGATGGCCCTTCAGCGGTTTCCGTTGACCTGTCCAGTGGACGGTATCTCCCGAAGTCAGAGTATCCCCCGGCATCCAGATCGAAAAGTACGGATCATTCACAATGAGGGGAAATGCCGGGATACGGTCTTTATCACACCCTGACATTTGATTATTCCTCCTTTATTGAATTCAGCATATCCCGTTGGAAATTTACTGCAAAACAACATATCCGTACGGTTCCAGCTCATTTCCCTCATACTGCTGCCTGCTGTCTGAGAAATTACCGGCGATGCGGGAACCGTCACTGTAGTGCGCTACTTGAATGCCGTCTTTCTCGAAGGTATAGTCCATCATATAACACAACTGCTTATCGGCAATGGGCTGATACAGATCCATGCCTTTTCTGATCGCCTTCACGCTTTCTGTCAGATGCTCATCAGTGTCCGATGTAAGATCCACAGTACCCATCCAGTTGGCCGCGCCCTCGCGGAATTTGGAGAAAACATAGAAGGACGGACGTCCGCCGCGCATGATGAATGTCAGCCTTGCTTCCGGTTCCTTGATAGTGAAATTGACGGTCGGACTGGTGGGATTATACAGGAGAATGCCGTGATAGATCATTTCCCAGAACGGCAGATAGCGATCATGGAACGGATACTCCCTGTGACCGAACCCGTCTCCGAAAGTGACATACAGCGCGTAATCCAGATACGGAACAGCGAAATCCATAGCTCCCTCGGAAGAGAAGCTGTTATAGATGACACTGTTCAGATGCATGATGCGCTGCGCGGTTTTGATCGCGTCCTTCGTATAGCAGGGATGAGCCGGCGCGTTGCATGTATCCGGTTCCACAATAGAGATCACATCCGTAAAATGAATGCCGTTTTCACCCAGCGCGGCCACTTTCGGTTCTTCCCGCAGGGCATTCTTCCACTGCTTTTCCAGACACACATGATACGCGTAGCCGCCGGAATAATGTCCGATCTGAAGATACTGCCCGTTTTTGTCCTGCGCCACATCATCCCAGGTAAAGGTATCGGCGACCTCGACACAATCGATCCAGTTTGTATGAGTGGATATACGGTATCCCAGCTGCTGTACATACTGAATAGTCTTTTTCAGTTCTTCCTCGCCGCCGAGACGTTCATCCACAGGGAATAATTGAGGGAAACGTCCGTCATGACCGCTCTTGTTCCATCCGACAAGCTGGAGGTCCGCGTGTTCAATGCCTTGTTTTTTTAATTCATCGGCAATATCCCGCACACGGGCAAAGGTACAGGCCACCCTCATGGGCGGCTCGTTTTCCGGGGTCTGATGGAAAACAGGCGAAGGGCTCTGTTTCCAACCCATGCGGATGCGGATCAGCGGTCCCCTTACCGCGTCCGCCACAACAGGCCGTTCCATTTTTTTGCGTAAAGGAGTGATCTCTCCGCGTTCAAGCCGGATTTCCCGTTCTGTCCGTGCCATTTCGGCATACCCGGCACCCTGCGGCAATTCGATCACTTCCAGGCGGATATCATCATAAGGCGGATCGGTATCGGGTTTTGTAAAATCAACAACAGGTGTAATCGTATAAATGTTATCCTTTACCGCGATCCGGTAACTGAACTTATAGTTTCTCTCAACACGTATCAGGCAGCAAAAGCCGGGCTTTTTGACCCCGTAAAGGCTCAAGACAGGATGGCTGTATTCTGTTTCGCCGTCATCGCGCCGCGTAAAGAAAACCTGAAAATCCCCCCGCATTTCGATGTTTCTGGGCATGATATAGTAGCCCTCATCTCCGGCTTTCGCCTGAGACAGTTCCGGCAGCAGGGATATCTTATCCGCATCGGCAAAAAGTTCCTTCTTCAGGGTCAGGAAAACATGTTTCCCTTCTTTTCTGGTTTCAAATGCCAGACGTTTCCCAGCATCCGTATATGCGTAATACCTGCTCATTTTACAACCTCCGTTTGTGGATTATTCGAGTCTCTATATTGACCGGCAACACATGTGAAACAAGCTGTGGCTGCTTTCAGCACATCATACCACCGGATCTTTTTCCGTATTTTCTTTCGCGGTGTTTCTGTTCTCAACCACAAGAACGGTGGCATCCTCCGATACCAGGATCTGATGCCATACACCGCGGCGCACATTATAGACCATCTCTTTTTCCATAGAAAGCTTCCGGATGCCTTCATCGGTACGTATGAACAATGTGGCACTTCCGTTCAGCAGCACGAATACTTCGTCAGTCAGAAGATGCCGTTCAAAATATGTCAGATGCGAAAATCGCTCTGCGTACCGTAGAAACGCTACGCTCCATTCGCCGTATTCCACCAGACGTTTGAAATCTTCACCCTGAAAACCGGTGATCGCAACAGGAGACTCCTGGGCCATACTCCCTTTTTGAGCGGCTGTAATCGCAGCCGTTCACTCCTTTCCTGAGTGATTCATAAATAAACAGATACAGGAAACAGGAGGCAGTGTCAGACGCTTCATTCACATGCCTCCTTAAAGCCTTTTACAGCTTCAGATAAACCTTTTCAAATGTACTTTCATCCGGGCATATCCCTTTCCAGCGGTTCTGCAGCCATTCGGCCGGGAATGCGGTATTATCCAGCCAGGCACCCTGCAGGACGGAAGAATGATCCGGCTCCATCAGATTAAGGATATTTCCCCGGAAGCTCCCTTGCACATAGGCGCTGACCGTTCGGAAAGGATGCTGATTGATCCTTGTTGCCAGTTTGACAACAGAAAACCATTTTTCATAAGCGGACAGATCTTCAGGTCGCACCCATGTTCCGCCGATAAGCTTTTCCGGATGCTTTTTATACCAGTTCCAGCAAACATAGGGTATCCATCCGGTCATGTTCTGCTTTTCCGCGATACCGGTTTCATGGGCCACCATGTTGTCATGGAATATCTGCCCGGGACAGTATGGCATACAGCCACTGTTGGCCAGCATATAAAGAGGGTGGTCCCCCAGCGTTTCCTTCCAGCGATCGATCGATTCCGGCGAATAATTACATTCTTTCGGAAGATAGAACTCATCAAACAGATCAAACAGAGGGAGGCAGCTTTCCGGATTGCGGATCTGCATATTGATGGACGCCCGTACCTTAATATGCGGAAAATGCATTTTCACGATATGCGCCACAGCGGGTGATGTAGTCGTGATCGTATCCGGTCCGCCCGCCTGGGCAGAGATATCCTGAACCGTGCGGATCACTGTACTTTCAAGTGCCTTTGATATGGCATTATCGCCGTAGCAGTTCGCGTTGAACAGAAGATCCAATCCGATACCGTTTTCCTTGGCATAAACAAGAGCGTCTGTCAGATTCGCTATATCCTCTACAGTCCATATCGCTGTTCTTCCGCTGGCAATGCCGGGCCACGGAAAATACATTTCCGCGATCCGGCTGCCAAACGTTTCCAAAGTATACAGGAACGGACGTTCCATCTCATCATTCCGATAATATCCGACAGCAAATTTCATATCAATCAGTCTGCTGGGCGCTGAATTTTCTTTCACGCCCCTTGTTCCCGAAATTCTCGTTCTCGTTGTAATCAATATAGGCCTGCGCGTCTTCCGCTTTTCCTGTCTCGATATATTCCTTCCTGATATACTCGGGATAGGGATGTTCCTCGTCCAGATGTACCTTCCATTCGGGTTTAGTCCTGAACTTGTTATGGAACCGGTTCGTCAGCACGCCGCGCTGTTCAAGGGATACCATACAGGCTCTCATACAGCCGCGTCCGCCTTCAACAGCACGCCCGTATCCGTACACATGAGGATATTCGACTTCGAAGGGGCAGGCAGTATCGTCACAGCCGTACTTGAGACCGTACTCGCATTTGAGCGGATCAAGCTTCGCGTACTCCACCTCATATCCGCCAAGATTGACCTTCACCGTTTCCGTATCGGAGATGGCACCGTTGCAATGTCTTACGCACTGCTTGCAGCGATTGCACAGCGTTCCGGGAGCCATAACCGGATCGGGTTCCAGTTCAGCATCGGTCAGAATCAGGTTGAAACGTACCCTGGGACCGAATTCCGGAGTCAGGAAAACACCGCTCCAGCCGATCTCCCCAAGGCCGGCAAGATAGGCCGCGAAACGGAAATGAATAAGCACGTCCGGATAGGGTTTACCTTCCTCGACCGGCACGCTCCAGTGTTCACGGAAATTACCGGTCACGGTGTTAACAGCTTCACCGCCGTTAATGTTCATGATCGGCACTGCTTCCCAACCCATATCTTCAATGTCGGACGCCATTTTCCAAAGGGTCATGGGACCTTCCACCTGATTGATGGCGGCATATCCCATAGAAGCATAGTCGATAAAGTGCGTTCCTTCTTCGATTCCGCGGAACGTTCCTCTGTGTACACGGTATCCGAGAACGATCATGGACTTGGCAGCCGGAAAGATATAACGCGGATCGTTCTGTTTCGGCGCGCCTTCGAACCGATCCATGGAAGCAATTCCGCACAGATCCGCTCCGTATTCCCTGGCCATTTCTTTAACAAGCCGGCTCGTCAGTTTATCACCATAGCTATACATTATCATTATCTCCTGTTCCGGGAATGTTATGACGCAAGGACAGGGCTACGCTGCAAGCAGCGCAGCCCTGTTCAATGCTAACGCATTAATTCAGAGTATTTACGTCAATCTTACTTAGCGGCGTTCATTTCATCCAGCAGGGGCTGCCACAGTCCGCTGTTAGCTTCAATGAATTTGTTCCATTCGGTTTCAACCTGATCCAGGGTGATGCTGTCATCCAGAACGATGCGAACGATTTCGTCATCCCAACCGATCTGAGAGTAAGCAGTCTTGTTGTCGCCGGTCCAACGGTCGAAAACAGTCATTTCGGCACTGGTGGGCATCTTATCAACAGACAGGTTCGCACCCTTGGCGGACATCTGACCAACAGACATATCTACCGCCCAACCGGGGATGGAGGGATTGAATCCGTAGCCGTAAGCATCCTGAGAAGAGGGGCTCAGATGGTACAGCATGTTGGCGCCGGTACCATCGTTGTATTCGTAAGCGGAGATCACATAGGTTCTGCCGTTTTCGTCATAGTCCCAATTGACGCCCTGTTCACCCAGACGCAGCTGAACAACACATTCGGGCTGAGCCAGATAGTCGATGATGGCCAGGATGCGTTCGAACTTTTCAGGTTCGTTTTCCAGTTCGGGGCTGAAGACCAGGGTACGCCAGAATGTTCCGGACCACTTGGCGAAATAATCGGTGCCGTTGGAAGCGAGAACATTGAAGGTGTCCATAGCGGGAGCATCAGTCATTTCAGCATTGGCATCCTTCAGACCGGTACCCAGCACATTGGCATGGGCGGGAGCACCATCGTTGACAGTCATGAAACTGCCGCCAACAAAGAAGATGTTACGGGTATCAGCGGTCTCACGGCTGAAGAAGTCGGGATCGATCAGACCTTCCTGATACCAGGTCTTGAAATTCTTGATGCCTTCCACAACACCGGACTGAGTGGCAGACAGGACGTACTGACCGTCACCGGGGATGATCTGCTTGTAGTAAGGAACTTCGCTGCCAACAAACAGCTGGATCATCTTATCGGTAGTGGTGGACACACCGTAGACCTTTTCACCGGCAGCAGCCTTATCGGCAATAACCTTTTCAATAACAGTCTTGAGGTCCGCCAGAGTGATCATTTCGGGGATGGCTTCTTCAACCCAGTCAGTGCGGTAGTACTGAGTCACGTGGTCAGTAGCATTTTCCGCGAAGTCCAGCGGGAAGTTGGGAGAGAAGACGACACGGGGCAGAATGTACCAGACGCCGTTTTCATCGGTGCAGTAAGCTTCCAGTCCGGTAGCTTTTACTTCCTTGGCCAGAGCGGGATATCTTTCTTCCCAGCCCTCGGGCAGGCCGGCCAGCATGCCCTGATCGGCGTATTCCATCATGCCTTCCAGGTCGATACCGGCAGTGATCCATTCAGGCATATCACCGGTGGAGATCCACAGGTTGGTCACCTGATCAAAATCAGCGGCAGAGGAATAAGGAACGAAGGTAACATTGAACTTTTCTTCAATCATCTTGTTGAAGTAGTTGCTGGCCCAAGAATCATCGGACAGTGCGGAAGCAGTACCGATGCTGATTTCCAGATGCTCGGCATACTCGGTGTTTTCCGCGGTAGCGAAGACGCACACAGAGCAGAGCATTGCAAGGGCGAGGAGCAGAGAAATGAGTTTCCTGGTCATAGTGTTTCACCAATCCTTTCTAAATTTATATTCTAGCTTTGTTCCAAGCTGAATATACTTACATTTTGATGGAGCCGACCATAACACCCTTAACGAAGTACTTCTGGAGGAATGGATAGAAGCACATGATCGGCAGCATGGTCAGCACAGTCGCGGCCATCTTGATACCGGTACCGAATGATTCGGTAATGGACGCGTCACCATACTCGGACACATTCTGTGCCGTATTGCAGACCTGGCGCAGGATGACCGGCAGCACCTGTAATTTGGGTTCGCTCATGGTGATCATCGGCCAGTACCAGCTGTTCCAGAGATCCACCGTGAAGAACAGGGTAAAAGTAGCCAGCATGGGCATCTGCAGGGGAAGATAGATCTTAAACAGTACCTGAATGTCGGTAGCTCCGTCGATCACAGCCGCTTCCTTCAGTGCCGGGGGCATGGATTCGAAGGAACCCTTGATAATGATCATGTAATAGGTGGAAACAGCGGCGACCAGGATCGTGGGCCAGTACGAATTCATGAGTCCCAGATTGCGCATCAGGATGTACTTTGGAATAACGCCTCCGCTGAAGAACATGGTAAAGATCATCAGTTTAAACAACCATTTCTTTCCGGGAAACTCCTGGGAGAACACATAACCTGTCGCCACCGTCATCAGCAGCTGGATCGGGACGCCAAGAAGGACCACGATCAGGGTGTTTTTATAACCGGACAGCAGATTGGTAAAGTCGAAAATAACCTGATAGTTGTCAAAGATCACTTTATCGGGAATGATGATCAGCGGGTTCCTCGCGAATGCCGTTCCGTCTACAAGCGATGCCATCACAGCTTCATAGAACGGGAAAATAATGATCAGGCACCAGATGGAAAGGATAACGAGAAGGATGATGTCCGTCTTTTCGATCTTCTGGTTTTCTTTCGCCTTCAGCTCTTTCTTTTTCATTGTTCGCTACCTCCAAACAAGCCTGAACCGCTGATCCTCTTTGCCAACCGATCGGAGCCGAACAGCAGAATGAAGTTGACGACCGACTTAAACAGACCGACGGCGGTAGAGAACGAGTAATCGGGGGTCTTCTCGAAGGTGATGCGGTAAACATAAGTATCGATAGTATCCGCCACATTGTATACGGACGCGTTGTATGTGGTGAAGATCTGCTCGAAATCTCCGTTCATCAGAGTGCCGATCTTCAGCACCAGCATGACCACAAAGATTTCTTTCAGATGCGGCAGCGTCACATAAAGAATACGCTGCATACGTGAAGCTCCGTCCAAAGTAGCTGCCTCATACAAGGCGGGATCGATACCGGTAATGACAGCCATATACATGATGGCGCTCCAGCCCGCACCTTTCCAGATTGATGAAAGATACAGAAAAGCTCTGTATATGCCGCCGTCTGTGAAGAATTTGACCCGCTGTCCGCCCAGATTCATGATCATCGTATTGATGACACCATCGCTGTTGAGCAGGTTTCCGAAAATAGCGGCAAGAATGATCCAGGTTAGAAAGTGCGGCAGGGTCAGTACTGTCTGATAGATCTTCGCGGTACGGGTAAACCGCATTTCCGTGAGCATGACCGCCAGGATCACAGGAACAGGAAATTCCACAACAAGGCGCGTGAGACTGATGACGAGCGTGTTCTTCAGAGCGGTAAGGAACTGAGGTGTATTGAACAAACGTTCGAAATGTTTGAGGCCGACCCATGGACTTCCAAACAGACCTTTATTGAAACGGTATTTCTCAAATGCCATTCCGATACCGGCCATCGGGATATACTGGAAGATCACATACCAAACCAAAGGTACCAACAGAAGAAGATAAAGATAACGTGCGTTCCACATTCTGACTTTCAATGGAACTTGTCTGACCGATAATGACGACTTAACTTTCACAGTATATCCTCCGCCTGTCCTTATTGCCGGTCTGTGCCCTCGGCTCGTGTGATCGGCTCTTAAGCCGTTATCCTCTACGACGACAACTTTATTTGTCCGCCGAATTTCCGTCAATCATAAAAAAAAGAAATCAGCCGAAACAGCATAAATAGCACTTTTATGAACGATTGGAGCTGTATCAGCCAAAAGTGATATTGATTTTATACATTGTTTTCCTATAAATTATATTATAAACGCTATAATATGTTTCAGTCTCTGAAAGGAGATCCCTTATGCATATATCAGACAGGAAAAAATCAAACCGGACCGGTTTCTTCATCAAACACCGGTTTCTGTTTCAGATGATCTGCATCGGTCTTATGCTGCTGTGTCTTACTTCTGTACTGTCTACCCTGATCATTTCCAACAGAAGTTACAGCCAGCTGCAGGAAACGACAGAAAACAATGTGCAGGCACTTGCCAAGTCAATTGATGAAACACTGACGGATTATGTATCTCTGTTTGAAGAGATCGGCCGCAAATGCATTGAAACTTCCTATACCTATGAATCCGTGATCAGCTCATATTTCACAGCAGATAAGGACAGCAGAATAAGTACGGCTTCCGCTATCGATATGCTGAATGGTTATGCCGTAAGTATGCCTCTGTTGGGTCATATCAGCATCTATTATCATGCCAGTGACAAATTTCTTTACGCAAGTTATTCAGAAAAGAGTAAATTCGGTGATTATTACGGTACGATCCCCGCTGCCGTTTATTGTCGTTTATACCTTCCCGAGCTTGATCAGACAGCATTTGTTGAAGAGCTTGGTTCCTTTTCGGAAGGAAGATTCTTCACAACACAGGCCCTGCTTTCATCTCAGAAAACAGTCTATATTACGCCCATTTATATCCGTTCAAGTTCTGAAAATCGCCGTGCTGCGGTATTCATCATCAATCAGCAAAGCATCGATAAGGCATTCCATGGTGTTCTCGGCAGCCTGTATGAGATCGACAGCATATCCTATAAAGGAACCTGTATCTACACTGCAAGTACCAGTGAAGACGCTCATTGCTTCACTTATGACAATCCCGGCAGGTTCTCCGTTACGCTCCGGATGCCTGAAACCACATACTCCGGGCTGTTTTCCGGGTATTCAAAAGCCTTGACCCGTTTCGGTATAGTTTCTGCCATTCTTTGCGCCGGGATGATTGCGTTTTTCATCCTTTTTACCTATAAACCGCTGAATCAGATCGTAAATCAGACCGGTTCCAATGAAAATTCAGACGAGATATCAAGCATCACGAAATATATCGCCCGCAAGGAAACACTTGAAACTGAGCTGCGTGCTGAGCTCGACAGCGAAAAAGAGCAGATCAGACTGCACAGCATAGAAATGCTCCTGCTGGGTATACCTACCGAACAGATCGACTACCCGGATGATGATGATCCGTACCATTTTGTTGCCATCTCTCCTCTTTCCCGGTTTTCCGATATCAATGAAACGATCCGTATTCTGAATTCCACCGGTCATATTCTACCCTATGAACAGTTCCGTTCGGGGCAGCTGGTGATGATCGTCGGTTCCGCGGATATGGACAATATGGAAGAGGAATTCCGGAAATGGTTCAATGACCACTTTGGAAGCAGGGTTGAACTGGCGATCGGAAGCATCTGTACAAATACCAAATACCTGCATCGTTCCTTTCTGGATGCCCTGCTTAATATGAACAAGAATTCGGAATCCGTTACGGATAGTCAGGATACAGACAGCATATCCGATCCGCGTGATGTTGAGCTCTTCCGCGCACAGATCATCGCAAATGACGCTTCCTGTGTCGATACTGTCGCTCGCATCTTCAAAACACTTGATCATATTACACCTTCATTTCTGTATTACTGGCACAGTTACTGTAAAACAATTGAGCAGCTTGGCGGCATTCTTAAGCAATATGGGTATTCCATTCATCTTTCCGATTATCTGAAATGTATGACAGAAGAAGAGATAAAAGCCGCCCGTGTCCGGTTTCTGGAGGAACTGGGTGATATAATCGGAAGCGGTCCCGTAGTTGAAACAAAAGCTGAACACGAATACGGAGAATCTATCATCCAGTTCATCAACGATAACCTGAGCAATGAGACATTCGGCATCCCGGATATCATCGATTGCTTCAATCTGTCAGAATACACGATCACAAAACTGATCCGGGATCAAACTAACATGACCTTCAAACGCTACCTGACTCATGTTCGTCTGGAACAGGCCAAGCAGCTTTTGGGCTTTTCACAGGACAGCATCCAGGATATCGCATCACAATGCGGTTTTTCCTCTTCCAGTTACTTCATTCGCGTGTTTAAAGCCGAAACCAACGTTACACCGTTGCAGTACCGGATGTCTCTTCAAAGCTGAAGCTTTGTTTTCATTCAGGCATGCCAAAGCGATCTGAAGGAGAGCAGACTATGGAAAAAAAGTGGGTATCAATTTGGGGAAATGCTTTGTCCAGACCAGAAGAAAACCCTGAACGCTATGCCAGGGATCTCACTCTGCGCTATGTGATCACGCCGTCCATGGACGGAGAGATGATCCGACTCACCTTTTCTAACTTCGATGGATATGAAGAAGCGGTCATCAGCACCGTTACTGTAGCGAAAACCGATTCCGGTTCAAACAGAAATGTGCGCAAAGATTCCGTTTCGAACGTGACCTTTGACGGAAAACGGGAGCTTCATCTTGTACCGGGTGAGATCAGAAAAAGCGATGCACTGTACTTTCCGGTCAGACGCGGAGAACAGATATCGGTAAGCTTCTATCTGAACGGATATACCGATATGGGTTCCGGTGTCTCCACTTCCGGCCCGCTGACGATCGGGTATTTTGCCAGAGGAAGATACTCCGATAAGTTGATCTTTCCAGCCGAGGTCAGCAAGCCAATCGCTACTTTTTACTTTCTGAACACGGTCGATGTATTGACCAACTCTCAGAATAAAGCCATCATGGTCTTTGGTGACTCCATCACGCAGCAGTCCTGGCCCGAACATCTGACAAAGAGAATACTGCGGGACGATATTGAACATATCGCGATCGTGCGTCGGGCTATCGGAGGAAACCGTGTATTGCGGGAGTATACCCATCTGGAGAATGTTCACTACGGGCGGCGGGGCATAGATCGTTTTTTGCATGATCTGGAATTAACGGAAGGTGTCAGCGGTGTCATCGTGCTTCATGGGGTCAATGATCTGATTCATCCGGAAGCCGGCAATTTTTTCCGTTCACCTTCAGATCTTCCGACGGCGGAGGAACTGATCAACGGTCTGCGGGAGTATGTCCGGATCTCAAAAGAACATGGTCTGTGGATAAAGATCGGAACGATCACGCCCTTCGGTAAATGGTGCTCTTACACAGATGAAAAAGAGCAGCTCCGTCAACAGGTTAATGCATGGATCCGGAGCAATACGGAAGCGGACGGCTATATGGATTTTTCCGAATTGCTTACCGATCCGAAAGAAAACAGATGCTTGCTTCCGGTCTATGCCCTTAATGACGGACTGCATCCTTCCCTGGCCGGAGCGGAGCATATGGCTGAGTCCATTCCCGCGGAGTGGCTGGTTTGATTCCTGTTATCGTTTTCCCATACAGCGTATACCGTCAATCTGTGCATCGATCATGGCAACACCGATGATTCGTCATTCCTGAGTATCACTTCGCAATCATCAGAAGAAAAGAGGATTATTACTTATGGCTGCTTCCGAAGAAATCGCCGGCGCAAAACAGCGCGGTTTTCTGAAAAACCGGTACGACGATCAGTTTTCTGCCCGTATCGTTACTGCCGGCGGTGTCTTTACATCCACCCAGCTGCATTGCATAGCATACTGCGCGGAAAAATTCGCCGCAGGAAAAGTAACATTTACAAGCAGGCAATCCGCGGAGATCCCGGGCATTCCGTTTTCGCAGCTTGACAGTGTTGAGCAAGAGCTGCAGAAAGAAGGCCTTCTGGTCGGAGGTACAGGTCCGACCGTACGTCCTGTTGTCGCGTGCAAGGGAACCGTTTGTTCCTTTGGGAACATAGATACGCAGGACATTGCTGCCCGCCTGCATGAACGTCTTTATATCGGCTACCATCAGATCACGCTTCCGCATAAATTCAAGATTGCGGTCGGCGGCTGCCGTAACAGTTGCGTGAAGCCGAGCATCAATGACCTCGGTTTTGAAGGTTGCAAGTCCGTGGAGTTTAAAAACTCCGGGTGTTTGAATTGCAGTGAATGTTTTGCGGCCGGAGCCTGTCATACAGGTGCTCTGAACCGCGTAAAAGGGATAGTGTCGCTGAATACGGAACTTTGTATCAACTGCGGCATGTGCGCCCAGAACTGCCGTGGGCAGGCACTGCATTCTCAAAGCAAAGTCCGTGTATATGCAGGCGGAACCTGGGGACGTTCATGGCGGATCGGCACACTGCTGCCCTGCCTGATCCAGCCGGAAGATATCCCTGCTTTTGCTGAAAAAGCGGTCCTCTGGTATAAAGCCAACGGACTTAAAAAGGAGCGGTTTGCTTTGACGCTGGAACGGATCGGCATAGAGAAGTTTATACAGGATATTTCTGACGACAGTCTGCTCCTGCGGAAAGCAGAGATTCTTGAACAACCCATCATGGAAAAAGAGTAATGAAAAGGAAACTGACAATCATCATATTGATACTTATATGTTTGCTTCCGTCAGTTTATGCAGAAAGCAGTTATGGATTCATCGACAGTACGGGGAATCACATCAAGCTCTCATATACACCGCAGCGCACAGCCGTACTGTTTTCTTCGCTGGCGGACCTGTGGGCCGTTGCCGGCGGTAATATTGCCATAACGATTGGTGAAACTGTAAACAGAGGCATCACCGGCAACGATGTTTTACTGGTGGATCCGGATGCAGGCAAACAGATCAATCTTGAAATGCTGCTCGCCTCTGAACCGGATTTCATTATCGGCTCTGCCGATATCGCTTCCCACAGAAAACTGGCGGGGATCTGTCAGGAAGCCGGGATTCCGACTGCTTTGTTTCATGTTGAATGTTTTGACGATTATCTTGAGGTTCTGAAAATCTTTTGCGATATATTGCACAATGATCTGCCTTATATAACATACGGTATCTCCGTCCGGGAGGAGATCAATGCACTGCTGGCTGACCATAACTTCGCCGGAAAAACCTATCTCTTTCTGCGGGCTGCTTCCACAAGCGATTCGGTAAAGGCCAAAACAAGCGCGGAACACTTTGTCTGTTCAATGCTGAATGATTTCGGATTAGTCAACATTTATGACCAGTGCAGTTCTTCAGGCGGAAATATAAACTCTGAATTTTTGCTTTACAGTGAGCCCGATTATATCTTCGTTTCATTGATGGGCGATGAGTCGGCCGGTTTGATCAATATCAGCCGTTTTTTCAGTCTGCCGGTCTGGTGCGAATTGCATGCTGTCAGATCCGGACAGGTATCGATATTGGATCGTGAGCTTTTTCACTTCAAACCGAATTCCAGATGGGCAGCGGCATATAAAGAACTTTGTGCCGTGCTCATGAAAGGCATTGCTGAAAATGAACCGTAAAATCATAATCAGAACAGTACTGGTAATATTGAATGTTATTCTCATTCTTCTCTCCCTTGCTTCGGGAGGGGCATTCTTTTCACTGTCGCCGTTTTTCAGAATGATCCTCGGGCAGCAGATCAGCCTTGCCGACCGTACCATTCTGTTATCGGTCCGTTTACCCCGCGTGATCGGCAGTATACTGGCAGGGATCGGTTTATCCACATCTGGTGTCCTGCTTAAGATCCTGGTGAATAATGACCTGGCCGGGCCAAATATTATCGGTATTAATTCAGGGGCGGGCCTCGGCGTTATCATATCCCTGATATTCTTTCAGGCAACGGATATTCTGCTGGCGCCGTTTGCGTTTCTCGGTTCTTTGGTCGCTGTCGTTTTTGTTTTATCCTTATCCATGCGTATCGCCGAAGGAAAACATGGTATTATTCTGGTCGGCATTGCTTTTTCAACTTTTACCCAGGCGCTGATTTCAGTCCTGTATACCTTGAATTCAGATATATTAAGCGATTATCTGGCGTTTTCCGTAGGTAATATTTCCGGAGTTCAACTAAAGCAGCTGATCATTCCCGGACTCCTTATCCTTTTTTGTTTTACAGCATCGGTCCTGATCAGCAGAGATCTTGATAAATACACATTGGGCGACATGTTGGCCTCATCACTGGGACTGAATGTCAAACGGTTCAGGATATTGATTGCCGTTCTTGCTTGTATTTCAAGCGGTTCCGTTGTCAGTTATGCCGGATTGATCGGCTTCGTCGGGCTTGTTGTTCCTTTGATTGCCGCAAAGCTTACCGGTTCCGGTTCCGGGAATTCAATCGTCACTTCTGCGTTGCTCAGTTCCCTGTTTGTTATGCTTTCTGACCTGCTCAGCCGCGTATTGTTTTTGCCTGGCGAATTACCGACCGGCATGATCATTGCGCTTATTGCCTCCCCTGTGTTTTTCGTTTTTCTGCTGCAAAGGAGAAACAGCAATGCTTGAATTCCGTCATGTTTCTTCAACTGTAAACAAAAAAAAGATACTCGACGACATTTCTTTCAGTGTCCCTGAGCACAAGATCACTGTGATTCTCGGGAAAAACGGGAGCGGAAAATCAACATTGATCCGTTGTATCAACCAGCTCCAGAAGTATGACGGTGTTATTGCCCTTAATGGTGTTCCATTATCCGGTATGAATATGCAGGAACATTCATTGCACATTTCCGTTCTGCCGCAGATTTTGCCGCAAACGTCTTTATCCGTATACGATCTTTTCAAAACCGGCTTACAATCAAAATGCGCACACAGCAATCTGTCAAAAGTGAAAGAAAAGGATTTTCTGGAAAGAGCAGTTATCACATCCGGTCTGGCGGACAAAGCAAATCAAATCGTGCGCACTCTTTCCGGCGGTGAACAGAGACTGGCTTTTCTCAAAATGATCTTATCCCGAAACACCCCCATCACCATCCTCGATGAACCTATGGAGGCGCTCGATGTAAACGTGCGCAATGAAACGGCTGCTTCCATAGTCAGAGCAAGCAATGAGGGTGCCACGTTCATATTGGTCCTTCACGATCTTGAAGAAGCGATCCGTTTGGGCGATTATTTTATTATATTGGATAAAGGTACTTTAGGTTTCGCGGGTAGCAAAGCTGATTGTCTGAAAGAAAAAGCCATTGAAAAATGTTTCCGGGTTGATCGACACCCGATCAATGATGATTCGTTTTCAAGCTATTTCTTCCTTTAGTATCGATTTCTAAGTTACTTTCAATAAAGGCAGGTCAGCGATCTTTCATATTGCGGCTTGCCATTCAAATGTTCAGTATTCGTTTTATATTGCCTGATAATATCGCCTTTTTCTCATCTTCGGCAAGAAGCGGATCCATCATTACCCCGCCCAGATACATAGCCGGATTACAAGTCGGATAATCGCTTCCAAAGATAAATCTTTCTGCTCCATATCGGTCTATGGCGTACCGCAGCATCCCATAGCGGAAAATCCCATACCCGGATACATCCATATAGAAGTTTTTGCTCCATGCCATACGTTTCATGTTGCGCATGAATTCTTTGTACTCTCCCGGATGAGCAGAGATCAAAACAGTGTTCGGGTGACGCTTAACCATATTATCCATGGCATCTTCAAACATACCATGAAAGCTGATAACCATTCCGTGTGCTTCCGCGCATTCCAGAATTGTATCAAATCCACTTTCATCATAGGACCAGTTCCCATGCATATATGGACACAATTCACCAATCAGCTTAATACCCAACCCGGCCATACGTTCAATTTCCTCACATGATTCTTTAACAAAATGAGGATGAACATGAAAGCCGGGCACATAAAAGTCACCATATATTTTCTGAAGCCGGAGCGCGTCATCATTCAACTGCCGGATCATATTCCACTTTACCGGCACATTTTTCTGTCCCGGACGCAGTACAGACCCACAGATTTTTGTTATCCCCAGGTTTTCCATGAGAACCCTTGTATTTCCGGCTGACATATTACATGCCTCTTTGTGATGACAGATATTCTGAGAAGGTTCCCAAAATGGATGCGTGTGAAAATCGATAACCTCATAATCCATACACAGATCTCTCCTGTTTTGTTTCCCTCATCTGAAACCTCACATCACAAATATACTGCCGATAATGATACCGACAGATACATCGATCTGTTATTCCCGGCAGATCTTCAGGCATGAAAGTCAGATCACAAAGCGGATACATCTAATTCCGGTATTTCCTGCGTTTTTTATGATAATATTCTCACCCCCACATAGCAAGCATATATTCCATTATTTCGCATCGAAAATTCTTTATAAACAAAAAGCATTGGTCATAAACGATCGATATCTTTTCAGAAGCACGAATACCGTCCTGTTCGGATTCCCGTCCGGCGGATATTCGTGTATAATGATCACGCCGGATCATGCAATGACATTGATCTGCGCCGGATCATCCTATACGAAAGAAGCTGATCTCATGGATCACGTTATCAGGCGCTCCGATCAGAGCATCCGGTTTGAAAACGGATGCCGCACCGGCACCGGTCCGGTCCGCGTGCTGGATCTTCATGGCACCTGGAAGGAAATGGGCCGCCAGTACGGTCATCTGCTTCGCCCTGAGCTTCTGGACATTGTCTCTTTTGTGGAAGAGATCATTTCCGCGGCTCCGGATAAAAGGAGGAACGCCGAAAAGATCCGGAACATGCTTGCCGGTCAGATGCCCTATTCACTCCGTTCCTTCCTTGCGGGCGTTTCCGAGACCTCCGGTCTTTCCGTTGAACAGCTCTGTTCGGCTGACGCGGTCGAATACATCGCCGGTCTTCCCGCCTGCAGCGCCATGGCCGTATGGAAGGATTATGCCGCAGACAAGCTGATCTTCGGGCGGAATTATGATTACGGAGATTCCTTTCTCCGGCTGAACCGGGATGTGATCACGACCGTTTTTCATCCCGCCGACGGCTCTCTTTCCGCCGCGATCACAGGGTACGCGGGCGAGATCTATGCGGTCAACGGTTTCAATGAGGCCGGTCTGTTTCTTGAACTGAACAACGGGACGCCCTCCACCGGTCAGCCCGCGGATCCCTGCCGTGTATGCGGCACGACCGGTTTATTCGAGCTTCTTTTCCGGGCGGATTCACTGGATCTTGCGGAAAAATTCTTCCGCACCACCCTGTGCGATGATTCGTACATCATCAATGTCGCCGATGCCGCGGAAGCCCGTTCGTACGAATGGTCCCAGACCGGCGTGAAGCGTGCGGATCAGTTCACACCGGACGGATTACTTGTTTCCACCAATCATTATGTGCATCCGGATTGGCCCGGCCCGATACCCGATGATCTTCACAGCTGGAATTCCGTGACCCGCCGCGCTCATCTTCTGAAGCTTGCGGAAACGAATAAAGGCCGGATCGATGCCGTCCGGATGAAGGAACTGCTGGATCTGACACTGGAAAACGGCGGCGCCACCGATGAACTGACAGTCTATCAGATCGTTGTCGAGCCGGAAACAATGTTCCTTTCCCTGAAGATCTCCGGAGCATGTGACTGGATCTCTGTTGATCTTGGCAGTTTTCTCCGTGATCACTGACAAGATCCGTTTTCCTTTGCCGCGATCCGGACCCGATAAATGCATAAAAATACCGGAGGTCCCGCGACTGGCCTCCGGTTCATCTTCTCCGTTGATATGCTTACAGGACCGTTCATTTCAATGCGCTTTCAATGATAAAACGATCTTTCTTCCGCGTAGGCCTCGGCTTTCCCGATCAGCGCGGTGCCGATGCCGCGGTTCCGGTATTCCGCGGATACGGAGAGGTCATCCAGATAGAGATATGACAGTGCTTCACGATGGACCTCGATGGACAGGAATCCGATGATCCTGTTCTCAGCTTCCGCGGCGCAGATCCATTCCTCGCCTCCGTTAAAGAAACGGTCCAGCTCGTTTCCGGAATATCCGGTCACCTGATCCGTGTGACAGATAGACCGCAGCATCTCAATAAACAGCTCGTTGATCCGGCCTGCTTCTTCTTTTTCAGCCTTTCGCATATGCCAGTCCATCCTGTCGCCTCCCGTTTTTTCTCAGCGGATAGTATACTTTTGCAGGGGCGCGATTTCAACCGGCGCCGTCACGTCCGGCGAAACCGGTTCATCCGCGGGTTATCCGTTTCTCAGGCTTGACAATACCTACCGTTTTCTGATAGTACTGTATGCATGGCGCCGGTCGTCCGGCAGTGAGGAGAGATTATGAAGAAGACCAGGAAGATCGCAGTCATCGGGATGCTTACCGCGCTTTATTTCGTACTTTCGGCTTTGCTGAAGATCCCGGTGGCGGGAAATATCAAGCTGGATCTCGGCTATATCGCCCTTGCGGTGGGCGCGGTGTATCTGGGCGCGCTCCCGGCCGCGTTTATCGGTGCGGGCGGCGTGCTGATCGAAAGCATGCTGATGAGCCAGCGCGGAATTGCCTTCGGATGGATCCTGATGAACGCGATCGTCGGTTTTGCCTGCGGCCGTGTGCTCGTCAGAACGCCGTATACCCCGCCGGCGCAGTTCTGGCTGAAAGCCGCCGCGGTCATCATCCTGTCCATGCTGGCAGGCGTCTCGGTCAAAACCGTGATCGACTGCATTCTCTACGGTCTGATGCCGGCCGCGAAGATCCCGACCGCACTGGCCGCGTGGATCCTGGATTCCTTCGTCATGCTGGCGATCGGCATACCGATCAGCCTCGCGCTGAAAAAACGCATCCGGAAACTCATATAAAAAGCGAACGCTTACAGACCCGCGTTCGCTCCATAGCTCGAGAGACCCCGCATACCGCCGGTTCAGCTGACGGTATGCTTTTTTTGTTTGTTACAGTCCGGCCGCCGCAAGCACGGCAAACACCGCGAGGCAGAACAGCGTCATGACCGACAGTGTGGACGCGATGTCGGACTTTTCCTCTTCCACATCCGCAAACACGGGGATCAGGAAAGGCGCCGGCAGGCTCATCATCAGGATCAGTGCACCGGGCCGGATCGCGCCGCCGAGGACCGTCGTGTTCAGCAGCCAGACAAGGCCGCCCAGCGCGCCCATGATCAGGATCCGCGATCCGGTATAGGTCAGCACCCTGCTCCAGTGAATGCCCTTCAGTTCCAGATCATAGCCCACAGTCAGCAGGATCAGGCATCCCGCGGGCGCAGCAATGAAGTCCGTGACCGATTCGAGAACGGCCGAGACCCCGCTGGGCTTCAGCGCCTCATAGATCCCGGTCGCCCCCAGGATCACCCCGATGATGATCGCCCAGAGCACAGGAGAAGAGAATGCCTCCCGGAAGATCTGCGTCCCCTTCCCTTTTCCGGAAATGCTGAGCTTGAAGACCGTGAACACAAACAGGACCTGCCCCAGATCCAGAATGGCGAAATCCGCCATTCCGTCCGGATGCAGCAGGGCATACAGGCCGTAGCCCATCATGCCCGCTTCGAAGCCGGTCATCAGATACGGCATCCGGGTGCTTCTGATCCGAAGCGCCTTCCGCAGGAGCCGTCCCAGGAACAGTGCCGCCAGACACACCGCGAACATCATCACCGGGATCCGCATACCCCCGATGGAATACTGCGTTCCGGCAAAAGCCATCAGGATCTCCGCCGGCAGGGCGATATCCACGGCAACCTTCTTCAGGGCATCCACCCCGCTCCGGGTCAGCATCTGTTTCTTCCGGCAGAGGATACCCAGGAACAGGGCGATAAAGACCGGCAGCGCGGTCTCGAGTACCCGTGTCAGCATCTTCTCCCCTCATTTCCGCCAATTCGCATCATATACGCCTGCTTTCTGCATTTTGTCCGTCCTTTTGTATATCTTAATGCCGTCCGGCATATATCGTCAAGGCAAAAGAAACACACCCACTTCGCGAAGACACCCGAACCGCCGATAAAGAGGGCGTCCGGCTTCTGATCCGGACGCCCCTGACAGCTGTATTCTTCGGTTTACTTTTCCGTTGTTTCCGCGGCTCCGCCATCTGCCTTGCCCACAAGGCCACCGGTGGTCACATTGCGGATCGCCTGCGGAATATCCAGTCCGACAGCCTGCTTCACGGCTTCAAATGTCTGCAGCATGGTGCCGGCGGTATCCTTCGCCATGGAGGTGGCTCCGCCCTCGCCGAAGAGGATGATCTTGTCAGTCTTGCTCAGCGGCTCGGCAACAGCCTTGGCCATATCAGGCAGTTTGTCAACGACCATTTCCATCATCGCGGCCTGTCCGTACAGCTGCATGGCTTCCGCCTTCATGCGCATGGCGTCGGCTTCCGCTTCGCCCTTCATGCGGATCGCCTCGGCTTCTTTCTGCGCGGCGTACAAAGCAGCATCGGCTTCCGCCTGGGCGCGATACTTGCGCGCGTCAGCCTCGGCCATCTCGCGGTCCCTGTTCGCCTGCGCCTTTTCACGGATCTCCACGTTCAGCTTTTCACGTTCGATCTCGACCTGCTGGCGCTTCAGCTCGGTCTCCTTCTCCAGGCGGGTCAGTTCAGCCGTGGCGTGTTCCTCTTCATAGGTCTTGCGGATGCGTTCCTGCTCGATCTCATATGCCTTGTCGGCCTTGGCCTTCGCTTCGTCGGTCTCCTGCTTGAAGGCAGCCTTCTGCACTTCAAGGTCACGCTGCTGACGGGCGATCTCCTTTTCCGCTTCCATTTCGGCAAAGCGGGCCTGTTTTTCCGCTGCCGCCTCCGCGACACGCTTGTCCTGTTCCTTTTCGGCCACGTTTCTGGCAGCCATGGTGTCGATCACGTTTCCGTCCTTATCGGAGAAGTTCTGGATCGTGAGGTTGATGATCTCCAGACCCATGTTGCTCATGTCCGTCATAGCGGCCTTGATGGATTCCTGGGCGAACTTATCACGGTTCTGCACCAGTTCGGCAATGGTCATCTGGCCGATGATCTCACGCATATTGCCTTCCAGAACATCCTTCGCCAGGGCCTTGATCTGGTTGGTGTCATAATGCAGCAGCTGCTCGGCCGCGGTAGCGATGGAAAGATCATCCGAACCGATCTTGATGTTCGCCACGGCGTCCACCAGCACGGAGATATACTCGGCGGTCGGCACGGGCTGCGCGGTTTTGATGTCCACCTGCGTCAGGCACATATCCAGCTGATCGATCTTCTCGATGGCGGGGATCCAGAAGGTCGCGCCGCCGCGCACGATGCGGTAGCCGAATTTCTTTGAGGATACGGTTCCGTCGGGATTGCGCACCTTGTAGTTCCGGCGGAGCAGGCCGGAAATGATCAGCGCCGTATCGGGCGACGCGATCTTATACCTCGGAATGAACTTGACAAGAATAATGAACACGACAATACCGATGAGTACCCAGTACCAGTTGTGCTGCAGAAAGAACAGGATATCGTTCATTCTTTTTCCCTCCGTTATTCTTTTGGTTCTGTACCTGATAATTAATATACATTAACCGTTCCGGTTTTTCAAGCACAATCGTGCCCTGATGCGGTCTCATATGCCCTGTGGCATGACATCTCCGGTCTGCGCCGTCCTTTCGGCCGGACTCACTCTTTTCCGGGCAGGATCCGCAGCAGGTCCGGGAAGGTGTTTGTCACGCGGTCCGCGTATCTGCGGATCTTCGTTCCGTTCTTTCCGGTGTAGCTGATCAGATGCTGCACGCACACCGTATTCATGCCGACCTTCTTCGCGCCTTTATGCTCGCTGCTTCCTCCGTCCCCGACGAACACGGCTTCTTCCGGACGGACGCCGAGATGCTTCAGGCTCAGAAGATAGATGGCCGGGTCCGGCTTCAGGATCCCCACGTCACAGGAAAAGATCACATCGTCAAAATACGGTGCCAGAGGAGATTCATCCCAGTGCATCCTGTCACTGACATCGGCGTTGGAGATCAGCCCGGTCCTGTATCCGCGTTCACGCAGGATACGTACCGTTTCCGTGATCTCCGGCGCGATATCGGTCACGGCCTTCCTCATTCTGGCATTCTTCGCCAGTCTGGCCTGTTCCATCTGTTCCTCCGTCACCGGTCTTCCCAGACATTCGCACGCCCTCCGGATCAGTTCACGGTCTGTTTTGACCAGACCAAGCCCGCGTTCGGTGCCGAGCGGCTCTCCCCAGCAGGCTTTCCCCCATTCCTCCGGGGACACGCCCAGCGGATCGCTCTCGGTATGTTCAAGGTCACACTGCGGATCCGCCAGTGTAAAAAACAGATCAAAGCAGACTGCCCTGACCCCGTTCATCGGTTCATCCGGCATTTTTTCTCTCATGACGTTTCCCCGCTTTGTCAGATATACTGTCGATCATTCCTTTTCTATTATACAGAATCAGCGTACATTCACAAGTGTATCTTCATTTCAGCCGGTTTCTGTGGTAAACTGCTGTAGTCGGCAGAACAAAGGGCGCAGCCTTGATATAGACGGCGGTAATGAATGCGGAGCGTGAACGGATATGGATATAAAGATCGGTCTGAAAGAGATCTGCAGTTTTCTCCCCCTGCTGCACAATGTTGCATCCATCAAGAAAGAGGACAGAAACGGCCTTCTTTACAGCATGGATTACACGGGCGATTACTACAGGCTGCTTCCCGTTCTGGACGGGATCTTCGATGCGGGATGTACGGTATTCGCGCACAAAACGCCCGCCGGGGAGATGCTCCTCGGACGGAATTACGATCTTCGCCATATTTATCACGATCCGGAAACCGGTACCGAAGAGATGACCGGGCTCATCACGGTGCTCAGATCCCAAGGCGGAAAAGCCGGATACGCGTCCATAGGCATCTGTGACGCTGTCTGGCTGGATCCGAACTGCAGGATCTTCCGCAGGGGCTCCTTTGACCATAAGGATAAAAACACGCTCCGTGCCCTGATGCTCCCCTTTCTGACAATGGACGGTGTGAATGAAAAAGGGCTGGCTGTCTCAATTCTCCATCTGACTACCGACAACAGTTTCGAGGAAACAGATTACACGGACCCGGCCACTCTCAGTGAAAAAGAGAAGAAGGACCTTGTGCTTCTGAATGCTCCCGGCGAGGTCCCGGACAAAATGAACGGACGGCTGACAAAGCGGAGCATCATCATCAATCCCTGCGACCGCAGGACCTGGAAGGTCATAAAAGGCCAGTCCGCGCGCCAGACCGAGCCCGGTAAAAGATCAGTACCCCACACCGTTCTGATGCGCATGATGCTGGATTCCTGCGCAAACTGCGCGGAAGCCGTCGCTCTTGCCCGTACCGTCAATATCAGGTCCCTGCCGGAGTCGGATTATCATATTATGGTAACGGATCCGGACCGTTCCGTCATACTGGAGTGGATCGGCAGCCGGCTGACTGTGGAGGAATGCTTCCATGCCGCCAATTTCTACAATAACCGGGCGGATCATTTCGGCTACGGCTACGACCGTGATGATATCCTGAAGACAGCTATAGACAAGAACCCGGACGGCATTTCCGAGGAGGACTGCATGAAGGCGCTGGAAAAGGCAAGCCAGAACTGCCTGGCCGGAAAGGACCTCGGCTTTACCCAGTGGAGCGCCGTCTATAACCTGAATCGTCAGTCGATCCGGCTGGCGCTGCATACAGATTACAAACAACTTTACACGTTCAGCCTGAAATGAATGGCCGGACTGCCGTGCCGGAAAGCGCGGATCATATCTGCGGGAATACACCGTTCTGCAGGAATACCTGAAGACGGAAACGGCGGACCGTGATTCCGGAAACGCGTTCCTGTAATACAAAGACCGTTCATGCCGCCAAAAGCGGCAGCACGAATGAAAATAAGAAACGGGAGATGTCAGCACCTCATGTACACCGCGCCGATGAAGGACCATCTGTATCCACAACTGTTTACTGAACAGGCTCTACTGCGTTCGGACCGGATCGCTGTCACGGACCGGAACGGAGAAAGGGCCACAACTTACCGTGAGCTGGATGAACTGAGCGACCGGGTGGCTTTCACGTTATCCGGGAAAGGCATCGTACCCGGCAGCTACATTGCAGTCCGTATGAGCCGGAGAATGGAATATGTGGCTGCCGTACTGGGCATCCTGAAAAACGGCTGCGCGTTCGTGCCCCTTCTCCCGTCTTACCCGGAAGAAAGGGTCAGGCAGATCTGCGCCGAATGCGGCAGCGCGTATACCATCACAGACAGTTTTTTTGACGTTCTCCCGGCGGAATACGAAAAAGTGATCCTGCCGGAGGATCTTGACGCCGGGAACGCGCCGGCATATCTGCTGTTCACGTCCGGAACCACCGGCAAGCCGAAAGGTATCGTACATACCATGAACGGGTTTACCGGGGTGATCTGCCTGCAGCGCGGACTGATGGGAGACGCGGATTATTCGCGTACCGCCATGGCGGAGTTCTCTTTTGTGGCGTCCACTTCCGAGATCTTTGTCTCCCTGCTGGACGGTGCCACGGTTCACCTGGTCGACGAAAAGACCCGGATGTCCCTGCCCGGTTTTTCCGGGTTCATCCGGAAAACGGCTGTATGCGGCACCTTTATGACCGCCAGCCTTCTGAAGGTCCTCCGTAACTTTTCCGTACTGCCGAAAACCGTCTTTTTGGGCGGAGAACCTTTCCCCGCGGTGGACGAAAGCCTGTTTGAACGCACGGCGTTTTTCAATGTCTACGGTCAGAGTGAGACGCTCGGCATCGCGGCCACTCATCGGGTCGCGCCCGGCGAATACCCGGTCCCGGTCGGAAAAGCCGTTCCGGGACTGGAGCTCGTGCTGCTGCGTGAGGACGGAACACCGGCGGGAAAGGGTGAGAACGGAGAGATCTGCTTCATCGGGCCTTACGGCGTTTCCTATCTGAACGATCCGGCCCTGACGGAAGCTAAATTCAAGCAGCTGCCCGACGGACGGCAAATGATCCATACCGGTGATCAGGGCCGTATCGATGAAAACGGTGATCTGTTCTATGTTTCCCGTATGGACTCCATCGTCAAGGTCAACGGTATGCGCGTTGATACGCAGGGCGTGGAGGCCCGCATTGCCGCGGTGCCCGGCGTGGAGCAGGCAATTGTTAAGGCAATCGTGAACCATGCCGGCAATACGAGCCTTGCCGCTTATTATCTTTCCCCCTCCGGGCTTTCCGGCGAGGAGATCCGTAAGGCTGTTTCCGAAACGCTGCCGGATTACATGATCCCGCAATGGATCGTGCGCCTGCCGTCCTTCCCGCTCAACGCCAGCGGAAAAGTGGACAGAAACGCGCTGCCGGACCCAACGGTTCCGAACGCGGTCGTCTATGAAGCCCCTGCGGATCCGACAGAGGAAAAGCTGTGCCGGATCTTTGAAAAACGTCTGGGCTGCAGAAAGGTCGGCCGGAACGATCCCCTGCAGGAATTGGGCGGAGATTCTCTGGCATACATGGAGATCATTGCCGATATTGAAAAAGAATTCCATGTGCAGGCGGATCCTTCGACCCTTCAGGGAGCTTCCACACCCCGGGCGCTTGCCCGGATCCTGGATGGCGGCAGGAAAACGGAAGCCCCTTCCGCCCCTGTCAGCACCTTCAATGTTCTGGTGGCCCTGGCCATGTTCGCTCTGCCGTTTGTTCACTTCGCGGGCGAGTTTGCAGCCTGCGGCATGGCGTCCGGACCTTTCCTCAGGTTTACGGAGATTCTGGAGCTGGCCGCTTCACCGGCCGTTTTCATGCTGATGCTCGGGAACAAACTTTCCTCCGGTGAAAGAAAGGCGGCTAACCTGCTCGGAAGCGGTCTGCATTTTCTGAAGCTGGCATTGATCTTCGATGCTTTCCGGTATCTGTTGCCCGGTCTGATCATGCTGTTGTTCCGGGGCAGCGATGACGAGCTGTTCATCTATTTCGCCGGTTCGGATATCTACATGTTTGTCGCGCTGTTCTATATCGCTTTCGGTCTGATCCGGAAGCTCACGAGGTCGGAGATCGCGGCCGCGGCCGTTCCATTGGGTCTGCTGGTGATCTTCTATCTGGTCTCCGGCCGATGGGACGGTCAGGACTATCTGACCGGAACTCTTGCCGGAAATTTCGTGTATACCGGTGAATACAGTTTCTTCCCGCTTTTCGGATGGATGGTGATCCCGATGCTCGGCTATTTCTGCGGCCGGTATATCCGGCAGAGACCCGGGGAAAAGGAGCAACGGACGCGAAGGATCGGCATCATGTCTGCGTGTCTGCTCGCGGTTTGCGCCGCGCTGATCATTTCCGGAGTCGCCCGGATCCGGGACAGCTATCTGTCTTCCGTTCCGGAACTGCTGATCCACCCCGCGCTGGCAGGGGTCATCGTCTGCTTCTGCCGGCTTCCGGATTCCTGCCGGGTCGCGCGGTGGCTGGACCGGACTGGAACACTGATCATGCCGTACTACATGATCCACTATGTCATCATCATGTTTATTGAAGTGCTGCTCCGTCTGCTGACAAAGGATGGATTCATGGTCAGTCCGCCCCTTTATATCGCGCTGAGCATCACGGTATGCGCGGTCTCTCTGCTGCTGACGAAAAAGAAAGGTGTCCGGCTTATGCAGAAGCTGCTGTAAAAATACCCGCCGCCTGATATCTCCTAATAAACTGACCCGAAGATATACGATCGCTTACAGGACCCGAAAAACATAACAGGAGAAAACCTATGAAGCAGATGCTGATCACGGGAGCTGCCGGCGGAGTCGGCTCCTGTCTGGTACGTGAGTACATTGATCGTGGCTATCATGTCTATGCGGCGGATATCCAGAGCGATCCGCCGGAATGGCCCGCGGAATACTGCACATATATCCGGACGGATGTATCCGATACGGATTCTGTCCATGCGCTGGCGGAAAAGCTGCATGAAATGACGGATCATCTGGATATCATTCTCAACGCGAGCGGTGTGCTGTATGAAAAAAGCGAGCGCCGGCTGGAGGATTTTGATATCGACGCGGCCCTGCCCATGTACAGCATCAACGCCCTGGGGCCGCTTCGCGTGGTTCAGTGCTGTGTTGATCTGCTGCGCCGCGGCGAAGATAAACTGCTGGTCAATATCTCTTCCGAAGCCGGAAGCATCACGACCCATGCGGACTATATCAAAAGATATGATTACTGCATGTCCAAATGCGCCCTCAATATGCAGTCCGTTATTCTGCAGCGCTATCTTTCCAAAGACGGGATCCGTGTATTGCTCATCCATCCCGGCTGGGTCAGAACGCGGATGGGCGGGCCGGAAGCGCCTCTGTCCCCTGAAGAATCGGCACGCGGCGTGGCGCTTACAGTCGACGCTCACCGGCATGATCCGGAAAACGGGATGTATTTTGACTATGACGGTTCCCCCCGCCCCTGGTGATATATCACGGCAGCCGGCGATCCGGCGGAAGTACGCATAAAGGGCGCCGGTCCGGAGAAATGAAAAAACGGGCAACGACATTTCTGCAAAAATCGTGCTTGACTCTGACACAACGTCATACCTTATCATGGTCTTACCACGGGAAAGGCGGGTGTTGATCCATGATGACGGTAAATGAAGTGAGCAAACTGTCAGGGGTGAGTATACGATCCCTGCATTACTATGACAAGATCGGGCTTCTGCCGGCCACGGAAGTTACGGCAGCGGGCTACAGGCTTTATGATGACAAGGCACTGGAGCGGCTGCAGATGATCCTGCTGTTCAAAGAGCTTCAGTTTCCGCTGAAAGAGATCACCATGATACTGGACAGTCCGGACTTTGACCGGAACACCGCACTGGAACAGCAGATCCGTCTGCTGGAGCTGCGCAGGGATCATCTGGAGGATCTGATCGCCCTCGCCCGCGGAATCAAAACGAAAGGTGTACGGAAGATGAGCAGAATATGTTTTGAAGACTTTGATACCCGCAGGATCGATGAATATGCCGCGCAGGCGAAAGCATCCTGGGGAATGACCGGAGCGTACAGGGAATTTGAGCAGAAATCCGCCGGGCGGAGCAAAGAGGAAGAAAAGCTGCTCGGTATGCAGATGATGGAGATCTTTGAGGCACTCGGAAAGATCAGACACGCGGGGCCCGGGTCGGAAGAGGCACAGGTCCTGGTCAGGCAGCTGCAGGATTTTATCACGTCGCACTATTATACCTGCACCGATGAGATTCTGCTCTCGCTCGGGCAGATGTATGCGGGCGGCGGCGATATGACGGACAACATTGACAAATACGCGGGCAGCGGCACCGCGGCCTTTGCCTGCGAAGCGATCGATGCTTATCTTCTCGCGAAGCGCGGACGGTGACGCCGGCATGCCCGGAACACCGTCAGGAACCGGATATCCGTATTTGAAACAGGAAGACCATACACGTCGTCCTGTTTCTTTTTGCCGTTTCCTCCTCCGGTCTGCACATACGGTGTGACAGATGATCATCCGGACAAATACAGTTCCCGAAAAGCGGTTCTCTTACGGAACAGCTTCAGGAAAAAGGTGACAGCAATGCCGGATCCATGTATAATGGTCTCAGGAAGAAAACAGATACAGCCGGCCTGTCAGGGCTGGTCACCGATGAAAAAAGCAAGGAGGGCAATCCATGAAGAATCGTGTCAGGATATGCATTGCGGGGATCTTTGTTATCTGCCTGCTGTGCAGCGGCATCATCGCGGCCGCGGAGAACCTCGAACCCGCGTCCGCGGGGAACGGACTGATGCCGTATGATGACGTGCTGCGTCTGATCCGCTGGATCGATGACGGCTATTACAGGAACAGGACCTATGAGGAAGTTGTCGCCTTTACCGGTGTGGAAGGGCTGGACAAGGGGCACCGTGATACAGGCATGACCGCTTTGGGCGACCATTATTTTGACTGGATCGCGGAATCGGATGCGACACATTATATTCACGTCTGCTTCCGCGGCCGGGATGACAGCGGCCGGTTTGAAGCCTGCCAGTGGAATACAAGCGGTTTCAACTCCGCGGAATGGGCCGGCGCGGATCTGACGGACTGGCTGGCGGAAACGGCCTGCCGCGAAACGGAGCCTGTCAGTGTTCAGATACAGCGCTTCAGCAATCCGGCCGTGACCGTATCGGTCCGGATGCCGGTGACCGGCTGGAGAATCAAGGAAAGCAGCAGCAATTCCGTGTATTTCTACAATGAGCGCGGAGAAGATCAGAACGATCCCCGGATCGAGGTCGTGACTTTTGACACGCCCGACATGCTGGACTTCTATAAGGACAAGTGGGAAAACCTGCAGCCTGCGGACAGCCGCGTTATTGCCGGCGTGGAAATGACAGGACGGACCTATCACCACACCGGATGGGACTGGCTCGAGTATGATGCGCGGCTGTCGGAGCATGTATCCGTCGGCGTCAGGATCAGCCGCATCAACTGCGGTGAAGGCACCGAAGGCGCGGCCCTGTTGGATTCCCTTCAACTGAGCTGGACAGAGACGGATGGAACGGTATACACATTCCCCGGTTCGGTTCCTGTCAGCGCAGCGGTCACGGAAGAGCCGATTCCGGAAGCTACCCCGGAACCCGCTCCGCAGATGACCGAAGCCCCCGCCCCCGTGATCACGGCCGAACCGATCCTCACGGATGAATATCATCCGGAAGATCCGATCGTATTCATTCCGGCGGCGAAGGATCGGCCGGATTACTGGCAGGAATATACTTTCACCCATCCGGAAAACGGTGTCAGTCTGTCATTCTGCGTTCCCATGGATCCGGAAAAGGGCGTCGATGAGTTCTATGAATACAAGGAACCCCGTCTCAACAGCGGAAGGGCTTTCTTCGACTGGTGCTACAACCGGCAGGAAGCAAAGAAAACAAGCTATACCACCCGTCTGTACGTTACGGACAAGTACTGGGAGATCAACTCCCATACAGCGCACGGTCACGGTGAGGATGACACCTACACCACCGTGAAGACTGACAGAGGCATCACGCTGTACCGGCATGTCAACTACCGCGGAGAAGTTGACTGGGCGATCATCAGTGAACCGCTGAGTGACGGAAGCCGCGTGCTCATCGATGTTGACGCGAATCATTCCGGTCATGCCGATCGGCCGTGGTATCAGGAGATCCTGAAGGCTTTTGAAGAGACTGTGACGCTGACCGTGCCCGGTGAAGATCTGACCGCCGCGGCGGCACAGCCGGCCGTCACCGAAACACCGGCACCGACAGAAGCACCGACCGCTCCTCCCGCCGCCGAAACGCCGGTACAGACACTCCCCGCAATGACCGCCGGGGATGACGATTATGCCGGCATCTGGTATGGCACCTGGATGCACACGGGCGGCATGGACGGTGATCCGAGAAAGCTTTTCGGAATGACGATCATCCTGACCCTGAACGCTGACGGAACAGGCGACTTTGACTATTTCGGTTCCGATGGCGGCGGCCGCTGGGGAACGGATGAGGAAGGCGTTACCCGCTACTGGGGAGACGGAACACCTCTGAGCTTCCTGGAAGACGGCTCGCTTTGCTGGGGAAGCTATCTGAGCGGATATATCCTTTTCAGCCGGGATCAGGCTGCCGAAGCTTCCGTATTTCCCGCCGATCCCGCGGCGCAGATCATCAGTGCGCCCGCGTCCGCTCCGACCGCGGAAACACAGCCCGGCACGAGTGGCGATGCCGGAGCCGGGGACTTCGTCGGTGTCAGATATACGGCCAGCACATATATCGCGGGCGGTGTCAGCATGGATGCATCCGTTCTTGGCGGAGAATACAGCATTTTGCTGAATGCAGACGGATCCGCGGTGTTCACCATGGCAGGTATGGAAATGCCCGGCTACACCTGGAAGCGGTCTGACGAACGTATTGAAGTGGATGCCTACGGCACCGTGGTCATCACCATGACCCCGGAAACGGACGGCAGCATGACGCTGGATTACATGGGCGCCATGACCCTGATCATGGTGCCGTAAAGACGTAATATCCCGTACAAATACAAAAAAAGAGAGATCCGGTACTGTATCGGCACGGTACCGGATCCCTTTCATTTTCAGGCAATCAGGCGGAACTGTCATTCACGCTTCAGTCTTCTGATGCGCTCCTGCGTATATGCTTCCGCTTCCTGCCATAGTGACATCAGTTGTTTTTTATGTGTGCACAGCTTTTCCGTACAATTAGCGCACCGCAGATAGTCATTCGTGTTTTCGGAAAAACGCTCCGGGTGACGGAAGCAGGTGATCTCCCACCGGATCAGCAAAGCAACAGAAAGCGCAAGCAGGCTCCAGGAATAGGAACGGCGGACAAAGAAAAGCGGCGTGAACATCATCGCGTAGTCCCAGTTATAGATACGGCAGGCACTGCAGCACTTGTTCTTCATAAACCATGTCTGGAAAGGACAGAAGAACAGAATGCAGATCATATCGCAGACTGAGTACGCGCTGCTGAGCAGGATCATGACGCCGTCATCCAGAATGCCCAGCATGTTCAGGGCGCCGAAGATCCCGTTGAATACGATCCACAGCAGCGCGACAAGCACCGTCGCGTGATTATCCGGGATCACGATCTCTGTTTTACCGGACTTGGCATAATTCCTCGCGAACTGTTTCTGACAGCCCGGGCTTTCAAACCGGGAAGGGAAAAAGCGCAGGATCATCTCGATCACAAATACGGTCCAGGTCACGATCAGGATCACAGGCTGCTGTTCCAGCCAGCCGTCGATCGGCTCCTTCCGGCAGATATGGTTCAGAATATAATCAACCGCCAGCCATATAAACAGCACGGTTCTGTACAGCAGGCGCACATAGTGCATCATACTGACGATGCTGAGCTTTTGCTTTTTTTCTTGTGTTTTCATATCCGCGGCCTTTCGGTTTATTCAGGAAAACGGTTACAGGAACCATGTCCGCTTCATCCGTCCCGTACAGTTTATTACCAAAGCACAGAATGCAGTATAACTGACTTGATGCTTGCGCGCAACAGTCAATAGGGATCAGTTCCGAAAAAGTTGGCGATTATTGACATTCCGCGGATCTTTCGGCAGCATGTACAACAGTCTCTGAGGCTGTTGTACAGCACCATGCGTATCTCAGCGTCTTGCCTGCGCCGCGTCCGTGTGCTATATTGATTCCGGTCGGTAAGCTGTTCGCGGCATACCGCGCCGGACAATGCGTAAAGGAGCATGACAGCATGAGCAGATTGTTTGTGGACAGCATCCGCTGCGGCATCACGGCAGGCAGCCGGGTCTGCGGTCCCATTGAGGGGCATCCGGTCGCGGAAGCGGCGATCCGGGATGTTGACACCGGCACGGTCACCTTCTGCACCGCGGTGGAGCTGTTCGGCCGCATCTGCTTCTATGAAACTCCGGTCAGCGTGTTTGAAGGGTTCACCGAAACCGCGAAGCAGACCGCCGATTTCCGCCTTCTGCTGGCGCAGCACGAGATCGCGAAGTATCGGGATGCCGCGGAACTGTATGAGGATCTGGAGGAAGGATTCATTTCCTCCGCCGATGACGAGGTGAAGCGAAAATTCCTGTATTACTGCCTGCAGGCAGATCAGTATGATCTGCGTACTTTCATGCAGCGCAATGCCGGCCTGTATCTGAACAACATGATCATCCCGGCTACGGATGCCGAAGAGGAATACCTTGAGCAGCGCGAGGAAGAGGAACTGTGGGAAGAGGAAGAGGACGGCATCTTTTAACTCCGGCACCAGTCTGAATTTGATAATTATTCGGTTTTTCGGTTATATCTGTATATATATACGGTTATTCGTGTTTTTCACGAAAAATCATGCAGGAGTACGGCTTTCCGAAAGCGAATAGTGGACCCATACAGGCGGTTTCCGGCATATTTCCGGCAGCTGCCGCATGCCGCGGTGCCGGTAAACGGCAGCGGCACGGGGGACGATACCATGAAAAGACTGAAAGTGGAAAGTATCCGTACAGGCATAACCCGGAGCAGTACCGTCTGCGGCAGGATCGGCGGCTGTCCGGTGATCGAGATCCTTGTCCGCAACGTGAGGGACAGAAGCGTGCGCTTCCACTCGATGGTCAAAAGATCGGATAAGCTGTACTTTTATGAAAACGCGGTCAGCCTGTTTGACGCCTTCACCAATGCCGAGCTGCAGGATATTTCCTTCCGCAGGGCACTTTCAACTGATGAGAAAGCGCGTTTCGATTCCGGTGCCGATCTGTTCCGGGGTCTGGAAGAAGAAGATAAATACTCCAAAGAACAGACTGTGATCTGGCGCTACATGCACTGGTACGCGCAGGCGGATCCGCTTGAGATCGAAAAATTCAGGCAGCGGAACGCGGGCAAGTGCCTGAACGACATTCGCGTGCCTTCCTGCAGGGCCGAGGAGGAATACTGGGAGCAGCGTGAAGAGGAAGAGACCTGGGAAAACATACAGGAAAACTGACACAGTCATCCCGGTTATCATCAGAAGGATCTCCCTGTATTTTTCAAAACGCTTTTCGCAGAATTCCGGTGAATGATCCAAAGGCTGCCGGCTTCCCCGGCAGGCTTTTTGCATATGAAAAAGCCGCCCTGCCGGGCGGCTCTGTTCATGCAGCGTTGTTTGTTTTCTTTCCCGTAAACTTCGCTTTGATCTTTTCAACGCGCTTCCTGCGCTTTTCCCTGATAGCCAGGCGTTCGCCCAGGTCGCGTGCTCCCACGCCGTACACCAGATACAGGATAATACCGGAGACGATCATGATAAACACAGTGGACGCGCAGCGGCGGCCGGAGGCATTGATGTTATAGCCGTCCCGTCCTTCCTCGGCGCACATGTTCTGAATGACCATGGCGTAGGACTTACCGTAGCTGGAATGGAAGGTGGCGCTCATATCGTATTCCGTAAACAGCGCGTTGAAGTTCAGCGCGAATACTGCCAGCACGCTGGGCAGCACGATCGGCAGTTTGACCCGCAGGAATGTGACCAGCGGACTGGCGCCCAGGTTCTTTGCCGCCTCCTCCAGTTCGTCATCTATGGCGTAGAACGCCGCCTTCACCATGCGCAATGCAAAGGGCAGCTTGACCACCGTATATGCCATCACGATCAGGAAACGCACATTCTCCATCCAGTACAGATTCGTGTTGAAAACATACCAGACATCGTTGGAATTAAAGTAGGTGCGGTAGGAATAACAGATCAGGATGGTGGGCAGCAGCCAGGGGAACAGCAGGCTGTATTCCAATACCGTGGAGCGTTTCTTGCCCTTGTTCTTGAAGATATAGTTGACGGCAATGACCACGATCACGCACGCGAGCGCCGCCGCCAGAGCGGACAGCACAAAGGAGAGCCGGATGCCGCCCACCGTATCGCTGTTGGCAAACAGGCCGGAAATGGAGCCAACGCGCGTCTTGTATTTGCCTCTGTTGGTCAGATATTCATAGTCCTGCTGACCGAAGAAATTGACCAGTGTCCAGTCGCCCAGGTTCAGGGTCTTGGACCGGATGGCGGGATAATTCTGGAAAGCAAAGACAACGATCATGACAACGGGCGTCATATAGATGATGAACAGCACATAGGCATAAATATGCGCCAGCACATTTGCCACAGGGTTGTTGATCTTCTGCTTCACGAGCTTTGCCTTGGTCTTGCTCACGGAAAGGTAATGCCCTTTGCGCTCGTAGGAGGAAAGCACCGTCAGCAGCACGATGGTGAACAGTGCCAGAATGATGGACAGCAGCGCGGCACGCGCCTGCGGGAAAGCTTCGTCCGCCACGGATGACCCGGCAAGACGGACGATCTCCGGGTTGATGGAGTCATAACCCAGCAGGGTGGGAGCGCTCATGGCGCAAAGACCGGTGATAAAGGTCATGACCGTCAGGGAGAACATGGTAGGGATCAGGGTCGGGAAAACGACCTTCAGCAGCACCTTGAAAGGCTTCGCGCCCATATTCCGCGCCGCCTCCACCGTGTTGTAGTCGATGCCGCGAATGGCATTGCGCAAAAACAGCATGTGGTTGCTGGTGCAGGCAAAGGTCATGGTAAACAGCACAGCGTTGAAACCCGAGAACCACTCTTTATTCATTCCCGGAAAGACCTTCACAAGCCATGTGGTCAGCATACCGTCGCTGTCATACAGGAACAGATAGCCCGTAACCAGCGCGACGCCGGAATAGATCAGCGTGGTCATATAGCCAAGCCTGAGGACCTTTGCGCCTTTGATCTCAAAATACTCGGTCAGCAGCACGATGGAGATGCCCACCACATTCACGGTGATCACAAGGCAGATAGCCAGCTTCAGGGAATTCCACACGTAACTGGGCATATTGCCCGCGAAGAAGAATTTGATGACCGCCAGCGGGTCGATCTCCCCCGCCGCGTTCTTCGCGGTAAAGATCTGCGTAATGGTGTTCAGGCACGGCAGCAGCATGAAGCCGAAGAAAAGATAAACAAAGAAAGCGATGCCGAATACTTTCCAGATCAGGGAAGGCTTCAGCCATTCGGATTTGTTTTTCATCTGAAGACCTCCTTATTCCTGTACAGGATAGCTCATCAGATCCTCGCGGTTGATGCCCACGGTTACGGTCTGCCCCGCTTCATAGATATTGATGCCGTCATTCTTTTCAATGACCTTGATCGTCTGCCCTGCCGTGCGGATGTAATACTTGATGTACAGCCCGTAGTATTCGCGGCTTTCGATCACGCCTTCCAGGTTCAGGTCGCATTCGCCGCGGTTCACATGCACCCGCTCCAGGCGGATAAAGTGATGGCAGGAAGCGTCAAGCTGCATTTTGCCGGTGATCTCATCCTCCAGTTTGTTGATATCGCCGATAAAATTGCAGACAAACTCCGTCTTTGAATGATTGTAGATCTCATTCGGCGTACCGATCTGCTCGATAAAGCCCTTGTTGAATACGGCAATGCGGTCGCTCAGGGTCAGCGCCTCTTCCTGATCATGTGTGACATAGATCGTGGTGATACCGAACTCGCGCTGCATCTTTTTGAGCTCATTGCGCAGCTGTACGCGCAGCTTGGCATCCAGATTGGACAGCGGCTCATCCATGCAGATAATGGCCGGACCCGTGACCAGCGCGCGGGCGATGGCGACACGCTGCTGCTGTCCGCCTGAGAGCTGCGATACCGCCTTGGCAAGCTGTTCATCGCTCAGGTCCACCTTTTTCGCGATGGCGCGTACGTTGCGGTCCACCTCAGCCTTGCTCTGTTTCTTGACCTTCAGGCCGAAGGCGATATTGTCATACACCGTCATTGTGGGAAACAGGGCATAGCTCTGAAAAACAATGCCGATGTTTCTCTTTTCAATGGGCACATTTGTGATGTCCTTATTGTCCACAAACACCTTTCCCTGCACAGGATCGATAAATCCCGTGATGGTGCGGAGCGTCGTGGTTTTTCCGCATCCGCTGGGGCCGAGGAAAGTAAAGAACTCACCTTTTCGGACATCAACATTAATATGATGCAGCGCTTCAAAATCCCCGAATTTGACTACAATATCCCTGAGCTCGATCATTTTTTCCTGTTCGGAAGGCATGGTGATCTCCCCTTATATTCTGAATTCGTTTTTTGAATGCTTCTCCCCCGCCCGGGTTCACGCGCCCGCGCCGGGTATAAAGAACATGGCGGGCCGTGTCAGCGACCCGCCATGCGCTGCTAACGATCGTCAGTCAGCATATGTATCGGATGATTACTGAGCAGCCTGCGTCAGCGTGGCCCAATCCAGGTTGTCCCAGTCGGGTTCGGCGTTGGGGGCGCTCATGTCTTTCCAGTAGAAGCCGAGGTTGGTCATGATGTTGGTCCATTCGGCGGAATGGGCGGCAACATAAGCGGCATAGGTCATATCGGTGCCTTCCACGGTGTTCAGGGCGAAGTTCTTCAGGGTGTAGATGCCGGGGGTCGTCTCATAGGCGGCAGCGGCAGCAACCTGATTGCAGGGGAAGGAGTCGAACTCGTCAGCCCACGCGGCCTGGGTCTCGGCGGAACCGAACCACTCGGCGAAAGCTTTCACGATCTCAGTCTGGGCTTCGGTGCGGCCTTCACGTTCCAGAATGCCCAGGTACTCGGCGATGTAATAGGTACCGTCGTCGATCTCCACCAGATTCCAGTTTTCAGGTTCGGGAGCGCCGACCAGAGGCGTGGAGGAAGATTCGGCGGCAGAGTCGATCATGCCGTACAGAGAGGAGGAATAGAAGGTGGATACCTGCACATCGCCGCGATTCAGGGGATCGAAGCCGTAGGAATCGCCGGTGAAGTTGCCGCCCGCGCAGTAGGCCCACAGGGTCTTCCAGCCGTCAATGGACACGCCGCCGGCGGGAGAGGTGGGATCAGTGAAGGCGTACAGCATGGCGGAGTTGATGTTGGCGTTGGTGGTGCCGCCGACCTTGCCCTGACGATACCACTTGTAGCCGCAGTTCACGATGTCAGCCCAGTGCTGGAAATGCAGCGCTTCGCCGTTGGTGCCCAGTTCGTCATTGCGGTAGAGCATCAGAACGTTCTGCACGACCAGACCGTAGGCCTTGCCGGTGTAAGCATAGTTGCCGACCTCTTCCGCCCAGGCGGGAGTCCAGTCAACCAGGGACAGGTTCTCATAGGTGCCGTCCACGACCTGCCCCCAACGGGTCTCGTTCAGACCGAACAGGATGTCGCCGTCCTTGTTCTCATTGGCGGCCTGAATGGCGGCGGTGTCGCCGGAGATAACGGAGTTATCGTCCAGGGAGATGCTGAAGCCGGCTTCCTTCGCGGCGGCGACCAGCCAGTTCACGCGTTCGGTGGAGTTGGAGTTGGAGTAGATACGAATGGTATAGTCTTCCGCGGAAGCGCTGACGGAAACCAGGGACAGCAGCATAGCGGCAGCCATAACCAGAGCCAGGAACTTTTTCACAGAAAAGCCCTCCTTCAATTATTTGTGTGATAATTATAACATATGAAAACCATATTGTAAACAAGACGGCCGCTTGTTTGTTTTGTTCCTGTATTTTTTGACCGGATCCTCCGTTTTCGCCCATATCTGCCCGACGCGGAGATCTTCAGTACTCCCGGTCAATGCTTCATCGCTTTCAGGGCACCCAGCCAGAATGCGCCTTTCAGGATCTTTTTCTTCATTCTGCCGTCAATATTATCCCAGATCTCATTGACATTCAGCCGTTCCGTATACTCGTTCAGGATCCTCACGCTCTTTCCTTTTTTGTCCTGCAGCTGTTTCAGCGCCTTACGCTGAAGTTCCTCCGGTTTCACATGTTTTACAAGAAAAGGCCATACATCCTTTTCGTTTTTGCTTATTCCCTTCATATCTTCCCTGAAGGCGGATACCAGCCATACGGCACCGAAATAAGCAATATCAAGCGCCTGATCCGGATTTTCCCCATACTCCGCAAACACATTGCCGACAAAGCGTTTGCAGCAATTTTCCGCGAAGCGCCCGGCAGGTTGATGCTGTTCCGTTTCCAACGCGTGTTTTTTGATCAGTTTGCGGCAGATCTTGCGAATGCTCTTCTTGATCTTTCCGCGTTTAAAAACGTAGTCCACGGCAACAGTCATCAGCGCCGTCTGATTCACATCATCGGTGTTGTCACCCGTAAACACGGCGGACAGCAGATCGTCATCATCATTGCCGTCTCCCGCGTCATCGGATTCTTCATCGTACGTCATCCATCCGGGAATGTCATGATCCTCCGCCGGTTTGCCTTCCGGATCTTCGGGACACATGTCGCCGGAATCAATGCCGTCAGGCGCCGAGTCCGGAATGTCTGTTTCTTCAAAGAAAGCGGCTTCATCGGCAAGTGGCATATCTGTCTTCCTTTCATATGCGGATCATTCAGATCCCGTCGTCGCAGCGGATGTATCAGGTAAAGTTTTCAGGAAGCGGAAAAGAAGAATAACCGAAACGGTGCAGCACAGAATATCTGCTATCGGGGTCGCAAGAACGATTCCGGAATCCTTCAGCCATATATTCAGGAGAAACATCAGCGGAATATCCAGCAGACCTTTTCTCAGCAGCGCCAGCATAAAGGACCGGACACCCTTTCCGGTTGCCTGAAAAAAGGAAATAACGGTATAGGCAAAGGCGGAAAACGGTCCCCCCGTACATAATATCATAAGCAAACGGGTGCCCGCGTCAAGTGCTTCCGATGTACTGTGAATAAAGAGTCCCACAAAAAGACCGCCCATTGTCAGATTCAGGACCGTCAGCATGACCGATACGGTGGCTGAAAGACCGGCGCTGCAAAACAGCGCCGACCGCATCCGCCTGAAGTTTTTGGCGCTGTAGTTGTATCCGATCAGCGGAAGGACCCCCTGCGTCATGCCGCGGGCGATACAATGAGCCAGCATGTTCACTTTTTTCGCGACGCCGAGACCGGTCTGCACAGCGAGTCCGTAAGCGGCTATAAGGCTTTCCATCAGCGCGTATGAAAGGTTCTCCATCACTGTCATGATGCAGGCGGGAAGCCCCGTGCTCAGAATGTCCCTGAGCAGGTCCGCGCGCAGAACGCGCGGCGGGGCAAAACGCAAAACGGTCTTCTTTCTGCGGCGGTAAAGCACGATAATATAATAGAAAACGGAAAACACATTCGACAGCGCCGTGGCCAGCGCCGCGCCGGCGACCTCATTCCCGTCTGGCAGGATCAGGAACATGAACAGCGGATCGAGTATGATATTCAGCACTCCGCCAAGGGCAACGCCGAAGCCGGCATGAAGCGCTTTTCCCTCAGCGCGCAGCAGATGCGCCAGAAACGCGTTCATGGTCGTGGGCAAGCCGCCGAATACGAGGGCGACCAGCAGATAATCCTTCGAATAATCATGAACCAGCGGATGCGCGCCGCCGAACATATTCAACAGAAGATCACCGAACAGGAAGACCAGCAAAGAATACAGCAAAGTGGTCAGGATACATCCCCAGAACGAGATGGATGAGACCAGATGCGCATCCTCTGTGTTTTTTCGGCCCAGTGCTCTGGAAATGCTGCTGCTGGCACCGACTCCGAACAGGTTGGAAACAGCGGACAGGATCATATATAAGGGCATACAGACCGTCACGGCCGTCAGCATCGCGTCATTGCCGGTCAGACCGACAAAAAACGTATCGGCCATATTGTATATCACCAGAACGATCTGACCGATAACCGTCGGAATTGCGAGTTTCGAGATCGCCTGCATCACCGGCGCGCTTTCAAAAAGTTTTGTTGTGTTTGAATTCTCGCTCAATTTCGGCATCACTCCAACCGTTATTTGCGTTCAATGCAATAAACGCCGCATCACTGTCTGCCTGCGGCACATGAAAAGTATCATTTTTCATTTCACATGCAGTATACCGCATGTTTGATCTGT